>JAQXWO010000258.1 GCA_029225485.1 Lachnospiraceae bacterium
CGCCAATAAAAATACCTTTGGAGTGGAAAAACTCCTGTCCGGATGTCAGACAGAGGAGCCTGTGAGAAGGGCATTTGAAGCTCTGCCGAAGCTGTTTGGCGGGGTGGAATCCCTGGATCGGGCAGAAGAGCTCACCAGTCACCCCCAGGCACTTGCGGCAGTGGCCAGACTGCGGGAGATCTACCGGATCCTGGAGTCCTATGACGCTCAGCAGTACGTGTCCTTTGATCTTGGGATGATGAACCGGTATATGTATTATACCGGGATCATCTTTCGCGGGTATACCTTCGGTACCGGGGATGCTATCGTAAAAGGGGGACGCTACGATCAGCTTCTGGGACATTTCGGTCAGGAGGCGCCGGCAGTAGGATTTGTGGCTGTGGTCGATCAGCTTCTGAATGCACTGAACCGGCAGAAGATCAGTCAGCCGGTATCCGCCCGCCACTGTATCATTATCTACCGGCAGGAGAAGCTGGAGGAGGCTGTTTCCAGAGCTTCCGAGCTGCGCAGGGACGGGATCGATGTGGAGCTGATCCGGATTTCGGAAACACGTACCAGAGAGGCATGTCTTGCCTATGCGAAGGAAGCTTCCTGCGTACTGGTGGTGGAACTGTAGCGGATCGTTTGCTGCTGTGAATGGCAGTGGATTTTCAGACAAGTAGGAGACAGAGTATGGAAAACAGAAAAGAAATGCGTTATCTGACCTTCGCCCTTACCAAAGGGCGGCTGGCCAAAAAGACGCTGGAACTTCTGGAGAAGACGGGGATCACCTGTGAGGAGATGAAGGACCCGGACTCCAGAAAGCTGATATTTGTAAATGAAGAGCTGAAGATGAAATTTTTCCTCGCCAAAGGGCCCGATGTTCCCACCTATGTGGAATACGGTGCGGCGGATATCGGCGTGGTGGGCCGGGATACGATCATGGAGGAGCAGCGGAAGCTGTATGAGGTGCTGGATCTGGGATTCGGCGCCTGCCGTATGTGTGTATGCGGTCCGGAATCAGCCAGAGCACTTCTGAAAAGTCAGGAGCTGATCCGTGTGGCGACGAAATACCCGAATATTGCCAAAGATTATTTTTACAATCAGAAAAATCAGACGGTGGAGATCATTAAACTGAACGGCTCCATCGAGCTGGCTCCCATCGTGGGACTTTCCGAGGTGATCGTGGATATCGTGGAGACAGGTTCCACCCTGCGTGAGAACGGGCTGGTAGTCCTGGAGGAGGTCTGTCCTCTGTCTGCCCGGGTGGTGGTCAACCAGGTGAGCATGCGGATGGAAAATGAGCGGATCACGAAGCTGTTAAGTGAGCTGAACCGTGTACTTCATATGGAAGGAGTGTAAATGATGCAGACAGTAAAATTGACAAAAGATACGAAGAAAGACCTTCTGGAGAAGCTTTTGAAGAGAAGTCCCAACAGCTATCCCGAGTATGAGAGCAGAGTTCTGGAGATCATTAACGCAGTCAGAGAAAAAGGGGATGAGGCACTTTTTTCCTACACTGCAAAGTTTGACGGTGTGACTCTGACAAAAGAGACTGTGAAAGTCACAGAAGAGGAGATCGAGGAGGCCTACCGTCTGGTGGATCCGTCTTTGCTGGAGGTGATCCGCAAAGCACTGGTGAATATCCGTGCCTATCATGAAAAGCAGAAAAAATACAGCTGGTTTGACAGCACAGAGCAGGGAACGATCCTGGGTCAGAAGGTGACGCCGCTGAATACGGTGGGCGTCTATGTGCCGGGGGGAAAAGCGGTATATCCTTCTTCTGTGCTGATGAATATTGTGCCGGCCAAAGTGGCAGGTGTGGGTCGGATCATCATGACAACGCCTCCGGGACGGGATGGAAAGGTGAATCCCTCCACACTTGTGGCAGCCAGAGAAGCCGGCGTGGATGAAGTCTACAAGGCAGGCGGAGCTCAGGCTGTCGCAGCTCTGGCTTTCGGTACAGAGAGTATTCCGAAGGCAGATAAGATCACAGGTCCGGGCAATATTTATGTGGCGCTTGCAAAAAAAGCGGTGTATGGATACGTGAGCATCGATTCCATCGCTGGTCCCAGTGAGATCATGGTGCTGGCGGACGAGACAGCCAATCCCCGCTATGTGGCGGCAGATCTGCTGTCTCAGGCAGAGCATGATGAGATGGCTTCCGCCATTCTGGTCACTACCAGCAGTGAACTGGCAGAAAAAGTATCACAGGAGATCGAAGGCTTCCTGAAAACTCTTTCACGGCACGAGATCATTCAGAAGTCTCTGGACAATTATGGATTTATTCTTCTGGCGGATACACTGGACGATGCCATCGATGCTGTCAATGAGATTGCCTCCGAGCATCTGGAGATCGTGACGAAGGATGCTTTTCAGGTCATGACAAGGATCCGCAATGCGGGAGCCATCTTTATCGGAGAATACAGCAGCGAACCTCTCGGAGATTATTTTGCAGGTCCGAACCATGTGCTTCCCACCAATGGTACTGCGAAGTTCTTCTCACCGCTGTCGGTGGATGATTTTGTGAAAAAATCCAGCATCATCTATTACTCCAGAGAAGCGCTGGAACCGCTGCATCATGATATTATTACTTTTGCGGAGGCTGAGCAGCTTACGGCCCATGCCAATTCCATCCGTGTCAGATTTGAAGACGAAGATGAGAAAAAGGACGAATAGAGGGATCTGATCATGGCGGAGAGAATTGCGGAAATCACAAGAAATACGAAAGAAACGAAAATCTATGTCCGTCTGAATCTGGACGGCAGCGGCCGCTCTGACATCTGCACGGGTGTGGGTTTCTTTGACCATATGCTGGATGGATTTGCCAGACATGGACTGTTTGACCTGACCGTAAAAGTGGAGGGCGATCTTCAGGTGGACTGTCATCATACCATCGAGGATACGGGAATCGTTCTGGGGCAGGCCATCAGCCGGGCAGCCGGTGATAAAAAAGGCATCCGCCGGTATGGCAGCCGGATCCTTCCCATGGATGAGGTGCTGGTGCTTTGTGCTCTGGATCTGTCCGGACGTCCCTATTACAGCTCTGATGCGGAATTCCAGGTGGAACGCATCGGCACGATGGATACGGAGATGGTGCGGGAGTTTTTCTACGCAGTTTCCTATTCAGCGGCTATGAATCTGCATTTTAAGATGCTGACACCGGGCAACGGCCATCATATGGCAGAGGGGATGTTCAAGGCATTTGCCAAGGCACTGGATGAGGCAGTATCTTATGATGAACGCATTACGGGAGTCTTATCCACAAAGGGAACGTTGTAAGCCGCAGATGACGGCATCAGGAGGATTATATGAGTGAAAAAGAATTGATCGTACCACTTTATCTGAAACAGGGACAGGCGGTATGCGGGACAGAGGACAGGGAGCCGGCAGCGGACGGTGATGCAGTGGCCCTTGCCGTACAGTACAGCAACTGCGGAGCGGACGGGATCCTGCTGTTTGATCTGTCCGAGGGAGACGCTGAGCATGATCAGTCTATCGGGATCATCAAAGAGATCGCGTCATCCGTCGATATTCCGGTCTATGGCGGAGGAAACATCCGCAGAGTCGAAGATGTGAAAAAACTGATCTACGCAGGATGCCGGAAGATTTTTCTGAATTATGCAAAAGAACCGGACCGTGTCATGACACAGGAAGTCTCAGAGCGGTTCGGCAGGGAAAAAATACTGGCCTGTGTGACGGTGGATGAGATGGAGCTCCTTTCTGATTACAGTCAGTACCTCGGGGGCATGGTGGTATATGATGCGGAGGTGATCGTCCAGGAGGGAATGGAGACGGAACTGCTTGCCGGTTTCTGCCAGAAGCAGCCGGAGGACTTTTTCACGGTGCTGCATCTGGAGCCCTATGAGGAAGGGTCCATTCTTCGCTGTCTCCGTCATCCGTATGTTTCCGCGGTGGCCAGCGATGAACTGATGGGTACTGAGGAGTTTATGGAGCAGAAGCATTTTCTGAAGGATTCCGGTATCCCCGTCAATACCTATGAATCATCCCTTGCCTGGGAGGAGATCAAAACAGACGGCAGCGGCCTGCTGCCTGTGGTGGTGCAGGATTACAAGACGCAGGAAGTGCTGATGATGGCATACATGAACCGGGAGGCTTTCGAAACTACCGTACGTACGGGACGGATGACTTACTGGAGCCGCAGCCGCCAGGAACTCTGGGTGAAAGGTCTGACTTCCGGTCATTATCAGTATGTGAGGGAGCTTTGCATCGACTGCGACAATGATACGCTTCTGGCAAAGGTCATGCAGGTAGGGGCTGCGTGCCATACGGGGAACAGAAGCTGCTTCTACCGCAGCATTCTGAAGAAAGAGTATGACGATACGAATCCTCTGAAAGTATTTGAGGATGTATTTCACGTGATTCTGGACAGGAAAGAGCATCCGAAGCAGGGATCTTACACCAATTATCTGTTTGACAAGGGCATTGACAAGATCCTGAAAAAGGTGGGCGAGGAGGCGACGGAGATCGTCATTGCAGCCAAAAATCCGGATCCGGAGGAAATCAAGTATGAGATCTCCGATTTTCTGTATCATGTTATGGTACTCATGGCAGAAAAAGGGGTCACCTGGGAAGATATTACAAGAGAACTGGCGCGCAGATAGGATATCATGATCTGAGAGCTGTGTGACAGAAAATAAAGTAACAGGAGTATTGTATGAGAAAACTCGCATTAAGTGATGAAATCCTGCTGAGTATTGAAAAGCCTGCCCGCTATATCGGCAATGAGGTAAACTCAGTGATGAAGGATAAGGACAAGGTGGAGATCCGTTTCGCCATGGGCTTTCCCGATGTCTATGAGATCGGTATGTCTCATCTGGGCATCCAGATTCTGTATGATATGTTTAATAAAAGAGAAGATGTCTGGTGTGAACGGGTCTATTCTCCCTGGGTGGATCTGGACAGGGTGATGCGGGAGCAGCATATCCCGCTCTTTGCTCTGGAGTCACAGGATCCCATTCTGGATTTTGACTTTCTTGGTCTGACGCTGCAGTATGAGATGTGTTACACGAATATTCTGCAGATCCTGGAGCTCTCCGGGATCCCGCTATGGCAGAGGAACGGGGAGACGGCTGGGATTATCCCATTGTGATCGGCGGAGGACCCTGCAGCTACAATCCGGAGCCCATTGCACCCTTTTTTGATATGTTTTATATCGGGGAAGGGGAGACCGTGTACGATGCACTTCTTGATCTCTACAAAGGGTGCAGGAAAAACGGGGAAGGACGGAAGCAGTTCCTCAGAAAGGCTGCAAGGATCCCCGGTATCTATGTGCCCTCTTTGTATGAGGTGACCTATCATGAGGACGGGACGATTGCTTCTTTCGAGCCTGTTTCTGATGACATTCCGCGGACTGTCCAAAAACAGATCATGATGGATATGACCGGCGCTACTTATCCGGATGCTCCGGTGGTTCCTTTTATCAAAGTGACACAGGATCGTGTGGTACTGG
>JAQXWO010000259.1 GCA_029225485.1 Lachnospiraceae bacterium
CCGTGAATCAAATAAGAAAGCGCAGGATATGCAGCGGCGGGTGGCCATTATTGCAGAGACAAAGCCTCTTCTGACCGTCAGTATTCATCAGAACTGCTATCCGGATCCCTCGGTATCGGGGCCGCAGGTGTTTTATTTTCAGCATTCGGTGGAGGGTGAGCGGCTGGCGGCATGTATTCAGGAGGCTATGAATACGGAGCTGAATATTGCCCGGCCGCGGGTGCACAAGGGAAATACATCCTATTACATATTGAAGCGTTCCGAGTCAGTGACCGTGATCGTGGAGTGCGGATTTCTGTCCTGTCCTCAGGAGGAGGCAAAACTGCAGGAGGAAGGGTACCAGGATCAGGTGGCGCAGGCGATCTGTGACGGGATTCTGAGCTATCTGGAAACTTGATTTTTCGTATAAATACGGCTATACTTTTCTTAATGGAATGAGTGCAAGTAACATATCGATAAATCACAAAATGTCTGTGCGTATTTATGCGCAGAGGGTTAGGGAGTCTGCCTGTGCATCCGATTAAAAATCTGAAACACTATTTTGCAACACATTTTGCCGCCTCTTTTTCCCTGGTGCTGGCTGTGGCACTGCTGCTGGTGACGGTTCTGCAGCAGACCTATCTGAAGAAGGAATATCTCCGCTATCTGATGGAGCAGAACTACGAGACGGAGAATGCAGCGCTGGAGTCTGTACAGAAAAATCTGAAAACTGCCATCCGTGAAATGATCTATCAGGGCGGAAAGATGGCGGTGGATGAGGATATTTATGACCGTGCAGTCAGTGCGGACGCGGTGCTGAAGGAAAACATAAACGTAAATAATATGACGCTGAATCTTTATCGCTCGCTGCAGTTATATACTTACGAAAGCAACATAAAGGCGGCGGCAGTTTTTCGAAGAGAGGGACTGATCACCCAGTATGATAAAATAAAGACTTCTGAGGCGGTTCTCTGGAGCGGGGATACGCAGGAGGAGCAGAATGAGATCCTGGATTCTTTTTTTGGTGAGGGCAGGGATACTGTTTTTCCGCGCTTCCGGGTATTTCTGGATCCGAGGACACATCCGGCCCATGCGGAACGGGGAGTTTTTCATATTGCCTACCCACTCACGGGCGGGAAGGTTTCCATATGGGAGACAGACTATCTGCTGGTACTTTCCAGCGAGACGGATATGTTTCAGGAATATCTGAAGACAGTCGATATGCCTGATGTGGAGTATATACAGGGCTATATTGCGGATCAGAACGGTGACATTGTGTATCACAGCAACCGTGATCTGATCGGTACACAGGAATCTCTGATTTCCGGAGAATCATCCGTCACACATATCTCGAGAGACATCGGTTACTTTGACTGGACGCTGAATGTGGTGATCGATAAAGAGAAGATGGAGGAACATATTGACGCGATTTACGGGCGGAGCAGTGCAGTCTATGCACTTCTGCTGATTTTTGGTGTGGCAGTGATCTTTATCTGGTTCCGGAGGCTGATGCATCCGGTACGGCAGCTTTCTCAGTCAATGAAGCATGTGGAACAGGGAGATTATCACTCGAAGATCGAGATCGAGGGCAGCCATGAAGTATGGCAGATCGCGGAAGAGTATAACCGGATGATCGAGGCGATCCGGCAGAAAAATCAGGAGATCAGCCGTCAGCATCAGGAGACACTTCTTTCCATTGAAGAAAAGCATCAGGCAGAACGGGAGGCGCTGGAATCCCAGATCAATGCCCACTTTATCTGTAATACGCTGGGAAGCATCAATTACGAAGCGATGGAGGAGGGAAATTATAAGGTCTCTGTACTTCTGAAGAAGCTATCCAATATCCTGAGATACACCTTTGATCAGAAGAGTCAGGATGTGTATATTTATCAGGAGATTGCCTGGATCGATCAGTATCTGTACCTTCAGAAATACCGTCTGGAAACAGTATTTGATTATGAGATCCGGTTCCCGGATCTGTATGGCCAGTGGCCGTGCTGCAGGCTGATGTTCCAGCCCTTTGTGGAGAATTCGATCCTTCATGGCTTTGAGGGAAGAAAGCAGGGAGGAATGATCCGGATCTCAGGCGGGATGGAAGGGGAACTGTTGAAGATCGTGATCGAGGACAACGGATGCGGCATGGATCCGGAGACAGAGCGGACGATCCAGAAGATTCTGAGGGAGAGAGGAAATCTTTCTCTTGACAGGAAAGAGACGGATGTGCAGAATGAAAAGAGACAGGGGATCGGCATTCAGAATGTTGTGACCAGAATGCGTATGTATTACGGAAGCCGTTTTGAAATATCACTGGAGACGCAGGAGGGAAAAGGGACGAAGTTTATCTTTCTGATCCCGATTCCGGAGAGCATAGAAGCATGACCGGTCAGAGGGATAGAGATTCTAGGCTACGCTGAGTATTTTTGAGGTGTACTATCGGGAAAATAGACAAGTCATATGTGTCAGTTATTTAATTTACGATGTACTAGATGCGGGAAAGTACATGGACAGGAAGTCAGGGGGAATAACATGCGGATTATCATTGCAGAAGATGAGAGACGTGCCTGCAGGGGCCTGAAATCGCTTCTTACATCGATCTCACCGGAGGCTGAGGTGGTGGGAGAGGCTTATGACGGGCGACAGGCCTTTGAGATGATCCGGCAGCAGAAGCCGGATGTAGTATTTACGGATATCAGGATGCCTTATATGGATGGTATTTCCCTGATCAAGGCCGTGCGGGATAATCGGATTCCTGTCAAATTTGTGATCATCAGCGCCTATGAGGAATTTGAGTATGCCAGACAGGCGATCACCCTCGGTGTGGTGGATTATCTGGTCAAACCGGTGACCCGGGAAGAGGTATCCCAGGTCTGGCACCGGCTGCTGGAGGACAGTCCGTCAGAGAACGAAGGAAAATCGACGGATGACAGCCTGAAGGCGATGTATCCGGAGGCACATCCTCTGATCTCCCGTGCGCTGGACATCATACAGAGCAGTTATGCGACAAAGATCTCTCAGAAGGAGCTTTCGGAGATGCTGGGGATCAGCGCGGAGTATTTCTGCTTTCTGTTCAAGAGAGACACAAAAGAGAATTTTTCCAGATTTCTCCGGCGATACCGGATCGAAAAGGCGAAACAGCTGCTGGATGAGGGGGAAGTCCCGAGAGAAGAGATCCCCTATTCGGTAGGATTTTCTGATCCGAAATATTTTTATAAATGTTTTAAAGAAGAAACAGGCATCAATATGACAGAGTATACCAGGACGAAACGATGAGTTTCGTCCTTTTGCATAAATAAAATAATAGAAATAATAAAAACACGACGAAAAGTACAAAGCAAACGATGAAAAATCTTAAAATAATACGAATATATTAAAATTTTAAACTAAAATCAGGAAATAATATTAAAATATTAGGTTGAAGTGCACAAATAAAAACGGTAAGATAGATACATCAAGATCGTGATCAACAAAAAGGAGGATTTATTCATGAAGAAAAAACTGAGTATGGCAATGGCAGTTGCGATGGCTATGACCACATTCCTGACAGCAGGCATGTGCGTTTCTGCTGAGGATACGGCAGACATCGGCGAGCCAAACGGAGGAGTTGAGGTAGAGGTATGGCATTACTTCGAGCATGAGGCCGCAGCTCTGAATGCAGTCTGCAAAGAGTACAATGAGATGCAGAGTGACATCTATGTAGTACCGACCTTTGTTTCCCGTGAAGAGCTGATGAAGCAGTATACCATCGGTGCTGTTTCCGGAGAGCTTCCTGATATCGGTATGGTGGATTCACCGGATATGGCTTCCTACATTTCTCTTGGTGTATTTGAGGATATCACCAGCTATCTTGAGGGATGGGAAGATCTGGATCAGTTCTATGAGGGACCGCTTAGCTCCTGTATGGATCCGGAAGGAAATCTGTACGGACTTCCGAACAACTCCAACTGTCTGGCTATCCTGTGCAACATGGACCTTCTGAAGGCAGCAGGTTTTGAAGAGCCGCCGACAACTCTGGAAGAGTTCAAGGCAGTCTGTGAAGCAACCACAGATCCGGACAATGGCGTGTACGGATTTGCAATGTGCGCGATCGGAAACGAGGAAGGTACCTTCCAGTTTATTCCGTGGCTGTACGGCGCAGGCGCAACAGTTGCATCTGTAAACAGTGAAGAAGGCAAGGCAGCATTTGAGACACTCGGTGAACTGATCTCCAATGGCTGGATGAGCAAGGAAGTTGTTAACTGGGGACAGGGCGATGCTCTGAACGCATGGATCGCAGGCAAGGCAGCTATGCTGGAGTCCGGTACATGGCAGGTAGCTCAGCTTGACGGCGACTATAAGGATTCCGTGACATGGGAATACGCATACGTACCGATGCCGCAGAGTGCTAACGGAGCACAGGCTACCGTTATCGGCGGTGAGAACTTTGGTGTATGTGCAGGTGCTGAAAATGTAGAAGCATGTGTAGAATTCCTGAAATATATGCAGACTGCAGAGAACAATGCAGACTGGTGTGAAGTTGCCGGTAAGCTTCCGGTTCGCGGCGACGCAGTTGGTCTGAAGGACTTCTGGACAGCAGATGCAAGATACAAAGTATTCAATGATTCTATGGAATTTGCAGTGGCAAGAGGACCTCACGAGTCATGGCCGACGATCTCCGAAGCTATTTACACAGCAGAGCAGGCAGTTCTCCTTGGTGAGAAGGATGCGGCAACTGCAGTAGCTGACGCAGCGGCAGTCATTGATCCGATCGTTGCGGAAGTTCCGCTTCCGTAAGTAAGACAAGTTGACAGGGCTGCTGCCTTTATGAGGCAGCAGCCCTTTATTGATATCAGGATCGCAAGAGCGAAAGGCGCAGAACGATCCGTCCGGTATCTTATTACAGCTTATATCGTGACAGGAGTGTGGTTATATGAAAATGACGATAGCAAAAAAGAAAAAGCTGGAGGGATACATGTTTGTCCTCCCCGGATTTCTCTATATTCTGATCGTGCTGGGATACCCGCTGATCTATAATATCCGGCTGGCATTCCGTAACGTAAATGTCAAGACCTTCAAGTCCGGTACGGACGTCTTTGTGGGACTGCAGAATTTTGTGGAACTGTTTCAGGATCCGACCTTCCAGATGATATTTAAGAATACACTGGTATTTACTATCGGCTGTCTGGTATTTCAGTTTACCATCGGATTTATCTTTGCACTGTTTTTCTCAAAACGCTTTACCCTGGCAGGCCCCATCCGCGGTATGATCCTGGTGGGATACATGATGCCGATGTCGGTAACGGCTCTTCTTGGTAAAAATATGTTTGATGTATCCAGCGGTGTGATCAATGACCTTCTGATGAAGATGCATCTGATCCAGCAGCCGGTGGAGTGGCTTCTGAAAGGAAATACGGCAATGGCTGCCGTGATCGCAGTCAACTGCTGGGTTGGTATTCCCTTCAATATGTTGCTGCTGACCTCAGGTCTGACCGGCATTTCCCAGGATGTCTATGAGAGTGCCGAGGTGGATGGAGCTTCCTCCATTCAGAAGTTCCTGCATATCACGCTGCCGCTGATGAAACCGGCCATCGCATCCGTGCTGATGCTGGGATTTATCTATAC
>JAQXWO010000260.1 GCA_029225485.1 Lachnospiraceae bacterium
GCAAATGGAGTTATGTTTTTTCACAAGATTATTCTCATGGGATTCCTCTGCTGCAGGAAAAAGCAGGGAAGAGTTTGTCACGATTTTTGAAGTATTTTGTATTGCATGAATGTAAAAAAAAGCTTACAATAATCATGTCTATGCTTTTATAAAGAAAGTAAAAGGTTTAGAAACTAAGGAGTGGACATATGAGTTATTTTGACGAATTGAAAAAGTATAAAGATAAAATGGCTCTGATCTCAGAAGAGGGAATAAGCCTTACTTATGACGAATTGAGCCGGGAAGTGGAGGAGATCGCTTCTCTGATGCAGCCGCGCAGCCTGATGTTCAGTTTTTGTACGAATACGGCAGGTTCTGTGTGCGGTTATCTTGGTGCTTTGAACAGGCGGGTGGTCCCGTATCTGCTGGATGCGCATACAAATGAGGTACTGGTGGATTCTCTGATTCAGGTGTATCAGCCGGCATGGCTGTATCTTCCGCAGGAATTGAAGGAGCGGTATCCGGAGTATGAGACTGTACGGGAAAAATTTGGATATGCATTGCTCAGGACAGGATTCTCCACAGCCTATCCGCTGCATGAGGATCTGGCTCTGCTTCTGGGGACATCAGGTTCTACGGGAAGCCCCAAACTGGTGCGCCAGAGTTATCGGAATATTCAGTCAAATGCAGAAGCGATCGCGCAGTACCTGGAACTGGATGACACCGAGCGCCCGGTTACTACGCTTCCTATGAATTACACTTACGGTTTGTCGATCATTAACAGCCATCTGCTGGTAGGAGCTGCGATTCTTCTGACTACGAAACCTATCGTAGGCAAAGAGTTCTGGGATTTCATGAAGACCAATAAAGCCACATCTTTCGGCGGAGTGCCGTATACATATGAAATGCTGAAACGGGTTCGTTTCTTCCGCATGGATCTTCCGGATCTGCGGACTATGACCCAGGCAGGCGGAAAGCTGGCACCGGAACTGCATCGGGAATTTGCTCAGTATGCGCAGGAAAAGGGAAAGCGCTTTATTGTCATGTATGGCCAGACAGAGGCTACTGCCAGAATGTCCTGGCTGCCGTATGATAAATCCCTTGAAAAATACGGAAGCATGGGAATTGCGATTCCGGGCGGCAGATTTTCTCTGATCGATGTGGATGGAAATGAGATCCAGGAGCCGGAAGTTACAGGAGAGCTGGTTTATGAAGGACCAAATGTGACACTTGGCTATGCCCAGTGCGGAGAGGATCTGGCGAAAGGAGATGAGCGTCACGGGCGTCTGGAGACCGGTGATATGGCAAAACGGGATGCGGACGGATTTTATTATGTTGTGGGCAGGAAGAAGCGTTTCCTGAAGCTGTTCGGCAACAGGATCAATCTGGATGAGATCGATCGGATGATCAAGGCCCAGTTTGATTATCTGGACTGCGCGACCACCGGTACGGATGAGTGTATGGAGGTTTATATTACAGATGCATCCTGTAAGGATGATGTGAAGGATTTCCTGATCGACCGGACCCATATCAATGCCAGTGCCATCCATGTGAATGTCATAAAGGCGATTCCGAAAAATGAAGCAGGAAAAACATTATATATTGAGCTTGGAAAGGAAGAAAACAAATGAACGAACTGATTGAAGCTTTAAAACGTGTAAACCCGAAGATTGATTATGAAAACGAGACCGGTCTTGTTTCTAACAAGATCATTGATTCCATTGATATGACTTCGATTCTGGCTGAGCTGGAGGAGACATTTGATATTGAGATCGATATGGAGTATATTGTCCCGGAGAATTTTGATTCTGTACAGGCTATGTGGGACATGATTCAGGAGCTGAGAGATTAATACGAAAACATATCCGGCAGCCGCACCACAGGAACGTGCGGCTGCCGTATGCGGAGGGACAGAATGACATTTGTACAATTTAACTTTCTGGTATTTTTGATCATAGCAGTTTGTGTATTTTACATATGCCCTGTCAGATTTAGATGGATCGTACTTTTGACTGCGAGTCTTGTTTTTTATGCAATCGCCGGGGTGAAGTACCTTCCATTTATTTTTGTGACTTCTTTTTCGGTATATCTTGCCGGGCGGAAGATGGGTGCGATTTATGAGGAACTTGACCGGGCATGCAGTGCGGATGGTCTGGACAGAAAAGAGAAGAAAGCGCTGAAAGAGAAGGCCAAGACCAGATGCCGCAAAGTACTGACCCTGCTTCTTGTATTTAATATCGGTATTCTCT
The DNA here is from genome assembly GCA_029225485.1 of Lachnospiraceae bacterium. Classification (GTDB taxonomy): domain Bacteria; phylum Bacillota; class Clostridia; order Lachnospirales; family Lachnospiraceae; genus Choladousia. Next base: position 2,229 of record JAQXWO010000260.1, read on the forward strand.
GTATCTGCAAATTTACAAAGTTTTTTGTTGATCCTATCAACAGTCTGCTCCTTCATCTGGGAGGAAAGGGCAGTTTCTCGGCAGCGATGATCATTGTACCGCTGGGCATTTCTTATTATACGTTTTCATCACTGAGCTATCTGATGGATGTATACTGGAAACGTGTGGGATATGAGAAGAATTATTTTCGCTTTCTTCTGTATGTATGCTATTTTCCCCATATTCTGCAGGGACCTATCGCCCGTTACGGCAGGCTTGGTCAGCGTCTGAAACAGGAACTTCGTTTTGATTATACAAGGGTTACCTTTGGTATTCAGCTCATGGTCTGGGGTTTTATCAAAAAGCTTGTGATTGCCGACCGTCTGGATATTTTTATTTCCCAGGTATATGAGAGATACACAGAGTTTGGCGGCGCGATGTTTGTTGTGGCCGGTCTGTTGGATGTCGTATACATTTACTCTGATTTTTCAGGCTGTATGGATATTGCCAGAGGAGTATCGCAGATTTTTGGAGTAGAGCTGGATCTGAACTTTGATCATCCATTTGCTTCCAGATCGGTTACTGAGTTCTGGCGCAGATGGCATATGTCCATGGGAAGCTGGTTTAAGGATTACGTATACTACCCGATCTCTACTTCCAAACTGGTCAAAAATATCAGCAAGAAGACGAAAGGGAAAGTACCGGAGCAGCTGGGCAGAGTTCTGGTAACGGCATTGCCTGTTACTGTGACCTGGGTACTGACAGGATTGTGGCATGGTACCGGAAAGACTTATCTGGCATGGGGACTCTATTACTCTTTCATGATTCTGATGTCGGTATGTTTTGGAGATGATCTGCATCAGCTTGCAGTCAAGGCAAAAGTCAATACGGAATCTTATTCCTGGAGAGCATTTCAGATGGCAAGGACCACTCTGATCTTCGCAGGAGGACGTCTTCTGACAAGACCGAATGGTTTGTGGAAAACCAGAATTATTCTGAAGAGTATTCTGACTGATTTTAAGCCCTGGATGCTGTTTGACGGAACTTTGTTCAGTACTGATTTTACTGTATATGACATGAATGTCATTGTGATTTTTATTGCTCTTTTTGGTATGATCAGTCATTTCCAGATGAAGGGTTCTGTTCGGGAATGGGCAGCAGAGCAGGGAATCGTATTCCGATGGGGTCTGTATCTTCTGGCTGTATTGTCTGTGATCGTATTGGGAGTTTATGGACCTGGATTCAATGCTGCATCTTTTGCATATATGGCATACTAAATGTATTTTGTCATACATAACTTTCAGACAGAAAAGGAAAAGACATGAGTGAAAAAATTCAGCTTTTTTGTATTCCCTATGCCGGTGGAATGGCCGGTGCCTTTGATGAACTGAAAAAACTGCTGGCAGATGAGATACTGGTGACACCGATTGAATATGCGGGACACGGTACCAGAAAAACAGAAGCATTTTATCAGGATTTCGGAGAGCTTGCCGGGGATGTTCGAAATCAGATGCGGGAATTGCGGAGAACAGATCTTCCCTGCGCATTGATGGGCTACAGTATGGGAAGTATTTCTGTGTATGAAATACTTCGCAGATATGGGGATGAGTATTCTCCGAAGCATAT
>JAQXWO010000261.1 GCA_029225485.1 Lachnospiraceae bacterium
CACCGTCTCTTGTAAAAGCAAGGAAATTGTCACTTCCCACATAGTTGGCAATACGAACCACTTCCGTACCAAAGGAAAAAGTATCAATATAGCTTCCATCCTGCTTATTTAAAACGATCACTTCCCCATAGCCGGAGCAGATCAGATAATCGCTATTTTCCATGTGTGCATAGGAAGTCTCATACAGCCAGCCGTTGTGTTGCTCAAAAGTCCATATCGGTGCAGTCGCGCCCAGCACATCAAATGCCTGCAGTCTGCCCTCCATTCCCAAAGTCAGCTGCTCTGCCTGAAAATCCCCACTGTGGTTGCTGACCACATAGATCCTGTCCCCATCAAAACGCATGGAATGAATGTATTCATATCCAATCTCATAGCTGTTTAAACATTCTCCCGAGGCAGTATCATATATGGCAACCCGTCTCTGCTCCGCATCGCTGTAATACGAATTACTCAGGGTCACTGCCCAGTAGCATCCATCCTCACTCATCACACTCTTAGCGGTCATACGTGCGATCAGTTCATCCATATCCCAGTCGGACTCATACAGTATGCTGCCATTCTGACAGTCAATGGCACAATACCCCTCTTCCCGCATCAGAATCGCTATTTTCTTCTCCTGCTGCACCAGAACGCCCACATAATCCTGACAGGAAATGCGATATAATTCTTCGGCTGTCTCCCCGGAAATATCATAGAGGATCACCTCGTTTTCCCCAGGACAGAACAGCTTATCCTCTCCGAAAAAGGCTACCTGCTCTTCATAACTGCCGGAAATACTGTCAATGGCCAATTTGATCCGGGTACTGGTATCCTCGGGGTTCCAGACCGTCAACTGTCCCGACAGATCCATGGTAACGATCCTGCTGCCCTCCGGGGAAAGCTTCATATACTGAATCGTGGAATCCGCTTCCAGCAGCCGGTCCGGCAATATCTGCTGCCCGTTTTCATACAAATATAAGCTGTCCGTTAAGGCATAGACCGCCTGCGCCGGATAGTCCATATCCTCCTCTATCATATTGCCTTCCTGATAGATATCATTTCCCCTGTCCGGCAGATCCCAGATGGCGTCCTGTATAGTAGCAATGGCTTTCATACGATCGCCGTCTTCTAAATAACTTCGTCCTTCCCTGGTCTGGGAAATACAAGCATCCTGTTTCGCTTTCTTATACTGTGTCTCTATCTCGTCAGCCTGCGCCGCTATCTCCACTGCCTGCTCCTTGATCTGCGTATTCTGATGCTGTATCCGAAGCGCCATAGTGGTGCTGACCACACCGAATAACAGACATACCGCACTTACCGACACAGATGTCATAATGATTTTACGGGTTCTCTGTTCCTTATGTCGCTGCTTCAAATCATCATAGTTGCAGTCAAACATAGGTGCTGCAAGGCGCAAAAGCTCACTTTTGATCTTCTTCTTAATCTCCCGGTGATCAGTGCCACGGACATCAGCCGCCAATGGCTCCACAGGGATTTTTCTCATAATGACACTACCGTCAGGTTGAATCTCTTCCTCCTCACGATACAACAGTTCCTCCGGAAAAGAAGTATCCGGCTCCCCTTCCACCAGTACTGCCAGCACATGCTCTCTGTCATGCATCTCAATAAAGGTCTCAATCTCCTTGCGGCACCACATTGACTGATTCAGTCTGGGCGAACAGATCACAATCAGATATTCCGAGTTCTCCAATGCATCCTTGATCGGATCAGCCAGATTGGCTACCAGAGGCAGTTCCTCCCGGTCGCGGAAAACCCGGTGGATGCGGGTCTTGATAGCGGTTTTCTTCTGCCCGGCAACATCCGGACCCTGGTCTTTCGCCTGCATTAATAATTCCGCTTTCTTCTGCTTCACAACACTGCCGGGAAGCTTAAAGTTCTCCAACTGTCTGTGCAGCGTCTCTGCCACAAAACTGTCTAACTCTGAATGCCTGTAACTGATAAAAGCATCATACTGCCAAGTTTTGTCATTTGTATCTCTCTTATTTTCCACTCTAATACCCATGTCTTTCTCTCAACCTGCCAACTTTGTGCCTGAGGCACATAGTCAATTACGCATGCTCCCTGATTTCTTCATACGTTTTAAAGAAGATATCCCGCTCTACCACATAAATATCGTGCCTATCATCACACCGTACCGCCAGATAATCTCCTTCTTTGCCCAGCATATATTTCTCCTCATCCCATGCCGTAAATACTTTAACCCTTCCGGTCAATTCCCTTGCATGAATATGGGTTCCACCGCTGGCAATACAGATTTTCGCATAATCGGTAAGCTTCAGTACTTCCCCTGTGGCACGATTGTGGATCGTCGGTTCGTATATTAAATTATCATGTATATGACCTTC
>JAQXWO010000262.1 GCA_029225485.1 Lachnospiraceae bacterium
GATCTGACAGGATGTGTGATGGAGGTACTGACGGCATAATACAAGGAAAAATCTCATTTTGATTTGCAACCTCTCATGGCTTGGGTCATGGGAGGTTTTTTCGTTTCCTGAACAAGAATTGTTTTTTCCTGAAGAAAATGATATAATCCAGAAAAATATGCAGACTGCAGAAAAGAGAATGATATACTATGAAAAAAGAACTATTTTCGATTCCCAATCTTATGGGATATTTTCGCATCCTGATGCTTCCGGTATTCCTGGCAGGATATTACCGGGCAGACACGCCGAAGGAGTATGGAGTGACCTTTGCCCTTCTGGCAGTGATTTTTCTGTCAGATCTTTTAGACGGATATGTGGCAAGAAAATTCAACATGGTGACCAATCTGGGCAAGATCCTGGATCCGGTTGCAGATAAGCTGGTACAGGGAACGCTGGCACTGGCTGTTTCCTTCCGCCATCCCTGGATGAAAGTATTTTTTGCGGTATTTCTGGCAAAAGAACTTTATATGGGTATCATGGGCCTGTACCTGCTCAGAAGAAAAAATGCGCTGCATGGCGCACAGTGGTACGGAAAGCTATGTACAGCTGTGGTGGACGGCTGCATTTTGATCCTTTTGTTCCTGCCGAAACTGGAGGCAGGTATAAGCAATCTGATGATCCTGTGCATGATTGTGATGGAATTATTTACAATTATCATGTATCTGAGATTTCATATCGGGATACTCAGGGAGACGCATTGAGAGAAGGGGGAAATGTGTGATGGCAGACAGCATAAAACAATACAGCTACCGAAAGGGAGAAAATTCAGAACTGGATCAGGAGTTTCAGAAGGAGAAGTCTCATGGAAACATCCGGTTTGGCGATGGACATGTGTTCTGGAAAAAGGGATTCCACTGGTATCAGGTCGAAACTGACCGGATCCGGCGTGCCTATCGCAGAATCGAGGCAGTGGATTCTAAAATGTGCTGCGGCAGTGTGAATTTTGACATTCAGAAGCTGGTGCTGATCCTGAAGGATGATACACGGCTGGAGCTGATGATCGGAGAAGGTGTGCCGAAAGAGGCAGAGGCATTGTATCAGGAGATGCAGGAGAAATACTCGCAGATCGCGTATGGAAAACCGAAGGAATGGGATACTGTATCCTGAAAAGTCAGTGACCCACCCAAAAGGAGGAATAGAGCAAATGAGAGTAGGAATGGGATATGATGTGCACAGACTGGTGGAAGGGAGAAAACTCATCCTGGGCGGTGTGGAAGTACCTTATGAAAAAGGGCTTCTGGGACATTCAGATGCAGACGTGCTGCTGCATGCCGTGATGGACGCACTTCTGGGAGCAGCTGCGCTGGGGGATATCGGAAGACATTTTCCGGATACGGATCCAAAATACAGCGGGATCTCCAGCCTGCTTCTGCTGAAGCATGTGGGAGAGCTTCTGGAGGAACATTGTTTTGTGATCGAAAATATCGATGCCACGATCATCGCGCAACGACCGAAGCTGATGACATATCTGGATGAGATGAAGAAAAATATCGCGGAAACACTGGGAATCGAAGAGAACCGTGTGAATGTAAAGGCCACCACAGAAGAAGGTCTGGGCTTTACCGGAAGCGGCGAGGGGATCTCCTCCCAGGCAGTATGCCTGATCGAGCCGCTGTACGATGTGATCGCGGACGACAGGATGCGCCCCGCTCAGGAAGGCTGCCCGGGCTGCGGAGGATGCGCACGATAGTATTTACCAATCTTAATTTTCAGTTTTTCAAACAACGGATAGTATACATTTATGATGTCCCGGAATCTGTCTGCCGCAAATGTACCGTCATAGTCATGAGCCAGCTGATTCCGGACTCTCAGCATATGCATCCATTGATCATCGTCGATCAGACCATTCAGAAAAGCCTGCTGAAGAGTTTCTCTTGGAGAACCGGCAGCAAAATCCAGTACACCAAGCTGTTTTACCAGAACATCCTTCATGACTTTCCATGAAATATCAAATGTAAGACAGAAATTCAGTACAGTACCTTCCAGGACAAAATCTGCATCCGGGTCAGCCGTTCTGCTTTTATCCAGATTTTTCAGGCTTTTACAAAAAGTATGATATCGGTTAATAGATCTGTTTTCCATATTTTCTTATATCCTCCAGCAAGAATTCATTATGAATACTGTCATAATCAAAAATATCGATTTTCCGCAGAGTGTCAATCTCCTCCAGCTGCTTTTCCAGCTTCAGGATATCTGGACATCCATATACAACAAAATCAATATCACTGGTCGGCAGCGCCGTTCCAGCAGCAAAAGAACCGAACAGATCCAGTCTTGTGACACCATTTGCTCTGCAGATGGCTGCTACCCTGTCGATCAATTCAGAAACAGGCATTACATTCATCAGGATATCCTCCTTTTTCTAAACCTTATCACGGAGGAAAAAGTATGTCAAACCAAATTTTTGAAAGAGCCTCACAGTTCATAAAAATACCATTCCTGCAGTTTACTTCGAACCAATAGAAATACCATGTCCAGATTCGTTTGAACCAATAGAAATACCATGTCTAAATTCATTTGAAACACAGCTGTCTGAGGAAGACAGCGTCGCATAGATATTCTGGCGAACTTCCCCGTCTTTTTTTGCAGAAACGATTGACAAAGCCCCCCAATTTGCATAGACTTGAGATACAGTGCCGATACGGAGTCTGATTCCGCCAGTATATCTGCTGCGGCTGTTATGCCAGGGAATGGCTGTGATTCCCCTTACAGTCTCCGGGAAAGAAGAGGAGTTTTTTTATGAGAGTATATAATACAGAGACAAAGCGAAAAGAAGAATTTGTGCCGCTGGTACCGGGCAAGGTCAGCATGTATGTGTGCGGACCTACCGTTTATAATTTTATTCATATCGGAAATGCACGCCCGATGATCGTATTTGACACGGTGCGCCGCTATATGGAGCACAAGGGTTATGAGGTAAATTATGTATCCAACTTTACGGATGTGGACGACAAGATCATCGCGAAGGCCAATGAAGAGGGTGTGACAGCCCAGGAGATTTCTGAGCGATATATTGCCGAGTGCAAGAAGGATATGGCAGCGATGAATGTACGTCCGGCCACGACCCATCCCCTGGCTACCCGGGAGATTCCGGGTATGATCGAGATGATCTCCACCCTGATCGAGAAGGGATATGCCTACAATGTGAACGGGACCGTGTATTTCCGCACCCGCCAGTTCAAGGATTACGGAAAGCTCTCCCACAAGAATCTGGACGACCTTCGGTCCGGCAACCGTTCTCTACTGGTGACCGGTGAGGATCAGAAGGAGGATCCGCTGGATTTTGTACTCTGGAAGCCGAAAAAAGAAGGAGAGCCCTACTGGGAGTCTCCGTGGAGTGACGGACGTCCGGGATGGCATATTGAGTGCTCTGTGATGTCAAAGAAATACCTGGGAGAGGAGAT
>JAQXWO010000263.1 GCA_029225485.1 Lachnospiraceae bacterium
GCAGACGATAGGAAAGAAATGTGTGGAGGTTCTGCTGGACAAGATCAACGGGAACAAGACAAAAAACGTCACACACATTCCGCTGAAGCTGATCGAAGGGGAGACCGTCCGGACTCTCCGGGAATAAAAAAGTAATTTGGCGCTGTGATACAGTCGCTGAAAATAAAAATCTAAGGAGGATATGTAATGAAAAAGCGTATCTTAACAGCAACACTGGCACTTGCCATGACAGCATCCCTGTTTTCCGGAACCATGATGACTGCCAATGCAAACGAGGAACTTGAGGGTACCATCGAAGTTGGCGGATGGCCGTCAGGCGATGACGCGTTTGAGGCAGCTCTGGAAGGATTTAATGAGAAATATCCGAACATCGAAGTAGAGCTGGTATTCACAGACACGACTGCTCATCATCAGTCACTGCAGACCTCTCTGGCAGCAGGATCCGGTGCTCCGGATGTGGCCATGGTTGAGGGAGCATACATTGCTCAGTACAGAAACAGCACCGCGCTTGCCGACCTGAATCAGTTTGGCGTAGATCAGTACAAAGATGATTTCGGAGCATTCAAATGGGATCAGGCCGTATCCGACGACGGCACTAGAATGGTAGCTCTTCCGTGGGATCTTGGCCCGACACTTTACTATTATCGTACCGATGTATTTGAGGAATGTGGACTTCCGACCGATCCGGCAGAAGTGACAGAGCTTATGAGCACCTGGGACGGCGTTCTCAAGGTAGCGGAAGCAGTTTCGATTCCGGGTGAGAGATGGTTCCTTCCGTCAGCAGCTTATCCGTATCAGTGGATGTTCATCAACCGCGATTACTATGATGAGAAACTGAACCTCAAGCTGGAAAGAGACGGGGATCTGGAGTGTCTCGAAGCCTGCCTGAAGATCAGAGAGAATGGCTGGGATATGAACGTTGATATGTGGTCCGCAGAGGCTTATGCAGCATACGCTCAGGGCACATGCGTATCTGTAGCGGCTGGTTCCTGGTTCTCAGGATTCCTGAAGACAGATATCGATCCGGATGGCGCAGGCCACTGGGGAGCAACCGCTCTTCCGGCAGGTATGCCGTCTACCAACTGGGGCGGATCCTTCCTTGTAATTCCGGAACAGTCTGAAAACAAAGAACTTGCATGGGCATTTATCGAGTACATGCTCTGTACGGCAGAGGCTCAGAACGCAATGTTCGCGGCAGTTGACTACTTCCCGGCATATGAGCCGGCATGGGAAGAAGCTCCGGAACTGTATACGGACGGTGACCCGTACTTCGGCGGACAGGCTCCGAACTCCATCGCTACAGAGATCGCAGCATCCGTACCCACCGTATTCAATACGATCATGGACGTTACCGCAGAGGGTTATCTGTACAGCTCCTTCAATGCAGGTGCCGAGGCCGGTGAGACTCCGGAGCAGATCCGTGAGAGAATGGGAAATGATATCGAGGCAGCATGTGCAGAACTCAAGGCACAGCAGATCCAGACTCTGAAAGACGCAGGTGTCTGGGAAGAATAACAATTTATAGCAGAAAATGAGGGAAGGGGTTGTTTTCTGACAACCCCTTCTTTTTCCGAAGAGAACAATGTTTAAAGGAGGTCGGCTGAATTGACGAAGAAAAAGACCGGACTGCTGGCTACTCTCTGGCAGTACAGAGTAGCCTATGTGTATATTGCTCCGTTTTATATTCTGTTTGCCACATTTACCCTGTTCCCAATGGTGGCAGGATTTGCACTCAGCTTTTTCCGCTGGGACGGACTGGGTGCCATGCATTTTATTAAATTTGAGAACTATGCGAACCTTCTGAATGACCCGCTGTTCTGGAAGGCGCTGAAAAATACACTGTTTATGGGGCTGATCGCGCATATTCCGATCCTGCTGGGCGGCCTGGTGCTGGCATATCTGCTGAATTCCAAGCTGGTAAAGGGACAGAATATTTTCAAAACCATCTACTTTATGCCGATGGTCACCAGTTCCGTTGCGATTTCCATTATTTTCTCCAATATGTTCGGATACAACTATGGTCTGATCAACTGGTTCCTGGGGCTGTTCGGGGAAGAACCCATCAACTGGCTGGCCGGTGACGGATCCCTGATTCCTGTGGCTGTTATCATACTGTTTGCATGGAAGTGGATCGGCTGGAACATGGTCATCTATCTGGCCGGTATGCAGGGAATCAGCAATGATATTTATGAAGCGGCAGAGATCGACGGCGCGAATCATGTGCAGATCATTTTCCGCATTCTGATTCCGCTTCTGAAGCCGATTATCCTCTTTACCATGATTCAGTCTACCATCGGTATGTTCAACCTGTTTACAGAACCCTTCATGCTGACAGGAAGCAACCTGAACGGAGGAACCAACAACGGCGGCCTGACACTGATGATGTACCTGCTGGGCAAAGC
>JAQXWO010000264.1 GCA_029225485.1 Lachnospiraceae bacterium
ATATGGAATGATCGTTTATGAGGAGTGCAGTATTCTGCAGTAAGGGCATATGGAGAACAAGTATTCCTCCTGCTACATCACAAGAGTGACAGATTAAGAGAATCTGGAATCCAGAAATCAGATGTTTATTGAACTGGTGGAGGAGGCTCACAGCCGGGGGATGAAGATTATTCTGGACGGGGTATTTAATCACTGCGGATCCTTTAATAAATGGATGGACCGGGAGCGGATCTATGAGCATCAGGAGGGATATGAGAAGGGAGCCTATGTATCGGCGGACAGCCCGTACCGCAGCTTTTTCAAATTCCAGAATGAGCATGAATGGCCTTACAATTCCTTTTATGACGGCTGGTGGGGGCATGACACGCTGCCGAAGCTGAATTATGAGGAGTCCCCGAAGCTGGAGGAGTATATTCTACAGATTGCGAAAAAATGGGTGTCGCCGCCTTTTCATGCGGACGGATGGCGTCTCGATGTGGCGGCGGATCTTGGATTTTCCAGTGAATACAATCACAGCTTCTGGAAGAAATTCCGCAGTGTTGTAAAAGAGGCAAATCCCGATGCGCTGATTATTGCGGAGCATTATGGCGATCCGGGCGCCTGGCTGCACGGGGATGAATGGGATACGGTCATGAATTATGATGCGTTTATGGAGCCTTTGACCTGGTTCTTTACGGGGATGGAGAAGCACAGTGATGATTTTCACCTGGGGATGCTGGGGAATGCGGACAGCTTTATCGGAGCGATGAATTACCATATGTCCCGTTTCATGGCGCCATCTCTGCAGACCGCCATGAATGAATTGTCCAATCACGATCACTCCAGATTCCTGACCAGAACGAACCATAAGGTCGGCCGGGTGGACAGGCTGGGGCATGCGGCGGCAGCGGAGGGAGTCAATCCGGCTGTCATGCGGGAAGCTGTCGTGATGCAGATGACCTGGCCGGGGGCACCGACGGTTTATTACGGAGATGAGGCCGGAGTATGCGGATTTACAGATCCGGATAACAGGCGTACGTACCCCTGGGGAAATGAGGATCAGATGATGCTGGGCTTTCATCGGGCTGCGATCCGGATGCACCGCAGGTATCCGGTGCTGAGCCACGGTTCTCTGAAATTTTTGTACAAGCATTATAATTGTCTGGCCTACGGACGGTTCAGTCAGAAAGAACAGGTCATCGTTGTCTTTAACAACAATGGTGACGGAGAGCGGGAGATGAAGATTCCGGTATGGGAGATCGGCGTACAGAAAATGGAAGTGCTGGACTGTGTTCTCTATACAGATGAAAATCAGTTCTGGGCAGCCGGGGAGGTATTGCCGCAAGAGAAGTGTCAGAGTGCAGATACCTGTGAAGAGGATGAGAAAGCATCGGAAGAAGAAACAAATACAGTGCCTGTCGGTCCTTACAGTGCGGCAGGAGGGGAGATCGTAGTCACTCTTCCGTCTTATTCTGCAGTGGTTCTGGTGAAGAGAGAATCGAAAAATTCATAAACAATAAAGATTCTTTTAAGAGCCGTTTTCTTTCCATATATGCTGATCTGATTTACAATAAAAGCAGCTGCGCAGAGCCTGCCTCATCTTTGACCGGCTCTGTACAGGATGACAGTTTGCGTTACTGGAACGGAGTGAACAGTAACCAGTTTACAGGCAGATGAGATCAGAAAGGAAGGTATATGAGAAAACGGACAATCATAATTTTGACAGCGGTTCTTGTACTTCTGGCTGCCGTGGGCGGCGTATATATCGGTATAGGAACGTATTATAAGGAGCACTTTTTTGAGCATACGACGGTAAACGGACTGGATGTTTCAGATCTGACTGTCCGCGAGGCGGAGGAACTGGTGGCATCTCAGGTGGAGAACTATCAGATCACCGTGCGGACAAAAGAAGGTACTTCAGAGACGATTGACGGAGCGGATATTGGATATCATTTTGTATCCGGAGGAGAGATGCAGGAGTTTCTGGAGCAGCAGAATCCTCTCATGTGGCTTCAGGCCTTTCTGGGAGCAGGACAGTCCTTTCAGATGGAAGCGTCTGTAGCCAGTGATGAAAATCTGCTGAAGAAGGCAATGGAGCAGCTTTCCTGCATGCAGGAGGCCAACGTGGTGAAGCCTCAGGATGCACATCTGGAGCAGCAGGACGGAAAATACGTGGTAGTGCCTGAGGTGGAAGGAAATGAACTGGATCAGGAGAAGGTCTTTGCAGTATTGAAGGAGGCAGTGGCCGGAAGCCGGGAGACGGCAGATCTGACAGAATCTGACTGTTACCGGAAGCCGTCTGTCTATGCTTCAGATAAAGAATTGCAGGCAGAAGCAGCCATCCGCAATCGTTACAGCTCCATCACAGTGACGTATCAGATGGGAGGCGGTGTGACTGAGACCCTTGACAGCGAGACCATTTCAGGGTGGTTTTCTCTGGATGATTCCATGAATCCGGTCTTTGACCGGGACGCGGCAGCTGCCTGGGTGAATCAGCTGGCAGATCAGTATGATACCATCGGTACATGGCCGGAGTTTGTGACTTCCAACGGGGAAACGGTCTGGCCGGAGGCACGGACATATGGCTGGCAGATGGATCGGGAAAGTGAGACGGAGGCTCTGTATCAGCAGCTTTTATCCGGAGAATCCGCCGAACGCGAGCCGGTGTGGCTGGAGACCGCATGGACCAGGGGCAAAAATGATATCGGGGATACGTATGTTGAGATCGATTATACGAATCAGCGTATGTGGTTCTACAAAGATGGAATACTTCTGGTAGAGACACCGGTGGTGACCGGAAACGTCAGCCAGGGAATGAGCTCGCCGGAGGGGATCTTCTGCCTGGTGGGCAAGGAGGAGAATGCAGTGCTGAAGGGGGAAGGCTACGAGACTCCGGTCAGCTACTGGATGCCGTTTTACGGCGGCGTGGGGATCCACGATGCGGATTCCTGGCGCAGCTCTTACGGCGGCACGATCTATCAGTACAGCGGTTCCCATGGCTGCATCAATACGCCTACAGCCAATGCGGCAGTGATTTTCCAGAATATTGAGGTGGGGACACCGATCGTCTGCTACAGTTCATCTATTAACTATGGCTATGGCGAGACCGGCACTGCCGGAAATCAGAGCCAGGCGGGAAATGATACCGCACAGCAGATGGAAGGCTCTGAACAGACAGAGAGCACTTTACCTGAAACGAACGGCGGTCAGACATCTCAGACGGAGTCTGGCGACGATGTCGTGGTGATCCTGGACGGCGGAGAAGAGGACTGGGCGGATGAATCGCTCTACTATGGCAGCACAGAGGATGTACTGGTGCTTCCGGATAATATGGGACAGTGAATGTATCAGAACAGGACGATAGTGAAATAAATTATTAAGGTCGTTTTCTGGTTTAAATTCGTGCATGCAGATTTGTGACGGAAGACGGCGTCAGGAAAATAAAGACATAGAGGGGAGAAAGATTATGGGTATGAAAAATATGACACTGCGCCGTATGGCTCAGGCCTGCGGAGGACAATTGATCGGAAATGAAAAAGACTGGGATCAGGAGATCACATCGGTGGTCACCGACAGCAGGAAAACAGAGCCGGGCTGTCTGTTTGCAGCCATCCCCGGGCAAAGAGTAGACGGGCATCAGTTTATTCCGTCGGTGATCGGACAGGGAGCGCTGGGCGTGATCTGCCAGCGGGAGCCGGAACCGGGGGCAGAGGGCAATTATATTGTGGTGCCTTCCACCCTGCAGGCCCTGAAGGATCTGGCCGGATTTTATCTGGAGCAGGTAAAGATTCCGGTGGTGGGTATCACCGGAAGTGTGGGGAAGACCAGCACGAAAGAGATGATTGCGGCTGTGCTTTCCCGGAAGTATCGTGTGCTGAAGACGCTGGGGAATTTTAATAATGAACTGGGACTTCCCCTGACCGTGTTCCGGATCCGGGAGGAGGACGAGATCGCTGTCCTGGAGATGGGGATCAGTGATTTTGGTGAGATGCACCGGCTGGCTGAGATCGCAAAGCCGGATACCTGCGTGATCACGAATATCGGTCAGTGTCATCTGGAGTTCCTGGGAGACCGGGATGGTGTGCTGCGGGCAAAATCAGAAATCTTTGATTTTCTGCGCCCGGACGGGTATATCATTCTGAACGGGGATGATGACAAGCTGGAGACAGTGAAGGAAGTAAAAGGGATCCGGCCGGTATTTTTCGGGTTGGATCCGGACAGTGATATTTATGCGGACCGGATTGAAAAAAGAGGGCTGGAAGGAATCGCCTGCAGGATCCATGCGGCAGGAGAAGCTTTTGATACGCTGATCCCGATCCCGGGTCTTCATATGGTCTACAATGCACTGGCCGGTACGGCAGCGGGACTGCATTATGGGCTTACCACGGAGCAGATCCGGGAGGGCATCGAGAGCCTGCAGCCGGTGAGCGGCCGATTCCATATCATTCATTCCGGACGCTGCACGATTATCGATGACTGCTACAATGCCAATCCTGTGTCAATGAAAGCTTCCCTGGAAGTGCTTCAGGACGGGATCGGGCGGAAGGTGGCGATCCTTGGCGATATGGCAGAGCTTGGACCGCAGGAACAGGAGATGCACCGTGAGGTGGGAGAATTCGCCGGGACACTGGATCTGGATGTATGTATCTGCGTGGGACCGCTCTGCGAACATCTGGCAGAAGGCATCCGCAGCGTCAATCCCCAGATGAAGGTATTCTGTATGGAAAATCTGCAGGAGCTGCTGCGCCAGCTGGAGCACATGGTGAAAGAAGGAGATACAGTGCTGGTGAAGGCTTCACACTGTATGCATTTTGAGAAAATAGTGGAGAAACTGACATGTATATAATTGCAGGACTGGGAAATCCCGGACGACAGTATGAACATACAAGACATAACACAGGCTTTGATGCCATTGACTGTCTGGCAGACCGGTACAGGATTTCCTTTGACATGAAAAAATTCAAAGGACTGTGCGGCACAGGCGTCATAGAAGGTCAGAAGGTGCTTCTGCTGAAGCCGCAGACCTTCATGAACCTCAGCGGCGAGAGTATCCGTGAAGCGTGTACCTTCTATAAAATAGATCCGGAGGAGGAGCTGATCGTGCTTTATGACGATATCAGCCTCCCGCCGGGACAGCTGCGGATCAGGAAAAAAGGAAGCGCCGGCGGTCACAACGGGATCAAAAATATTATCGCGCAGCTTGGCACACAGGTGTTTAAGCGGATCAAGATCGGTGTGGGGGAAAAGCCGGAAGAGTATGATCTGGTGGACTACGTACTGGGACATTTTTCCAGAGAAGACAGGGCGGTCATGGAGGATGCCTTCAAGGATGCGGCAGAGGCGGCGGCCCGGCTGCTTTATGAAGATCCGGATGTGGTTATTAATCAGTTTAACACCTGGAAGGAAAGGGATTGATGAGAGCTTTTACTGCCCCGATGGGGGAGCTTGCAGAGTTTGACGAGATAAAGAAGAAAATGGCCGGTAATCGGGGGATCCTCCAGATTACCGGCTG
>JAQXWO010000265.1 GCA_029225485.1 Lachnospiraceae bacterium
GTGCCGGAAATGCGAAGATCTGTGGGATGAATTGCGCCCATCATCCGCTGGAGGTGAAGTCCAGAGTGGGGTATCTGCCGGACAATACGGGATTTTATTCTGATATGACAGGAAGGCAGAACCTGCGTTTTACCGGAAGGCTGAACGGTCAGGACGGACCGGAGCTGGAGGCACGTATTGATCATCTGCTGGAGCGTGTCGGTATGACGAAGGCGGCAGACCAGAAGGCCGGGACGTATTCCAAAGGTATGCGCCAGAGGCTGGGAATTGCGGATGTTCTGATGAAGGATCCGGAGATCATCGTCATGGATGAGCCGACGCTGGGAATCGACCCGGAAGGTATGCGTGAACTGCTGATCCTGATCCGTCAGCTGGCGGAGGAAGACGGCAGGACGCTTCTGATCTCTTCTCATCAGCTGCATCAGATCCAGCAGGTCTGCGACCGGGTAGGAATTTTTGTGGAGGGCCGTCTGATCGCCAGCGGTACTCTGGCGGAGCTGGAGGAACAGATTCGCAGGGACGGGACATTTTTGCTGGAGCTGGGTGTGCATCCCTGTGATGATAAGATCCTTGGAATGCTGTATCAGCAGGACGGCGTGCTGAAGATCGATAAGGAAGGTGATAAATTCATTATTACCTCCAGGAAGGATCTTCGCGGCGAACTGAGCAGATTCCTGGGTGAGAACGGATATACAGTGCTGCATCTTCATCAGAGAGGCGGCGATCTGGATGAGATTTACAGACGGTATTTTGAAAAGGCGGGACAGAGTAATGAAAGTGATGAGTTTAAAACAAAGAAAAACCATGTCTTTGGACGCAGAAAACAGCAGGCGGATTAGCGGCACGACCGGGCTGAAGGCACTGTTTCGGAAGGAGTTTGCGGATCATCTGACCAGTAAACGTTTTCTGATACTGCTGTTTCTGATCGGCAGCACCAGCATTGGCAGCCTTTACGGCGCTCTGAGCGGGCTTTCCGATTCGATTGCGGATGACAGTCATTTTGTATTCCTGAAGCTGTATACACTGGCAGGCAATTCGATTCCCTCCTTTATGTCATTTATCGCCCTGCTGGGTCCGATCATAGGTCTGGCACTGGGATTTGACGCTGTCAACAGTGAACGCACCAGCGGTACGCTGAACCGTCTTGTTTCACAGCCCATCTACAGAGATTCTATCATCATCGGTAAATTTCTGGCGGGCACGGCTGTGATTGCGACGATCGTATATACCATGGGAATCGGACTTGGAGCAATCGGCATCCTGGCTACAGGGCTGAGACCTACGGGAGAAGAAGTCCTGAGAATTCTGATTTTCCTGACATTCACAGTGATCTATATTGCATTCTGGCTGGCCATGTCCATTCTGTTTTCGGTAATATGCCGTCATTCTGCGACATCGGCACTGGCATCCATCGCAGTCTGGATCTTCTTTGCCATCTTTATGAGCCTGGTGGCAAGCATTATCGCAAATGCGGTGTATCCGGTGAATGATCAGTACAGCGCTATGTTCAATTCACTGAACAATTATACGCTGAATCTGAATCTGAACAGAATCTCACCGTATTATCTGTACAGTGAGGCCGTATCGACGATCATGAATCCGTCTGTACGTTCTGTCAATGTGGTGACCATGAACCAGCTGGAGGGAGCCATCAGCGGTTACCTGAGTCTGGGACAGAGCCTGTTGCTGGTGTGGCCGCATCTGACAGGACTGGCAGCGCTGATGCTGATCTCCTTTGGAGGATCCTATATCGGGTTTATGAGGCAGGAGGTCAGGACGAATTAAGCTTATATAAGATTTCATGTACGGAGGACGCCGGCCGATGCTGCATATCCACGTGTGCTGCCTCCGTTCTGGATAATGAAAAAAATCTGTCTGGTTTCAGTGCAGGTTCAGTTTGTTCAGTTGGGTGATCATGTCGTCCAGGGAGGTGGTCTGGGGTTGGCCGGAATCTGAGGGCAGCTCTGAGGAAGAGAGCGAACCCTGAGCCGGGGGAAGCCCGGACGATGAGGAGATATTCTTGTCCAGGATGTCTTCGGACGATGGGGAGAGGTCATTGTCCGGCATGCCTTCGGATTGTTGGGAGAGGTCATTGCCCGGCGTGTCTCCGGGTTGTGGTGGATGTTCATTGTCCGGCAGGTCCTCAGACTGGGAAGGCAGTTCGTAGTCTGGTATTGTTTCTGAGTCTGTGGTTTCGCCGGTGGTTTCCGGGTTGGTATCTGACTCGTCAGTGGTTTCGGAGTCTGTCTCGGAGGATGTTTCTGAGGCAGACTCCGATTCTGTGTCGGCGGGAGCTTCTGTTTCGGGGAAAAGTTCGTCCAGCAGATCCTGATAGATCAGGATCGGTTCTGTCTCGGGGACCGGTTCGTGCAGCGGGCATTCTCCGGTGGGTTCGGTTCCTGCTTCAAATACTTCCTGGTAAGTTTCGGTGCAGCCCTCCGGCACTGCGGGAAGATGGGACTGGCGGCAGAGAGTGACTGCAGTGATATTTTCCGGAACTTCAAAAGAGGCTGCCGGAAGTGACGCGTGTATGCGGGTCATGATGGAGGTCCATAGTATCTTATTGTAAGTGTGATATGTGGAGCTGCCTGGCAGACTTTCGTTGTTGTCATAGCCGCCCCAGACGCAGCAGGTGTAGTAAGGGGTATAGCCTGCGAACCAGACATCCTTGTAGCTGGAGGTGGTGCCTGTCTTGCCGGCAACGGGCTGGTTTCCGGCAGAGATGGTTCCATAGGCAGTGCCGGAGGGATCGGTGACTACATCCTCCATGGCATTGGTGAGCAGATATGCGGTGGAAGGCTTCAGGATGCGGTCGCCGTCTGTCGGGCTGCTGCTGTCTGCCGGATCAAGGCTGCCGGATTCTGATCCGGAAGAGAGGGAATCTGTGGCAGAGTCAGAAGTCCCGTGGTTCTGACTGTCATTTGTATAGTCTACGAGAAGATTCCCGTGACGGTCATAGATCTGCGTGAAAAATCTGGGCGTCCGGTATATGCCGCCGTTGGCGATAGAAGCGTAGGCAGCACACAGTTCCAGATTGGTCACTCCCCGGGTGATGCCGCCCAGTGCCAGGGGCTGCACCAGATCTGTGGGGTCTTCCAGTGTGGAGATGCCGAAGTTCAGGGCATACTGATAACCAAGCTGCGGTGAGATATCGGTGATGCATTTGACAGCTGCCACATTGACAGAGCGGGTAATCGCATCGCGGATGGTGACCGGACCGGAATAATCGCTTACATCCCAGTTGCTGACCGGAGTGCCGTCCTGATACCGGTAGGGTTCATTGTCATAGAGTGTTGCCAGCGTCTGACCGCAGGAATCGATGGCCGGTGCGTAGGCAGTCAGGATCTTAAACGTGGAACCGGGCTGCCGCGTAGTCTCTGTGGCCCGGTTCAGAGTCAGGCTGGCTGTTTTTTCTCCCCGGCCGCCCACAATGGCGCGGACAAAGCCGGTGGCCTGATCCATGATGACCAGAGAAGCCTGGGGCTGGGGAGACAGGGTGAGCCGTTCAGCCAGAACTTCTGCCGGCTGTTCAGTATCCAGTATGGATTCCCGGAAAGCATCTGCGTATTTCCGGGCGATATCCGGATCCTGACACATAAGGTTGAAGGAAGGATCATAGTTTTCGCGGACAAAGGTGCGCAGATTTTCATTTCCATAGTGGGTGACCAGACTGTTTTCTCCCACAACACTCAGGGCATAGTCTATGCCGTATTCCGTCCCTGCCGGGAAATTGGATGCATTCTGGAATTCTTCCTCGCAGATGGCCTGAATCGCCGGATCCTGGGCGGAAATAATACGCAGACCGCCGCTGTAGACGGTGCGGTATGCCTCGTCATAGGAATATCCTTTTTCTTCTGTCAGTACTTTCAGTACCTGAGCGATCAGGGCATCTTCATAATAAGAATAGATACTGGTCTCTTCACAGGCAGCATCGTATTCCCGAATCCGGTCGTAGACAGGATCCTTCAGGGCAGCCTTTTTTTGCTCCGGCGTAATATATCCCTGCGTCTGCATATAAGACAGGATGGTCGTGCGTCTGCTGTTATTTTTATCCGGATGCCAGATGGGGTTGAAGGCGGTCGGATTCTGGGGAATGGCCGCCAGAACGGCAGATTCTGACAGTGTCAGCTCGGACACATCTTTTCCAAAATACCGTCTGGCAGCCGCCTGGACGCCGTAGCAGCCGGAGCCCAGATTGATGATATTCAGATAATTTTCCAGTATCTCATCTTTGGACATGATTTTTTCCAGCCGGAGAGCCAGATACTGTTCCTGTACTTTGCGGCTCAGCCGGTCGAAGAAGGAATTTTCCTGAGTCCATTCCGTGAAAACACTGTTTTTGATCAGCTGCTGTGTGATGGTGCTGGCTCCTTCGGAAAAGCTGCCGTTTCGGATCCCTTTTACAAAAGCCCGGGCAATACCTCTTGGATCGATCCCTTTGTGGGTGTAGAAGCGTTCATCCTCGATGGCGATCACAGCCTGCTGGAGAGAGAGGGGGATTTTTTCCAGTGAGACGATGTCGCGGTTGGAGGAAGACAGCGTCAGCTTTCGGAGCCGGTTTCCTTCCTGGTCATAAATATAGGTGGCAGACTCCGTTGGAGATATGCTGACAGAATCCAGATCAGGGGCGGTCAGGATGAGATAACTCAAAGTAATACCTGCGATCAGAAACAGAGCTGCGGCGGCAATGCCTGCAGCTTTCAGCATATTTTTCAGAAGCTTCCGGCATTGGGCGGGGGTGAGTGGATGGCGCTTTGAGCAATGGTTTTTACAGGAGTGTTCTGAAAAAAAGCGGTGGATGCGTCGAGGGAGATTCTCAGGCTTCCTGTCGGCGACGGAGGCATCGGAAGACACAGTCTGACGGTCGTTGCTGCATCTGTCAGAAAAATCAGATGCAGAAGGATCGGCAGGGTCAGAAGTCACAGAAAATTCTTCGCCGGATTCCATGGAAAAATCATGCACATGCTGATTGGAGCGGGCGAAATTCTGGCAAAAAGTATCCCGGCAGGCTGGCAGACCGGCCCGGACGGTCACCGGCACCAGGGCGGTGCAGGTGTTGTTTTCCTGATTATCTGACATTCCGTTTTTTGTATTATAATCTTCCATGGCAGCTCCATTCCGCCGCAGGGCAGCGTGATAAAAAGTATACAGATAGCATTCCATGAAAAAGAGGGATTATACGGAAAAAGGACTTTTCAATTAAAAAAAGCATGTAAACAAAATCAGCCGGATGATCAGAACAATCTCTGAGCAGTCCGGCTGATGTATTTTTATTTATTTTTCGTGCTGTTCTACTGCCGCAGCCACAAATCCGCGGAACAGCGGATGCGGGCGGTTCGGTCTGGATTTCAGCTCCGGATGGGCCTGGGTGGCAAGGAAGAAGGGATGATCTTTCAGCTCGATCATTTCCACGATGCGGCCGTCCGGTGACAGACCGGAGAGGGTCAGACCATTGTCACAGAGGATCTTCCGGTAGTCATTGTTGACCTCATAGCGGTGTCTGTGACGCTCATGGATCTCTTTTTCACCGTAAAGCTCGTAAGCCTTTGTGGTCTCATCCAGAATACAAGGCCAGGAGCCAAGTCTCAGGGTGCCGCCGATGTCCTCCACGCCGTTCTGGTCAGGAAGGAGAGCAATCACCGGGTGAGCGGTCTGGGGATCCAGCTCGATGCTGTGAGCATCCTCCAGGCCTGCTACGTGGCGGGCGTACTCTACGATAGCAAGCTGCATGCCGAGGCAAAGTCCCAGGAACGGGATCTTATGGGTCCGGGCGTAGCGGATCGCTTCGATCTTTCCCTCGATCCCCCGGTCGCCGAAACCGCCGGGAACCAGGATGCCGTCCATGCCGCCAAGGATCTCATCCACATTCTCTTCTGTGACTTCTTCCGAATTTACCCATTTGATATTGACAGTGGCGTGGCTGGCGATACCGCCGTGCTTCAGAGCCTCCACCACACTGATGTAAGCGTCGTGCAGGGAAATATATTTTCCCACCAGTGCGATATTGACCTCGCGTACCGGGGAGCGGAGAGCTTCCACCATGGCTTTCCAGTCCTCCAGATCCGGCTCCGGACACTCCAGACCGAGACATTCACAGGCAACCTTCGCCAGATTTTCCTTTTCCATGGCGAGAGGAGCCTCGTAGAGGTACTCTACGTCCAGATTCTGGAGGACGTGGCTGCTGGGTACATTACAGAACAGTGCGATCTTGTCCTTGATCTGACGGTCCAGCGGATGCTCGGAACGGCAGACGATGATGTCAGGCTGGATGCCCATACCCTGCAGCTCCTTGACGCTGGCCTGCGTCGGCTTCGTCTTCAGCTCTCCGGAGGCTTTGAGATAAGGGATCAGAGTCACATGGAGCAGGATCGCGTTCTCATGGCCGATATCGTGCTGGAACTGACGGATCGCCTCCAGGAACGGCTGGCTCTCGATATCTCCCACGGTACCGCCCACCTCAATGATCGCGATCTGGGTCTCCTCTGTGGTGAAATTCCGGTAGAAGCGGCTCTTTATCTCATTTGTAATATGAGGAATCACCTGAACTGTACCTCCGCCGTAATCTCCGCGGCGCTCCTTGTGAAGTACGGACCAGTAGATCTTTCCTGTAGTGACATTAGAATTCTTATTCAGACTTTCATCGATAAAACGCTCATAATGGCCAAGGTCAAGGTCGGTCTCAGCACCGTCGTCGGTGACAAATACCTCACCATGCTGGATCGGGTTCATAGTGCCCGGGTCAATGTTGATGTACGGATCGAATTTCTGCATGGTCACTTTGTAACCGCGTGCCTTCAGAAGTCTTCCCAGAGATGCTGCGGTGATTCCCTTGCCAAGGCCGGAAACGACACCGCCGGTTACGAATACGTATTTTACTGGCATAGTTCTCCTCCTCATAATAATGTGGGCTTGTGTATAAAAATAACTAAGACATTATACAACTATCATTTCGTAAAATCCATATTTTTTTGAAATAAATTTATTGGTAGTGTGATATGTAGTAACAGTTCAGCCATGCAATAAAATGAAAAGGCGGTCTGTGACTTGCTTGGCATGGCGGCTGCGCAGTTACGATATGTAAAAAAGGAATCCCTGTTTCGTGACTCATATTTTAATGGATAATTTACCACGTCTGTGATATGATGTGCTGAGAATTGTCATGCAAAATGGAAGGAGCAGGAGCATATGAAAAAAGAGCAGGAACTGATGAACCGGATGATTGATTATTATATGGGAGATGCGGCCAGGATCCAGCATTTTGTGAAGGTATATACATTTGCCCGGACGATCGGAACGGGCGAGGGGCTGGACGAGCATACGATGGAGATACTTGGAGCGGCAGCCCTGGTGCACGATATCGGGATCCGTATTGCTGAGGAGAAATATGGAAGCTGCTCAGGACCTCTGCAGGAGAAAGAGGGGCCGGCGGAGGCGGAGAAGATGCTGAGGCAGACAGGATATCCGGAGGATGTGACAGCAAGAGTATGCTATCTGGTAGGACATCATCATACGTATACAAATATGGACGGGATCGATTATCAGATTCTGGTGGAGGCAGATTTTCTGGTAAATCTGTATGAGGACGGTTCTGGCAAAAAGGGAATCTGCAATGCCTGCAGGAAGATATTTGTGACGGAGACCGGGAAACGGATCTGCCGTACGATGTTTGCGATAGAGGATGATGAGACGGAATAGAGAGACATCAGGGGAGGAACATACGATGGAAAATCAGATCAGACCAGAAATACAATCGGAGGAAATCTGGATTTCAGAGCTTTTTACGGGCAGACCGGAACATATGGAGGGCAGGACTGAAAAAGAGGCGGCAGTATATGAACTGCTGGACAGGCTGGAGATTCCCTATGAGCGTCTGGATCATGAGGTGACGCCTTCCATCGAAGCGTGTCACGGGGTGGATGAGCGTCTGGGAATCCGTATCTGCAAGAATCTGTTTCTGTGCAATCGTCAGAAGACAGATTTTTATCTGCTTCTGATGCCCGGGGACAAGGTATTTCACACGAAAGATCTTTCGAAGCAGCTGGGCTGTGCAAGGCTGTCCTTTGCGGATGCAGAGCACATGGAGGAATATCTTCATATCACGCCTGGCTCGGTCAGCATCATGGGGCTGATGAATGATACGGAGGGGCGTGTGCGGCTGCTGATAGACCGGGAAGTGGCGGAGATGGAATATCTTGGATTTCATCCCTGTGTGAACACCTCCAGTCTGAAAGCCAGGACACAGGATATCATCCGGAAATTTTTGCCGGCAGTGAATCATACCATGACGGTGGTGGAACTGCCCTGAAAGGAGATTTGTGTGAAAAGTCCATTGACGACGCTCTGCTATGTGGAGCGGGAAGACAGTTATCTGATGATGCACCGCATCTGCAAGGAAAATGATGAGAATCAGGATAAATGGATCGGGATCGGCGGTCACTTTGAGGAGGGAGAAAGCCCGGAAGAGTGTCTGCTGCGGGAAGCCCGGGAGGAGACCGGACTGGTGCTGAAGGAGTTCCGTTTCCGTGGAATCGTGACATTTGTGTCAGATCAGTGGGGGACGGAGTACATGTGCCTGTATACGGCGAAGTTTCCGGAGCAGGAAGGTCAGGCATCCGGCGAACCAAAGCTGCCTCCATGTCGGGAAGGCGTTCTGGAATGGGTACCGAAGTCACGGGTGGAAGATCTGAACTTGTGGGAAGGGGATAAGATCTTTCTGAAGCTGCTTGCCAGGGAAGCTCCGTTCTTTTCACTGAAGCTCCGGTACGAAGGAGATGTGCTGCGGGAGGCAGTACTGAACGGAAAACCACTGGAACTATGAGGTGAGCCGGGGGACCTGTCCCCTTGGCTCAACAGGAGGAAGTTTATGAAAAATACATCTTTGAGAAATCCTCTGATGCTGCTTTTGACGGCAGTAATCTGGGGAGTTGCTTTTGTGGCCCAGAGCGTGGGAATGGAGTATATCGGGCCTTTTACCTTTAACTGTGTCCGGTGCCTGATCGGAGGAGTCGTGCTGATTCCCTGCATCTGGATCCTGGGCCGGGTGAGAGGAAGCGAAACTGTGTCCGGGACAGAGGAAAGTGAAAAAAGAGCAGGAAAGAACGGAAAAACAGAGAGAGCTTATCGGAAAAATGAGCGCAGGATACTGCTGACGGGGGGACTGTGCTGCGGCCTGGCATTGTTTGTGGCAAGCAACCTGCAGCAGTTCGGGATTCAGTACACCTCTGTGGGAAAGGCCGGGTTTATCACGGCTATGTATATCGTGCTGGTACCGGTACTTGGTGTTTTCCTGAAAAAGAAGATCGGGCTCAAAGTCTGGATCAGCGTGGCTCTGGCTGTGGTCGGTCTGTATCTGCTCTGCATTACGGAGGGATTTTCTGTGGGGCTCGGTGATCTGCTGGTGCTGCTCTGTGCCTTTGTATTCGCAGTCCATATCCTTGTGATCGATTATTTTTCGCCGAAGACAGACGGCGTGCGGCTGTCTTGCATTCAGTTTCTGGTGTGCGGTGTTCTGTCCGGTATCTGTATGATGATCGCGGAGCAGCCGGATATGGGGGCGATCCTGCAGGCATGGATGCCGGTTCTTTATGCCGGAGTCATGTCCTGCGGTGTGGCTTATACGCTGCAGATCATCGGACAGAAGGGAATGGATCCCACGGTGGCTTCCCTGATCCTGAGCCTGGAATCAGTAGTATCTGTGCTGGCAGGATGGGCACTGCTGGGGCAGTCGCTCAGCGCCCGGGAGTTGTTTGGATGTGTGCTGATGTTCGGGGCGATCATTCTGGCTCAGCTGCCGGAACGGGCAAAAGATTGAAACCGGGAGAAATCATGTAAAAAAGAAGGAGGGCCTCAGGTGAGTAATATGTGGAATGATCCGGAGCAGAATCCGGCAGTTCAGCCGCTGGAGCACTGCACGATCTGTCCTCGCCGGTGCGGCGTGAACCGGACTGCCGGGCAGAAGGGCCGCTGCCGTACATCTGACCGGCTGATGGTGGCCCGGGCGGCACTGCACCAGTGGGAGGAGCCATGCATTTCCGGTAAGGAGGGATCCGGGGCGGTCTTTTTTTCCGGATGTTCTCTGGGCTGTGTGTTTTGTCAGAATCGTGAGATTTCCAGAGCAGATGCCGGGCAGGAGATCACGGTGGAGCGTCTGGCGGAGATTTTTCTGGAGCTGCAGGCACAGCATGCCAATAATATTAACCTGGTGACGGCCTGCCATTTTGTACCGCAGGTGGTTCGGGCGCTGAAAAGGGCAAAAGCAGAAGGGCTCATGATTCCCGTGGTATACAACAGCAGCGGGTATGAAAATGTGGATATGTTGAAAACTCTGGAGGGGCTTGTGGATATCTATCTCCCGGATTTTAAATACATGGATCCTCAGCTTGCAGGCACATTGTCCGGGGCGGCGGATTATCCGGAAACGGCCCGGCAGGCGCTGCAGGAGATGGTGCGGCAGCAGCCGGAGCCTGAGTTTGACGACCGGGGAATCATGAAAAAGGGTGTGATCGTACGTCACCTGGTGCTGCCGGGTCATGTGCGTGAGGCAAAGACAGTGATCGGGCGCCTTTATGAGACGTATGGAGATCAGATATACTTAAGCATTATGAATCAGTATACACCGGTGGAAGCCGTGAAGGACGATCCTTTGCTGGGGCGCCGGGTGACGAAGCGGGAATATGAGCGCGTGCTGGACTACGCGCTGGAGACTGGCGTGACCCGGGGATTTTTCCAGGAAGGAAAGACTGCTATGGAGAGCTTTATCCCGCCCTTTGACGGGACAGGAGTGGAAAAGGCAGAACATGGGGACAGAATCGAAAGAAGCAAAAAAGAGGATTTTGAAGAGGGAAATCATGGAAAATAAAGCAGAGGCAAGATTACATGACAGAGAAAGCAAGCGGGAAGTAAAGGCAAAAAAATCAGCCGGAAAGAAGAAGTTTCAGGAAGAGCAGTGGAAAAAATATTCAAAAAACGAGCAGCCGGAAAACAGGATAGAAAATAGAAATGCCGGAAAAGGAAATCCTGTCGGCAAGTATGCGGGAAAAGAAAAAAGCAGAAGCACAGGAACGGCAAATAATCCGGAAAACGAG
>JAQXWO010000266.1 GCA_029225485.1 Lachnospiraceae bacterium
GTATTGGTCAGACACTCATGCAGCGCCGCAATCAACAGCTGCCGTTCGGTTCCGTTATCCGGCAGTTCTCCATCTTTGGCAATCATCACGGACAATGCCTCTGCTGCTCTTTGCAGCTGCTCCCAGCTGTTGCTTTCCGGAACCGGCGGCGCCTCGTTTTTCAGCAGGTCGATTGTGTATTTCCAGAAAAGCAGCAGTTCTTCCCTGTCGCGACTGCTCTCCGGATTCTCCAGCCAGGAACGAAAAGCCAGCAGAGAACGTCCCACATTATCATGGATCTGCATCCTGGCAGCCAGGATTTCCTGCTCCGTGACAATCTGTTCCACTTCACGGCTGTAGATTCTCAGACGTTCATTTACTTCAGACAGCTGTCTGTTCCTTTTTTGAAGCTCCAGATTCAGCTCGCACTGACGGGTCATATCACAAGCGGACAGTTCATATACGGAATGCCTGCGGAGCTCCATGCTTCTTCTTGATACATCCCAGCTCATTCCATCCGGTGTCCGGATCAGAATGTGACTCTCCGGTACGGATCCTGTTTCCGGAGCTTTCTCCTCCTCCCGGCAGAGACTTTGCCAGAACCGTTCACCATTCAGGACCTCCGTGCCAAACAGCTGCCAGCTGATGCGATTCATCTGCGCATTGATCAGAAGTATCTGCCCTTCTTCATTATAATAACAGATTCCCTCCGGCAGGGTATCCAATCCTTCTTTTACAGCATTCACCGTCAGACTGTGCTGTATTTTGTTCCGCATCCGGACAGCCAGCACAAACTCGGCCACGCTGCCGGCCGCCAAAACGAATGCCTCTGCGGCCCAGGGCAGATTTCCGGCTACACCTGCAAAAAAAGTAAATGGCTCTTCCCGATACAGACATGTAGTTACATCGTTGATTCCCTGCAAAAAAAACGCAGAAACTACAGCAGGGATCAGAGAAAACGCAATATATCGGAACCCCAGATGGAAAAGGATGGAGACGATCCATACAGAGACCGCGGCGATCGTTAATAAAACAAAACAGGCACCGGACACACACCTGTGGATATCGGAAAGCTGATAAAACAACATCATACAGGTATCCTCCGTATCGGCACAAGCAGTGAAACATATTCCGTCTGCTGTTCCAGTTCCAGATGCACTGTCCCGCACAGCTCAGTCATCTGCACCTTGAGAAGCTCCTCCGTGAGGAATTCCCGCGGCGTCTCCAGGGTCATCCGCAGAGATAATTCCTCTTCCAGGACAACAAGATTCACAAATAACGCAGCCGCTCCCGGAATAGCAGATTCCAGGATATATTCAAATAATTCATACAGAATCAGAAGCTGATCTCCCGGCAGTGGAGATGCCCCCTGACAGGATCCACAAGCCTTCACACCATACAGTTCTACGTGATTCAGGCTCTCCGACAGAGCAAGCCAGAGTTCCCCGCTGTCTACGTATGTATTCTGTCTGGCCATCAGCAGCAGATTGGAATACCGCTTGACATAGGCATTCAGAATACAGGCATACTTCATTTCCCTGATAAATTCCTCATCGTCCCGGTCTGGTTCTTCCAGGATCCGGCTGATCTGATCCAGCCGGGGACGTATCTTCTGTGCTATAGCATCATAAAGCTCATTCTGTCTGCGGATCCGCTCCTGCTCCTGCAGCAGTTTCTGTTCTGCTCTCAGCATCACATTTTCCTCCTCCAGCACGTCTCCCAGTTCTGAAAGACTGTTGTTCAGAGTATTAATGTAAGAAATATCTTTTGTCCAGTAACAATATCCCCCCGGGATCCGGCTGCTTCTTAAAACAAGATTTCCGGATTCCTGAAATACATCCTGATCCTCCGCTCTCTTTACCTGTTCCAGCTCAAACGGAATACTGCGTTCAGAGGCATAGCAGATCTTCCCTTCCAGATCCATGATCCCCACCCTGAGGGACGCAGCATTCCAGAATTCCCCATAATTATCATTGGATGGCACAAGATGTATCAGGATCAAACTCTCCATGAACGCAGCAAACAAAAAACATCCTGTTTCCGGCAGCGTCATGATACGTAATGCCACACTGCTGCTATCCGTCAGATACAGAGCCGTATACACAATTCCCATAGCCAGGGGAATCATGGGAACCCATATTTTTTTCCGGACAGAAGACACCGCACATCTGGAAAATACAATGACCAGCATGGCAGCAAACAGAACTGCCATCCATACCACAACCATGTAGTAGACCGGACCGTGGATATAAGCGATATCACTTCTGTCTGAAAGACCCTCCGGAAAAAAGAAAACCTTCTGATGAACATCATTGGTCAAAACAGAAACTGCCAGCACGTATGCCGCAGAATAAAGAAGCTTCCAACCCCGACTTACGGTTTGACGGTCTGATTTTCCTATATGAAGTGCCGATAAAAACATGAGAAGAGGGATGAAAATCATGGGAATATAATAAAGATACCAGATATACCGAGACAGTTCTGATTCCTCAGGAAGAAATTCATACTTTATCGTTCGAAGAATCATCCAGAACAGCATCAGCACTGCTGCTGCCGTCAGACTGCTCCGTATATATGTGGCCAGAAGACGTCTCCGAAGCTGAATCGCCCAGATCAGGATCGCAGCAGCAATCAGTACCAGGATCATGCTGTTATAGCTATAGGACCTGCCATTATGCTGAATCAACTGCCGCAGGATCCATGCCCCCACAAAGAGCAGGACACAGACAACATTACATACGATACTTTCTCTGCTGTGTTCCATTTCATACCTCCACACCCGACTGATGCCCAAATGCCCTCAGAGTTGTCGTTTTCTCATATTGGCAAACCCTGTTTATCGTAAAATACTCCACTTTATCTATATATTTCTTTATATCAGCCAGCCTTGAGGTAATGTTCACCATATTGTGAAGATTCGGTTTACAATCTCCTGTCGTATTAAAAACTTTCCCCATATGATTTCACTCCGTTTTCCATCTGCCCCTGCAGCTCATCCGGTATGAAAGCTCTGAATCCGGTGCTTCTCTTATTATAATGCGAAAGTATAATGACAACAAGCCCGAAACTGCATAGGACATCACAATTACGTTAG
>JAQXWO010000267.1 GCA_029225485.1 Lachnospiraceae bacterium
AACGGACTGCCATGAAATATGTCTGACCGGAAAGGACATTTTATGTCCTGCACCGGCAGACATATTTCATGACTGTCCGGGACGGAGGCAGCACGAGCGAATATAACTGAGACAGACAGCGTGGCTCTGAACAGCAACCAAGTAGTTACTGTTCACACGTCTGATTGGAATACAGCCCCGTGCAGCATCGGGATACCTCGCACAAACACGAGTGACACTCTGGCGAGCTAACTGCTACATTAAATCTACGGATCCACTATCGTTTTTATGATATTTCTCAATCCTGCAGGAATGCTTTCTGCTTTTCTCATCATAATTGATTCCGACCAGAAGAATATCACCTCCGTAGTCCTTAAGAACCTGGGGATAATTCCTTTCCTTGATCTGACGCACTGCTCCATCCTCTGTCTTATTCCATTTCAGTTCAATCAACAGTACAGGCAGAGAAGAGCCGCGTTTGGGGAAATATACCACATCGGCATATCCTTTGCCAGACGGCAATTCCTCCATTTTCAAATATTCATCCACACAGCTGATATAGGCAAACCGAATTACGCTCCTTAGAGCCTGCTCATTATGATAGAACAATGGCACCGTTCCTGCATCATGTGCTTCTTCTATGGCAGCCGCAACTGCCTCCTCATCCATATTTAGTGTCTGTTCCAGCAGATGGTCAGAATTTTGAATGAGTTTTGCCACTTCTCTGTGTCGTCCGGAAGCAACCGCTCTGACGAATTCCTGTCGCACCTCTTCATTTGGTATAAATACCTGTTTTTCTGATGCATCGTAAGCCAGATACCCCAGATGTGCAAGCAGTGTGAGGACATCATCTTTCTGCCTGATATTGGTCATGTCATTCTGGAATGTCCCCGGATCTACAGGAATATGCGCTCCGCCAAGCATCTGTACGACAGCCTCTTTCAAACCATCCTCATCCAGATCGATATATACCTGCAATGATTCGTAAGTCTCTGTCTGTGTCCAGTAATTTCCCAACCTTCCTCGCCGAAGTGCATCCAGCACTGATTTGGGACTGTAAATATGGACATGATCACCCAGAATATATCCGTCATACCATTCCTGCACGGATTCAAAATCCAGCTTTGAGTCCGCGCACAAACTGCGCACTTCCTCTTCTGTAAAACCGGCATATTGCTCCAGCGGCTCCGGCTGAAGCATGGTATATTCCTGAAAATCAGTCAGGGCAGACTGGGTGCCATACTTCTTTATAGGTAAAATACCTGTCATATAAGCTGCTTCAATCGTTGTATCTGTCAGACTGCTTTTAAACAGACTTCTTAACAGCTGAATATACTCCTTCTGTATCGCAGTGTCCTCTTTCGCCTCTCGAAACAGTGCATCCCATTCGTCAATAATAAAGATAAACTTATTCCCCGTAGACTCCGTAACATTAAACAGTGTATCCACCAGCACATCTTCTCTCTTCACGTCAGGGTAAGCCGTCTGGATTTCTGCCATCACTTTTTCTTTCATATCTGAAACTACATTTTTTATGTTGGATGCCGAAGCGATAAACAGGGTAATATCCAGATATATTACATCGTATCGATTCAGATATGTTTGATAGGAAGGATCCTCCGCAATCTTTAATCCGGAAAACAATTCTTCCGAATCACAGCTCTTATCATAATACGCACATAACATTTTAGCTGCAAAAGATTTTCCGAAACGCCTCGGTCTGCTGACACAGGTCAGTTTATCAGAAGTGCCCAGCGTACTGTTAATATATGAAATCATTTCTGTCTTGTCGACATAGAGTCCTTTGGTGACCGTTCTGAATCCAGCATTGCCGACATTAAGGTATTTTCCCATGACCGATTCCTTCTTTCCCGACCAGCGTGATCTTTATTATGATTTATTTTAGCCTATGAACAGACATTTCGCAAGCACGGACATTTTATTTTTCAAGGCTGAGTTTATGTTCACACCCTTGTGACGCCCCGTGCAGCATCGGGATACCTCACGCAAACGCGGGTAACGCTCCGGCGAGCTAACTGCTAACTACGACTAACGAAGCTCAGCAAAGGCTTCACTCCGAGTCTCCGTAAGCAGTAGATCTCGCCTACGGCTAAAAGCATCCGCTGAATGTTTGCTTAGAGGTATCCCGATGCTGCACGGGGCTGTAATTTCAAATAGCAGTGAACAGTAACAGGCTGAGCAGCTTCAAAAAACAAGAAGCGCCGCATACGCGGCGCCTCCTGTTACTCGTAATCTTTCCTTACTGTATCATGCCCACAGAAAATTAATTATTTCCGTAAAGTGTGATCAGCTTGTTCAGGTATTCATATCTTTCTTTATTGTATGCAGCATTCTTAGCGAACAGTTTCTCAGCTCTCTCCGGATTAGCACGCTTCAGAGAATTGTAACGTACTTCGCCGTTCAGGAATTCCATCAGATCCTCTGTCGGAGCTTTGGAATCCAGAGTGAACTTGTTCTCTTCTGCCGGGTTGAAACGGAACAGATGCCAGTAACCTGACTTCACTGCCAGTTCTTCCTCAGTCTGAGCCTTGCTCATGCCCTTCTTGATACCATGGTTGATACACGGAGCGTAAGCGATGATCAGTGACGGTCCCGGATAAGCCTCTGCCTCAGCAAGAGCCTTAACAGTCTGGTTGAAGTCTGCACCCATAGCGATCTGTGCAACGTATACATAGCCGTAGCTCATAGCGATGGAAGCCATATCTTTCTTCTTGATTTCCTTACCGCCTGCAGCGAACTGTGCTACTGCACCCGGCTGTGTGGACTTGGAAGCCTGTCCGCCTGTGTTGGAGTAAACCTCGGTATCGAATACCATGATGTTGATATCCTGTCCGCTTGCGAGAACGTGGTCAACACCGCCGAATCCGATATCGTATGCCCATCCGTCACCACCAAAGATCCACTGAGACTTCTTGGACAGATAATCCTTATTCTTCAGGATCTCCTTGGAAGCTTCGCATCCGCATGCCTCAAGAGCTGCGATCAGCTTGTCTGTAGCTGTACCGTTGGTAGCACCTACACTGTAGGTATCCAGCCATCCCTGAGCTGCTTCCTTCACATCTGCCGGAGCATCTGCGTTGGCAACGATTGCTTCTACCTTCTCTTTCAGACCGCCTCTGATTGCGTTCTGAGCAAGAAGCATACCATAACCGAACTCTGCGTTATCCTCGAACAGAGAGTTGGACCATGCCGGACCCTGTCCCTTGGCATTTACGGTGTACGGTGTGGACGGTGAAGAGTTACCCCAGATAGAGGAGCATCCTGTAGCGTTTGCGATGTACATTCTGTCACCGAAGAGCTGAGTGATCAGCTTCGCGTACGGAGTCTCTCCACAACCTGCACATGCGCCTGAGAACTCAAGCAGCGGCTGCTTGAACTGAGATCCCTTTACAGTATTCTCTTTGAACTTCTCTACTACATCTGCCTTTGCCGGAAGCTCTACAGCGTAATCAAAGTACTTCTGAAGTCCTGCATTTGCTTCCATGTTCTCCATAGCAAGTGCCTTTGCACCCTTCTTGCCCGGGCAGACATTTGCACAGGAACCACATCCGGTACAGTCAAGAGCAGATACAACCATAGCGAACTTGTAGTTTGCCATACCTGTCATCGGCAGTGTCTTCAGTCCTTCCGGAGCTGCAGCTACTTCTTCGTCAGTCATTGCAACCGGACGGATAACAGCATGCGGACAAACGTAAGAACATCTGTTACACTGGATACAGTTTTCCGGATTCCATACCGGGATATCTACTGCGATACCACGCTTCTCAAATGCAGCCGCACCTGACGGGGTAGTACCATCCACGTAATCCTTGAATGCAGATACCGGGAGGTTGTTTCCTTCCTGAGCGTTCACTGCATGCTGGATATTATTAACGAAATCAACAACATCTTTTCTGTTTCCGGTAACATCCTTAGCGATGATGTCTTCTGCTTCAGCGTTCTTCCAGCTCTCCGGAACCTGGATCTCTACTACCTGCTTAGCACCTGCATCGATGGCGTCATAGTTCATCTGAACGATCGCGTCACCCTTACGTCCGTAAGTAGCCTTTGCAGCAGCCTTCATCAGATCGATCGCCTGCTCCTCC
>JAQXWO010000268.1 GCA_029225485.1 Lachnospiraceae bacterium
ATCCGAAAAAGTATCAGGAGATCGGAGCCAAGATGCCGAAGGGAGCCCTGCTGGTGGGACCTCCGGGTACCGGTAAGACCCTGCTGGCCAAGGCTGTGGCCGGAGAAGCGGATGTTCCGTTTTTCTCCATCTCCGGATCCGAATTTGTAGAGATGTTTGTCGGTATGGGCGCCGCCAAGGTGCGTGACCTGTTCAAACAGGCCAATGAGAAGGCACCCTGTATCGTGTTTATTGACGAGATCGATACGATTGGTAAAAAGAGAGACAGTCAGGGACTCAGCGGCAATGATGAGCGGGAGCAGACCCTGAATCAGCTGCTGACTGAGATGGACGGCTTTGACGGTTCCAAGGGCGTTGTCATTCTGGCAGCTACGAACCGCCCTGAGACTCTGGATCCGGCGCTGCTCCGTCCGGGCAGATTCGACCGCCGTATTCCGGTAGAGCTTCCGGATCTGCAGGGCAGAGAGGATATTCTGAAGGTACACGCAAAGAAGATCAGGCTGGGAGATGACATCGATTTTAATGCCATTGCCCGTGCAGCCTCCGGAGCTTCAGGTGCAGAGCTGGCCAATATGATCAATGAAGCAGCCCTCCGTGCAGTCCGCAGCGGCAGAAAATATGTGAACCAGTCGGATCTGGAAGAGAGCATCGAAGTGGTAATCGCCGGATATCAGAAGAAGAATAAAGTCCTCTCTGATAAGGAGCGCCTCATCGTTTCCTATCATGAGATCGGACATGCCCTCGTGGCGGCGCTGCAGACCCATTCTGCTCCGGTCACCAAAATCACGATCATTCCCCGTACATCGGGAGCCCTGGGGTATACCATGCAGGTAGATGAGACGGAACGCAACCTCCTCAGCAAAGAGGATCTGGAGAACAAGATCGCTACCTTTACCGGAGGTCGTGTGGCGGAGGAACTGGTATTCCATTCCATCACCACAGGAGCATCCAATGATATCGAGCAGGCCACCAAGCTGGCCAGAGGCATGATCACCCGATATGGTATGAGTGACGAATTCGGCATGGTGGCTCTGGAGACCGTGACCAATCAGTATATGGGAGGTGATACCTCTCTTGCCTGCGCTTCCGATACGGCTGCGGACATTGACCATATGGTAGTTGAGCTGGTCAGAAAGCAGTATGAGAAAGCCACCAGGCTTCTGCAGGACAATATGCCGAAGCTCCATGAGCTCGCAAAATATTTATATGAAAAAGAAACGATCACCGGGGACGAGTTTATGCAGATCCTGAATCAGTGATGTCGGGATATATCCCGCAATAAAAACTGTCGATTGAAAAGTCGGCAGTTTTTTATGCAAAATTTTACGCATATCTGTTTTTGAATAATGATAAATATCTGCTTGACATACTATGCAAAGCATACTATATTATAAACAGTATACATTGCATAGTATTTTTGCAAAATGATATCATGCAATGGATGAAATAAAGTATGACAGGGGGAAATATAATGGATGCACAGAGAAAAAAAGGAATCCTGGATGTATGTGTACTGGCGGTGCTGAAGAAGGGACCGTCTTACGGATATCTGATCATCCGGGATATCAGCCGCTGTATTGATATTTCGGAGTCGACGCTGTATCCGATTCTGAAACGTCTGGAGCAAAATGGCAGTCTCAGGACTTATCGGCAGGAATATAATGGCCGCACCAGAAAGTATTACGAGCTGACAGAGACCGGCCAGCAGCGGATCGATGTATTTCTGGATGAATGGGATGAACTGCAGAGGATGTATCATTTTATTGAGGAAGAGAATCAGAGAGAAACGGTGAAAGAAATGGAACCAGAGAGCGTCTCAGATTATCATGAATCAGAGTATTCGGGATGGTCAGAAGCAGTCAGAGCGGATGAGAAAATGGAAAAGTGTGAGGAGGAGATGTGAGATGAAAAAGGAAGAGTTTATCAGTAAGCTGCGGTTTTGTCTGAGTGATCTGCCCATGGAGGATCTGGATCAGATCATAGACTTTTATCAGGAACTGATCTTTGACGGGATCGAACAGGGATATACGGAGGAAGAA
The DNA here is from genome assembly GCA_029225485.1 of Lachnospiraceae bacterium. Lineage (GTDB taxonomy): Bacteria > Bacillota > Clostridia > Lachnospirales > Lachnospiraceae > Choladousia. Next base: position 2,040 of record JAQXWO010000268.1, read on the forward strand.
ATCCTGAGACGTTTTGATGCGCCGGAGGAGGTCGCGAGACAGATACGTGCTGAATATGGCGGCCTGGTAGTTTATACGGCGAAAGGCAAAAGCAAAGAAGAAAAATATGAATATGGACCGAAGGATATGATCCATACTGTGAAAGTACAGACAGAGAACCTGCGGATCCATATCCGTACGGTGGAGGATGGACCGGTTAAGGTATATTTCAAACCACGGGAAGGACAGGATATCGTCACCTGCAAGGAGGACAACGGCGTATTTTCATTTGAACACAAGTCGAAGGGATCTTCTCCACTGAGCTGGCTGAATTTCTTTATAGATTACAATCTTCTGGTGCTGGAACTGCCCTGCAGCTTCGCGGGCAATCTCTGGATCAGAACGACCAACGCATCTATCAAAGGGAGTGGTATGATGAATCTTGCTCAGGCAGAGATCATCAGCAGCAACGGCAAGATTAAGCTGGAAAACAGCAAGATTGAGAGACTGCGTATCAAATCCAACAATGCAAAGATAGAGATTGCCAATGTGGCCGGTGAAACCCTGGAAGCGGCTTCAGGGAATGGCATCATCACCGCCAGGGACTGCAGATTTACGGAGCAGCTTACGATGGAGACACAGAACGGAGCCGTGACAGGCAAGAATCTGATTGGAGATCATATCGTGATGAATACCTTCAATGGTCTGATCACGGCGTGCGTGATCGGAAATCAGCAGGATTACAATCTGGACTGCTGTACCATGAATGGATTTTGCAATATAGAAAGTGTCCGAAGCCCTGAGCGCACGAAGGATCTGAGTGCCAGAACACATAACGGGAGAATCCAGATTGATTTTACCATGTAGAAATATTCTGATTAAAAACAGAAACTGCCGGCTGAACAACCGGCAGTTTTTGACTGGAATGCATGATGGAAATGTTATTTCAAATTTTACACTGGTTTTGTTGATGAAACAGTCATTTTATGGTAGGATAGGATTATGCATATCATTCGGATTCTTGGATTGTTTTCTTACCAGAAGACAAAATCAATGAAAGGGCAAAGGAAAAGAGCTATGAAATCGACTACATTATTAATTATGGCTGCAGGAATCGGTTCCCGGTTTGGCGGCGGGATAAAGCAGCTGGAGCCGGTAGGTCTGCATGATGAGATCATTATGGATTATTCCATCCATGATGCTCTGAAAGCAGGATTCAACAAAATCATTTTTGTCATCAGAAAGGATATTGAAGCTGATTTTCGGGAGCGGATTGGTGATCGGGTGGAGGCCATCTGCCGGAACGCCGGAGTGGAGATCGACTATGCATTTCAGGACCTGAATCAGGTACCGGGAGAAGTTCCGGAGGGCAGGACGAAGCCCTGGGGAACAGGACAGGCCGTCCTTGCGGCAAAGGAACTGATCCATGAGCCGTTCGCCGTGATCAACGCTGACGATTATTATGGAAAAGAGGCGTTCTGCCAGCTTCATGACTGGCTGGTGCTGGAGCATGCGGATGATGCCATTGCGATGGCTGGATTTATTTTGAAAAATACACTGTCGGACAATGGCGGCGTGACCAGAGGAGTCTGCAATGTGGCAGAAGGCCATACACATATCACAGATGTGGTGGAGACAAAGGATATTGTGAAAACTGTTTGTGAGGACGGCACAGTTGGAGCAGAAGCAGATGGAATCGTGCTTGATCCGGAATCTTATGTGTCCATGAATTTCTGGGGTTTCCCGGCAAAAGAAGGATGTGCGCCGGCTTATCTGGATGTTCTGGAGCGGGGATTTCAGTTGTTCTTTGAGAAGGATGTAACGGTGAATCCTCTGAAAGCGGAGTATCTTCTGCCAACTCACATCGGCGGTCTGCTGCGGGATGGAAAATGTTCTGTGAAGGTGCTTGAGACGAAGGATATGTGGTTTGGAGTTACTTATAAGGAAGATAAAGAAGCGGTAGTTCAGAACTTCCGGAGACTGATCGAAGAGGGCGTGTATCAGAAAGAACTTTACAGCGATCTGTAATCGTATGTTTTGAGGTGTGTGTGATGGATTATATTAATTATATTGTAGAGACAACAAAGGACCTTCTGGCAATCCCGGGACCGTCGGGACTGACCGGAGGCTGTACGGAATATCTGACCGGAAAACTGGAAGAGATGGGATATCATCCTTCGCTGACGAGAAAAGGCTCTCTGCTGGTGGATCTGGACGGTGATGTTCAGAGCAATCAGGGTGCGATCGTGCTTGCGGCCCATATTGATACGCTTGGAGCGATGGTGGCAGAGGTCAAGGCGAACGGCAGGCTGAAGCTTACGAATATCGGAGGCCTGAATCCCAATAATACGGAAGGAGAGAATTGCACCGTATATACCAGAACCGGAAAGAAATACGAAGCGACTTTCCAGCTGATCAATGCATCCATCCATGTAAACGGGGCGTATAATGAGACTGCCAGGAGTTTTGATACCATGGAAGCGGTGCTGGATGAGCCGGTAAAGACGAAAGAGGATGCAGAAAAGCTGGGTATTATGACAGGTGACTATGTGTGCTTTGAGCCGCGTACCAGAGTGACAGAGAGCGGCTATATCAAGAGCCGTTTTCTGGATGACAAGCTCAGCTCCGGGATACTCATGGGATATGCGAAGTATCTGAAGGAGGAAAAGGTCACACCGGGCCGCAGAGTGTATCTGCTGTTCACTTCTTATGAAGAGGTGGGACATGGCGGCTGTGCCGGAATCCCGGAGGATGCGGAAGAATTTCTTTCTGTGGATATGGGATGTGTGGGGGAAGGCCTTGCATGTGATGAGATGATGGTATCCATCTGTGCGAAAGACAGTATGGGACCGTATGATTACGATGTGGTAAGTGACCTGATCCGTATTGCCAGAGAAAAGGATCTGGGTTTTGCGGTGGATGTTTACCCGCATTATGGTTCTGACGCAGATGCTGCATTGAAGGCAGGTCATGATCTCCGCCACGGACTGATCGGTCCGGGCGTATATGCCTCCCATGGATATGAGAGGTCTCACATAGAAGGTGTGAGAAATACCTTCGAACTTCTGAAAGGATATCTGGAATAATCAGGGAATGAAATGCAGCTGGCCGGACAGACATGAAAATGCCTGACCGGCCAGCTGTTTTTTACTGGATCAATGAATTCAGATCGTCAAAAAACGTCGGGTAACTGATGCGCACACAGTCAGCATCCAGAATATCTGTATCACTCTCTGCTCCCAGTGCGGCCACTGCGAAGCTCATGGCGATCCGGTGATCCAGATGGCAGGCGATGGGGGCACCATGCAGCGGTGCGCCGCCGCGGATGATCATGCCGTCATCGGTGGGGGTCACATCTGCTCCCATGAGATTCAGATTTTCCGTGACCACTGCGATGCGGTCAGATTCCTTGACTTTCAGCTCTGCAGCATCCCGGATGATGGTGGTGCCCTCCGCATAGGCGGCCAGCACGGCCAGCACCGGAAGCTCGTCGATGAGAGTCGGGATAATGTCTCCCTCTATGACCGTGCCGTGAAGTGTACTGCTGCGGATCAGCAGGTCGGCGCAGGGCTCCGGGCCTTCTGTATTTTCAGATACTACCGTGATGTCAGCACCCATGGCACGGCAGACACGCAGCATGCCGTCCCGGGTGGGGTTGATCCCAACATTTTTCAGCAGTACTTCAGAATCCGGTACGATCAGTGCCGCGGCGATAAAATATGCAGCGGAAGAGATATCTCCCGGTACCTGAATGCTGCGGCCCGAAAGACAAGGTTCTGGCTCAATGGATGCAGTCAGTCCCTCGGAGGAAATACGGGCACCGAAATAGCACAGCATACGCTCCGAATGATCTCTGGAAATGGCAGGTTCCGTTACCTGAGTGATGCCGTCACCGTACATACCGGCCAGCAGGATGCAGGATTTCACCTGAGCTGAAGCTACAGGAGACTGATAATGGATGGCGTGAAGAGACTGTCCCTGGATGGCAAGAGGGGCACAGCCATTCTCTTTCAGTGAATGAATGGAGGCGCCCATCTGCTGAAGCGGTGTCATAATGCGTTTCATGGGGCGCTTCTGGATGGACTCATCACCGGTGATGGTACTGGAAAAATTCTGGCCGGCCAGGATACCGGAGAGAAGCCGGACGGTGGTGCCGCTGTTGCCGGCATCCAGAGTACCTGAAGGTGAAGTCAGACCGTGGAGTCCTTTTCCATGGATCAGTACGTGAGTGCCGTTTTGTTCGATGTCAATGCCCATCTGACGGAAACAGGAAATCGTGGAGAGACAGTCAGCTCCGGACAGAAAATGGGTCACTTCTGTGAGCCCGTTTGCCAGAGCGCCGAACATCACGCTGCGGTGAGAAACGGATTTATCGCCTGGTACGGTGATGGTTCCCCTCAGGCAGGATGCATGAGTAAGTTTCATGGTTGTGTCCTTTCTGAAAAAATAATATTTAAGCTTGTGTGTTTACCGGATCCACACCTGGTACCGGTGCTGTTCCAGAAGCTTTGCTGCTTTCTGTGCAGTCTCTGACTCAGAGAATTCGATCTGAAGCACACCCTCTTCGAATTCACGGTTGTGTACGATTCCGATATTTTTGATATTGATGCCTTTGACGGCCAGAAGGGTGGCAATCGTGGCAATTGCGCCGGATTCGTCAACAATGTCACAGAAGACCCGGTGTGTTTTCTTGATCGTACCCAGCGGGGTGGAAGAGAAGGAGTTCCGGTAATCTCTGGATTCTTCAAACATCTGATAGATGGCCTTTCCATCGCCGCGGTTCATTTCCTCCCTGGAGGTCTGCAGCAGCTCGATAAACGTATCCATGATGCTGGAAATATTATCGTGATTTGCCAGACAGATCTGCTCCCACATTTCAGGAGAAGAGGAAGCAATTCTCGTGATATCTTTAAATCCACCGGCGGCAATGAGCTTCATCAGTTCATCACCCGTATCCAGTTTGTGGACTGTGTTGACGAGAGAGGCAGCGATCAGATGCGGAAGATGGCTGACGGCCGCGGTAGCATAATCGTGTGTGCGGTAATCCAGGATCAGAGGAATGGCGCCTATGGCAGAAGCCAGTTCACGGTATGCGTCCACTCTGTCCGGAGAAGAATTCTGTGACGGTGTAATAATATAGTAAGAATTCTCAAAAAGATGAGGAACCGCATTTTCAAAACCGGACTTCTCAGATCCGGTCATTGGATGACCGCCGATAAAACGGCCGTCCAGATTCATATCATGAGCCGCCTCGTGAATCTCTGTTTTTACACTTCCCACATCCGTCAGAATACAGCTGTCAGGCACCAGATCCCTGAGAGAATGAAGTGCACGAATATTGCTGCTGACAGGGGCACAGAGGAAAATAATATCACACCCGGAATAGGCGGGATCTTCCGGAGACTGGCAGATCCGGTCGATCACCCCTTCTCTCAGAGCCTGCTGTGTGGTAGTGGCAGTGCGGGTGTATGCCATGATGCAGCAGTCCGGCTGTGTACGTTTTAATGCTTTGGCCAGAGAACCGCCGATGAGTCCCAGGCCGATGAAACCATATGTTTTGAAAGTCATTGAATGAACCTCGCATATTTTGTATATAGCAACATGTGCTTTTGTTTGATACATGGCAGAATTGTCACGCTACATTGTACTATTTTCTGCAACCTCTGTCAAACAGGATTAGCTTCCCCTGGATATTTTATGAATTTATTGTAAATTTTGAATAAAATGCTTGAACTATGCGCGAAATTTTAGTAGAATATCAACATGTGGGCGTACCGCCCTTGACTAACTAAGTATTGGAGGAAAAGGCTATGAATGTTTATACAACAGACAAGATTCGTAATGTCGTTATTTTGGGGCACGGCGGTGCAGGAAAGACGAGTCTCGTTGAGTCGATGGCTTATCTGTCAGGTATTACCAGCAGGCTGGGGAATGTAGCGGAAGGAAATACCGTCAGCGATTTTGATAAAGAGGAAATTAAGAGAAAGTTTTCAATTTCTACATCTATGGTTCCCATCATCTGGGGAGATACAAAGATCAATATTCTGGATACACCGGGTTATTTTGACTTTGAGGGAGAAGCAGAAGAAGCCGCTGCAGCAGCAGACGCAGCTGTGATCGTGATCAGCGGTAAGAACGGCGTTGAAGTCGGTACTCAGAAGGCATGGGATCTGTGTGAAAAATATAAGCTTCCCAGAATTTTCTACGTTTCAAATATGGATATTGACAATGCCAGCTTCCGTAAGGTAGTGGAGACTCTGACAGATCTCTATGGAAAGAAGATCGCTCCGATCCATCTGCCGATTCGTGAGAAAGAGAAGTTTGTAGGCTACGTAAATGTCGTAAAGATGAAAGCCAGAAGATACGTAAATAAAAATGAAAAAGTAGAGTGTGAGATTCCGGATTATTCCAGAGAGTATCTTGACAAGTACCGCGAAAATCTTCTTGAGGCAGTTGCGGAGACCAGCGAAGAGATGATGGAGCGCTATTTTGAGGGAGATGAGTTCTCTGAGGCAGAGATCATTGCAGCTCTTCATGCGAATGTATCCGACTGTTCCATCGTACCGGTGACCATGGGTTCCAGTGTCAATCTGCAGGGTACCGTGATCCTTCTGGATGATATCGTAAGCTACATGCCGAGCCCGGAGACCCGCAAGGTGGCAGGTATCAATCTGAAGACCAAGGAAGTATATGAGGCAGATTACAATTTCGCCAAAGCGAAATCAGCATTCGTATTCAAGACGATCGTGGATCCCTTTATTGGAAAATATTCCATGATCAAGGTGGCATCCGGTGTTATCAAGAGTGATGATACACTGTTTAATGTCAATACAGATACAGAGGAGCGTGTCGGCAAGCTGTACGTCTTCGAAGGAAGCAGGCCTATCGAGGTAAAGGAGCTTCATGCGGGTGATATCGGAGCTATCGGCAAGCTGAATGCGTCCACCGGTGATTCTCTTGCCACCAAGGCAGCTCCGGTGCAGTATGGAAAGATTGACGTTTCCACACCGTATACATACAAGAGATACAAAGCAAAAGTAAAAGGTGAGGAAGATAAAGTGGCTCAGGCTCTGGCAAAGATGGCACAGGAAGACCTTACCATGCGTTCCGTGAATGATGGAGAAAATCATCAGACACTGCTTTACGGTATGGGCGACCAGCATTTGGATATCATTGCCAGCAAGCTTCTGACCAAGTATAAGGTGGAAGTAGAACTGAGCAAGCCGAAGGTAGCCTTCCGCGAGACGATCCGCACGAGCTCTGATGTGGATTCCAAGTACAAGAAGCAGTCCGGTGGACACGGTCAGTACGGTCATGTAAAGATGCGTTTCTCACCTTCAGGCAATCTGGAGGAAGCATATGAGTTCTCTCAGGAGGTAGTAGGTGGAGCTGTTCCGAAGAACTACTTCCCGGCAGTAGAGAAGGGTATTCAGGAGTCCTGCGCAAGAGGTCCTCTGGCGGGCTATCCGGTAGTGGGTGTAAAGGCCGTTCTGTATGATGGATCCTATCATCCGGTAGATTCCTCCGAGATGGCATTCAAGACAGCAGCAAGCCAGGCCTTCAAGAAGGGCTTTATGGAAGCCAGCCCGGTACTCCTTGAGCCGATCGCGTCTCTGAAGGTGACCGTTCCGGATAAATACACCGGTGATGTGATGGGAGATCTGAATAAGAGAAGAGGACGTGTACTTGGCATGAATCCTGACCACAAGGGAAATACCATCGTAGAGGCAGACATTCCGATGTCAGAGCTTTATGGTTACTCCACACAGCTTCGTTCCATGACCGGCGGAAGCGGCAGTTACGCATATGAGTTTGCACGTTACGAGCAGGCTCCGAATGATGTACAGGATAAAGAGATCGCTGCACGGGCAAGTGAAGAAGAATAAGGAAATGAGCCTGCGAAATGCAGGATGGGAAATAACGAAAAGGATACCGCATACTGCATAAAACGGCAGTTGCGGTATCTTTTTATGGTGACGTGATCGCCACATGGAAGGGAAGCGCAGGAAATATGTAAATAAACATCTAAAGTCATGAATAGATTATGAATGTCAGGTTAAATTTTGTATATATTGTTGAATTCAGGCGAAAAATGTAGTATAGTGTTAAATGTGTTTTCCTGATATAGTTATATCATTTCAGTGTACATTGTATACAATAGAACTGAGAGAAACGGAGTTGATCAGATGGTCAGGAGAAAAATTATAATTGCCCATAAGGCAGGATTTCATGTACGTCCGGCCGGGATCGTTGCCAAAGCAGCAGAGAGCTGCTCTTCGCGTGTGGAGATTCTTTATAAAAACAGTATTATCAATGCCAAAAGCCTGCTGAATATTCTGTCAGCGTCGATCCGGCAGGGAGCAGAGATCGAACTTTGCTGTGAAGGACCGGAGGAACAGGCGGATCTGGACAAGATGACGTATGTCATCGAGCATCTGTCCTGAGAGGATTATGGATCCTTTAGAATTCTTTCATAGAACAGCCCTGTGAGAAACCAGACCGGAGCGTAGTCCAGACGGATCACACCGTTGATCTGACAGGGAGCATCGCTGTAATCCCAGGGACAGCAGTTCCTTTTTTTCAGATACATTCCGGAAGTATACTCTACTGCGAAGATGCAGACCATGTAGATAAGACCTCTTGTCATGGTTCTGCATTTTTTTAATGCCTTTGACATGGGAGACAACAGAGCTGCCATGCCGTAGATCGGAAACATTCTAAGAGAAGATACACCCATCAGTTTGGGCTCATGATTAATCAGAGAATGCAGCCCTGTCCACAGAATTTCCAGGCACCAGCCGTACATGCCGCACTTGATAAAGTTCGAATGCATCGCCAAATTCACCGCCTTTCAGGATATGTTACTCTGTACACAGTGTTGCCGGCATAAGAAAGTTTTATGCACCGCACCGATCTGTCCCAGTCTTGAAAAAACCCTCAGATATGCTATAATGTTGAATAACAGTTCAGAGCAACCAAAATGTAAAAACAGACTGGACAGATTTATCTGTCCAGGGTGAGTTTTACATTTTGAGCTGGGCGGAACGCCCAGCAAGCCACAGAGAGAGCTGCGAAAGCAGCGAGAAGCCTTCGAAGAAGGCGGTCTGTGGCATAGCTCTGAACGTCGGAGAGAAGCAACCAAAATGTAAAAACAGACTGGACGGATTTATCTGGCCAGGGTGAGTTTACATTTTGAGCTCTGTGAACTTAATATGAAAATCGAGGAAAGTATTATGGATTATACGGAGGCGAGAGCCTATATAGATGAGATCGGCAAGGCGGGCCGTGTCTTTGGTCTGGAGACGATGACCAGTCTGCTGGAACTGCTGGGTAATCCGCAGGATCATCTGAAACTCATACATATTGCCGGGACCAATGGAAAGGGATCGGTGCTGGCTTACCTGTCTGCGATTTTGAAGGAAGCAGGATATCAGGTGGGCAGATACGTATCTCCCACACTTTTTTCCTACCGGGAGCGGATTCAGGTAAATGAAGCATATATTGGAAGAGAAGACTTTGCAAGACTGATGACCAGGACGGCTTGGGCCATTGAGGAGATGAAGCGTCAGGGGATACGCATTCCTACCGCATTTGAGGCGGAGACGGCAGTGGCTTTTCTGTATTTTTGTGAACAGAAGTGTGACGTGGTGGTTCTGGAGACAGGGCTTGGAGGCAGGACAGATGCCACCAGTGTGGTAAAGACTACGATTCTGTCTGTCCTGACTCATATCAGCATGGATCATATGGGAGTGCTTGGCAGCACTCTGAGAGAGATTGCCTGGAATAAGGCCGGTATTCTCAGAGACGGGATCCCGGCAGTGTCTGCGTTTCAGGAGGAGGAAGCGGCAGAGGTGCTTGTCCGGGAGGCCGGGGAGCATCATTGTGAGCTGCGGTTTGTGAAGCCTGACCAGATCACCGGTATTGAGTATGGAGTGGAACGTCAGAAATTCTCATATCGTGGATACCAGGATCTGGTGATTCCGCTGGCAGGCAGGCATCAGATCGGCAATGCGGCACTGGCTCTGGAGGCAGTGGATGTTCTCAAAAGCCAGGGCTTTCCTGTTAAAGAGGAGGCTGTCCGGGAAGGGTTCGCAAAGACCGTCTGGAAGGGACGCTTCAGCGTGATCGCCCGGGAGCCATACATTATTATTGACGGCGCTCACAATCCGGATGCCGCGCAGGTGCTGCGCAGTTCTGTGGAGGAGTATTTTGCTGACAGGAAAAAGTACTTTATGTTTGGCGTATTTTCTGATAAAGATTACGAACAGATCATAGATCTTACAGCAGATCTGGCGGAGCATATCGTGACAGTGGAGACTCCCGGCGAGCCCCGGGCGCTTCCGGCAGAGCAGCTGGCGGAGGCTGTCCGCAGGAAAAATCCATCGGTGGAGGCAGCAGACAGTATCCAGGAAGGTGCCAGGATATGCCGGCAGCTGGCCGGAAAGGATGATGTGATCCTGGTATTCGGTTCGCTGTCATTTCTGGCAGAGGCTGAGCAGGCCTTTCTGGATTTGCAGGACGCATGACAAGGACAAAAATTACCAGATTTTATGATACGGAAGAAATGGAGATGTTATGAAAGACTTAGCAGAACTCAGGACGGAGATCGACGGGATCGACCGCCAGATCGTAGAGTTATTTGAGAAACGGATGGATATCTGCCAGGAGGTGGCAGAATACAAGATCGCCACAGGGAAAAAAGTATTTGATAAAGAGCGTGAGCAGGCGAAGCTGGATACGCTGACTTCTATGGCTCATGGAGAGATCAACCGCCATGGAGTGGAAGAGCTTTTTCAGCAGATCATGTCCATGAGCCGTAAGCTGCAGTATCAGCTTCTGGCGAAAAACGGGGCTGCGGGAAGGCTTCCCTTTATTGCGGTGGATGACATTGAGCGCGAGAATATCCGTGTGGTTTATCAGGGAGTGGAAGGTGCATACAGTCATGCTGCCATGCGGAAGTACTTCGGGGATCAGGTGAATTGTTATCATGTGGACAAATTCCGGGATGCCATGGAAGCGATTGCCGAGGGGGCTGCTGATTACGCGGTGCTTCCCATTGAGAATTCTTCTGCGGGAATTATCGCGGATAATTATGATCTGCTGGTGAATTTTGAAAATTACATCGTTGGGGAGCAGGTCGTTAAATGTGAGCATGCGCTGCTGGGACTTCCGGGGACGAGGCTTGAGGACGTACAGACAGTGTATTCACATCCTCAGGCTATTGCCCAGTGCGAGGAGTATCTGGACCAGCACCGCAGCTGGCATGTGATTCCCTACGGGAATACAGCCATGGCAGCCAAGAAGGTGGCAGAAGATGGGGACAGGACACAGGCAGCCATCGCCAGTGAGTTTGCGGCGAAGCTGTTTGGGCTGGAAGTGCTGGCTGAGCATGTCTATTATAATGAAGCAAATTCTACCAGATTTATTGTCGTGACGAATCAGAGAGTATTCCGGAAAGATGCATCGAAAATCAGCATCTGTTTTGAGGTTCCTCACCGCAGCGGGTCGCTGTACGGGATTTTGTCTCATTTCATTTACAACAATCTGAACATGACCAAGATCGAGTCCCGCCCGATTCCGGGAAGAAACTGGGAATACCGTTTCTTCATTGATTTCGAGGGAAATCTGGGGGACAGTGCGGTCAAGAATGCTCTGCGCGGTATCCGGGAAGAAGCGATTAATATGAAAATACTTGGCAATTATTAAAAGGGAAGAGGTGACAGAATGGCAGTAAAGATGTTTGCGTCGATTTCAGTCGGATCTTTTGAGACAGAGATGAAGATTTTTGAGTTTACGGCGCGAAAGGGCATGCGGGAAATTGACCGGGTCAGTACGAGGCTGGATCTGGGAATTGATGTCTACAAGACCAGAAGGATCAGTACCGGAAAGACGGAGGAACTATGTCAGGTGCTGAAGGATTTCAAGCGGATCATGGAAGAATACCGGGTGGAGGACTACAAGATCTGCGCCACCAGTGCGTTCCGTGAATCCAGAAATATGGTGGTCCTTCTGGATTATATTGAAAAGCAGACAGGGCTTGCCATTGAGGTGCTGAGCAACTCGGAGCAGCGGTTTCTCGACTATAAAGCCATTGCTTCCGTGACAACAGAGTTTGAGTCCATCATTCAGGGAGCCACGGCCATCGTGGATCTCGGCGGCAGCAGTATGCAGATTTCTCTTTTTGACAAGGATAAGCTGATCACGACCCAGAATATCAGGATCGGAAATGTCAGCACCAGAGAAAAGCTGCTCCCCTATGAGAAGAACCGCATGCATTTTGCAAAGATGGTGACGGAGCTTCTGAATCATGAGTTTGCCGGTTTTAATAAGCTGTATCAGAAAGATCGTCAGATTAAGAATCTCATTGTGGTGGGCGGCAGTCTGCGGGATCTGATGAAGCAGTACGAGACTGCCAACAAGAAGATCATCTCTGTGAGCAGGGAACAGTTTCTGGAGATTTATGAGAAAGCAGTCTGCATGACGCCGGATGAGGTGACTTCCTGTTTTGATATTTCTTCGGAAAATACGCTGGTCATTGTGCCTTCTGCCATCTACTGTAAATGTATGATCGAGAACTTTGGCGTGGAGACCATGTGGTTCCCGGGCTTCAGTCTCAGTGACGGTATTGCCTATGACTATGGTGAAAAACAGAAACTGACCAGATGCAACCACGATTTTGAGGAGGATATCATAGCCTCCGCCCGCAGCATTTCCAAACGGTACAAATGCAGCCAGGCACACGTGCGCAATCTGGAGGAGATCGCCCTGACGGTATTTGACCGGATGAAAAAAGTCCATGGGCTGACCCGCAGAGACCGGCTGCTTCTGCAGATCTCCGTGATCCTTCACAACTGCGGCAAATTTATCAGCCTGGAGAATGTTTCTGAGTGTGCCTACAATATTATCATGGCGACGGAGATCATCGGCCTGTCCCATATGGAGCGGGAGATGGTGGCTTATACGGTGAAGTTCAACACAAGCCCATTCCCGGATTATGAAGAATTTGATATGGATGCCGGAGCAGATCCGGATGTTTATATGCGGGTGGCCAAACTGACGGCGATCCTGCGTCTTGTCAATGCCCTCGACCGTACCCATCAGCAGAAATGTTCCGATGTGACGGTCGTACTGAAGGAGAATGAACTGAGAATTACGGCTGCCACGAGACAGGATCTGACCCTGGAAGCAAATACATTTGCTGAAAAGGCGGGCTTTTTTGAAGAAGTATTTCACGTACATCCTGTATTCAGGCAGAAAAAAACATATTAGGAGGAAGAGTATATGGCTGGAACGTATGACAGGCCGGAATATTTTACCAATCGGGAATGCAGCTGGCTGAGTTTTAATGAACGTGTTCTGGGGGAGGCGAGAGACAAGAGCCTGCCGCTTCTGGAACGGCTGAAGTTCCTGAGTATCACGGCCTCCAATCTGGACGAGTTTTTTATGATCCGTGTCGCTTCCCTGAAGGACATGGTTCATGCAAAATATACGAAAAAAGACATTGCAGGTCTGACGCCCCAGGAGCAGCTGGACATGATCGGTCAGCGGGCCCATGAACTGGTACATCAGCAGTATGTGACCTACAATCGCTCTCTGCTTCCGGCGGCGAAGCAGAGCGGGATCGAGATCGTGACGCAGCATGAAGCCCTGACCCCGGAACAGGCTGAGTTTGTAGATCAGTATTTTGAGGAGTCTGTATATCCGGTGCTGACACCGATGGCCCTGGATTCTTCCAGACCCTTCCCGCTGATCCGGAACAAGACGCTGAATATCGGAGCTCTGATTTCCAAAAAGGGAGAAAAGAGCAAAAATGAATTTGCAACGGTACAGGTACCTTCTGTGCTTCCCAGAATCGTGCGGATTCCCGATAAGGATGGTAAGAAATGCATCATGCTGCTGGAGGAAGTGATCGAGCGAAATATTGACAAGCTGTTTCTGAATTATGATGTGGTCTGTGCCCATCCCTACCGTATCATGAGAAACGCAGATCTGACTATTGATGAGGATGAGGCGGCCGATCTGCTGAAAGAGATTCAGAAGCAGCTGAAGAAACGCCAGTGGGGTGAGGTCATCCGCCTTGAGATCGAGGACAAGATGGACCCGAAGCTGCTGAAGATCCTGAAAAAGGAATTAAATGTAAAAGAGGAAGATATTTACAAGATCAATGGACCGCTGGATCTGACTTTTCTGATGAAGCTGTATGGGGCGGAGGGAATGGATGAGTATCGCGACAAGACTTATCATCCGCAGATGGTGCCGGGGATGAATGAGGAGGAAGATATTTTTACTCAGATCCGCCGGAAAGATATTTTCCTGCATCATCCGTATATGACATTTGAGCCGGTGGTACAGTTTGTGCGCCAGGCAGCTGTGGATCCGGATGTTCTGGCCATCAAACAGACGCTCTATCGTGTCAGCGGCAATTCGCCGATCGTGGCGGCGCTGGCGCTGGCGGCTGAAAATGGAAAGCAGGTATCCGTTCTTGTGGAACTGAAAGCCAGATTTGATGAGGAGAATAACATCAACTGGGCCAAGATGCTGGAGAAAGCCGGCTGTCACGTGATCTATGGTCTCCATGGACTGAAGACTCACAGCAAGATCACTCTTGTTGTGCGCAGAGAGGAAGACGGGATCCGCCGTTATGTCCATCTGGGCACCGGAAATTATAATGATTCTACGGCAAAGCTTTATACGGACTGCGGGATCCTGACCTGTTCAGAACCGGTGGGTGAGGATGCGACTGCCGTCTTTAACATGCTGTCCGGCTATTCAGAGCCGAAAAACTGGAACCGTCTTTCACTGGCTCCTATCTGGCTGCGCTCCAGATTTTCCCAGCTGATCCAGCGTGAGACGGATCATGCCAGAGCGGGAAGACCGGCCCATATCATTGCCAAGATGAACTCTCTGTGTGACAAGGAGATCATTGATCTGCTGTATGAGGCATCTGCCGCAGGCGTGAAGATCGATCTGATCATCCGCGGCATCTGCTGCCTGAAGGTGGGGATTCCGAAGGTCAGTGAGAATATTACAGTGCGGTCCATCGTGGGAACTTTTCTGGAGCATGCCCGTATTTTCTATTTCCAGAATGGAGGAGATGAGGAATACTATATGGCCAGTGCGGACTGGATGCCCCGGAATCTGGACAAGCGCGTGGAGATCCTGTTCCCGGTAGAGGATCCGGACATTCAGGCGGAGGTACGTCATATTCTGGATATTCAGCTGGAGGATAATGTGAAGGCTCATGTCCTGCAGCCGGATGGCACCTACGAAAAAATTGACCGAAGAGGAAAAGTGCTGCTGAACTGCCATGAGTATTTCTGCCGGGAAGCAGTGAGCAGGGCGAAGCATGAAGACAATCCTGTACAAAGCAGGGTGTTTGTGCCGATGGAAGGATAAAAGGGAAGGTTTCACAAGATAGGACGCCGGTGTCTGCCGGGGAGTGTAATTGGAGGAGATAGTATGTATAGAGATAATACGAAAGTGGTTCAAATCGGCGACCGTGTGATCGGCGGCGGCAATCCGATTCTGATTCAGTCTATGACGAATACGAGGACGGAGGATGTGGCTGCTACGGTGGAGCAGATCCATCGTCTGGAGGCGGTGGGATGTGAGATCATCCGGTGTACGGTGCCGACGATCGAGGCGGCTCATGCGCTGACGGAGATCAAGAAGCAGATTTCCATTCCTCTGGTGGCGGATATTCATTTTGATTATAAGATGGCGATCGCTGCCATTGAGGCGGGGGCGGATAAGATCCGGATCAATCCGGGGAATATCGGCAGTCTGGATCGGGTGCGCGCTGTAGTGGATGCGGCCCGGGAGAGGAATGTACCGATCCGTGTCGGCGTGAATGGAGGCTCTCTGGAAAAGGAGATCGTGGAGCGTGATCACGGTGTGACGGCCGAGGGGCTGGTGGAGAGTGCTCTGCATCAGACAGCGGTGATCGAGGACATGGGGTATGATAATCTGGTCATCAGCATTAAATCTTCTAATGTCATGCTCTGCGCGAAAGCACATGAACTGCTGGCACAGAAGACGAATTATCCGCTGCATGTGGGGATCACGGAAGCCGGTACACTGTATTCCGGAAATATTAAGTCTGCTGTGGGACTTGGAATGATTCTGTCCCAGGGCATCGGTGACACGATCCGTGTTTCATTGACCGGGGATCCGGTGGAAGAGATCAAGTCTGCGAAGCTGATCCTGCGGACACTGGGGCTGCGACAGGGAGGCATTGAGGTCGTATCCTGTCCCACCTGCGGACGAACAAAGATCGACCTGATCGGTCTGGCGAATCAGGTGGAGAATATGGTGGCAGATATTCCGCTGAATCTGAAGGTGGCAGTCATGGGCTGTATAGTCAATGGTCCTGGCGAGGCAAAGGAAGCAGATATCGGAATTGCCGGAGGCAAGGGAGAAGGACTTCTGATCAAAAAAGGTGAAGTGGTGAGAAAAGTGCCGGAGGATCAGCTGCTCTCTGTACTCAGGGAAGAACTGCTGCACTGGGAGAATTAATTTAGATTTGAAGGAGCTGGTTTTGTGACAAAATCTTTTTATGATGTGTTTCCTACGGTACAGCTGGCGGGACAGACGAGAAGCCTGATGGAGCGGTCGAATGTCAGCCGTGTGACGATGAACCGGGGAAGAGATCATCTGAAGATTTATCTGGAAAGTGAAAATCTGATTCAGAAAAAATATATTTACGAAACAGAGCAGGCTGTAAAAAGCCAGCTCTTTTCTGATGCTCAGGTGGACATCAAGATCATTGAAAAATTTTATCTGTCCAGGCAGTACACGGCAAAGAATCTTCTGCCAGTATACGAGGACAGTATTTTGATGGAACTGAGGAATTACAATGTGTTCCTCTTCAATATGCTTCGCAGCGCCGACAAACAGTTTACTGATGAGGACACACTGGAACTGACGCTCCAGGATAATGTCCTGACTGATGGCAAAGAAGAGGAGCTGCTTCAGATTCTGGAAAAGATTTTCTGTGAGCGGTGCGGTCTGTCGCTGAAGGTGTCTGTGAGAAGAAAGAAAGTAGAGGAGAGCCGCAGCAGAAGGCTCCAGGATAAGGAACTGGAACAGGAGGTTGCCGAGATTACCAGAAATTATCTGTCTGTGAAGGAAAAGGAATCATCTCAGAGCAGTCAGGTATCGGAGGGTGGTGACAGCAGCAGGACAAAGACAGTTCCGTCTCTGAAAAAAGAGGGAGAGAAGAAGGAATTCCGGAAGGAAGGCAGGGAAATGGACAGAAAGGCTGCTTTCCAGCCCAGAGACCGTCAGGGCGGTTTCCGCAAATCCGATAATCCGGATGTGATCTTCGGCCGTGATTTTGAGGGAGAACTGACAGATATCGAGAAGATCGACGGAGAGATGGGTGAGGTGATCATCCATGGTCAGATCCTGCAGATGGACAGCCGGGAACTGCGCAATGAAAAGACGATTCTGATGTTCGATATCACGGATTTCACGGATACCATCGGTGTAAAGCTGTTTCTGAAAAATGAGATGGCAGGAGAATTAAAGGACAGCCTGAAGGTCGGCGCCTTTTTTATGATGAGAGGCGTCACGACGATTGACAAGTTTGACGGTCAGCTCACCATCGGTTCTGTCACGGGAATCAAAAAGATTGCAGATTTCCGGCAGAAGCGGGAAGACCGTTATCCGGAAAAAAGGGTAGAGCTTCATTGTCACACAAAGATGAGTGATATGGACGGCGTATCAGAGGTCAAGGATATCATTAAAAGAGCCATGAGCTGGGGCCATCCGGCCATTGCCATCACTGACCACGGCGCTGTACAGGCGTTCCCGGATGCCAATCACTCTGTGACGTCAGACAGCGATTTCAAGGTGATCTATGGGATGGAAGCATACCTGGTGGATGATATGAAGGAAATTGCCGTCAACACAAAGGGGCAGTCGCTGGATGATCCCTGCGTGGTATTTGACCTTGAGACGACCGGCTTTTCCTCTCTGGAGAATCAGATCATTGAGATCGGCGCCGTGAAGGTGGAGAATGGCAAAATCACAGAACGTTTTTCCGCTTTTGTGAATCCGCAGGTTCCCATTCCTTTCCGGATCGAAGAACTGACACATATCAATGACAGTATGGTCATGGATGCACCGGTGATCGAGGAGGTCCTTCCTCAGTTTATGGAATTCTGCAGCGGATGTGTCATGGTGGCGCATAATGCTTCTTTTGATATGAGCTTTATTTCCGAAAACTGCAGCAGGCAGGGGATTCCCTGTGACAAGACGGTGGTGGATACCGTGGCCATGGCCAGGGTGCTTCTGCCGCAGCTGAACCGTTTTAAGCTGGATACTGTCGCAAAGGCATTGAATATTTCTCTGGAGAATCATCACCGCGCAGTGGATGATGCTGCATGTACGGCGGAGATCTTCGTAAAATTTCTGAACATGCTGAAGGAGAGGGATGTGTTCACTCTGGAGGCAATGAATGAACTGGGAAAATCATCAGAGGATCAGATCAAAAAGCTGCCTACCTACCATGCGATCATATTGGCGAAGAATGAGATTGGAAGAATCAATCTTTACAAACTGGTCTCCTGGTCTCATATCAATTACTACAGCCGGAGACCCAGAGTGCCTAAAAGTCTGCTTCAGGAATACCGGGAGGGACTGATTCTCGGTTCGGCCTGTGAGGCGGGAGAATTGTTCCGGGCACTTCTCAGAGGAGCTTCGGAGCAGGAAATAGCCAGGATCGTGAAATTCTATGATTATCTGGAAATTCAGCCTCTGGGGAATAATGAGTTTATGACCCGGGAGGATTATGAAGACCGGAAGACAGTGGAAGATCTGAAAAATCTGAACCGCAGGATCGTGAAGCTGGGAGAACAGTTCAACAAGCCGGTGGTGGCGACCTGCGATGTGCATTTCCTGGACCCGGCAGATGAGGTCTACCGGAGGATCATCATGGCCAGCAAGGGATTTAAGGATGCAGATGATCAGGCGCCTCTTTATCTGCGCACGACGGAGGAAATGCTGAAGGAATTCGAGTATCTTGGAGAAGAAAAGGCCCGGGAGGTGGTTATTACCAATTCTGTGCGTATTGCGGCGGAGTGTGACCGGATCGCGCCGGTGCGCCCGGATAAATGTCCGCCGGTGATCGAGAATTCGGATCAGATCCTGCGAACACTTTGTTACGACAAAGCCCATGAGATCTATGGGGAGCAGCTCCCTTCTGTGGTGGAGGAACGGCTGGAGCGGGAGCTGAATTCCATCATCAGCAATGGATTTGCCGTGATGTATATCATTGCCCAGAAGCTGGTGTGGAAATCCAATGCGGACGGCTATCTGGTAGGTTCCCGTGGATCCGTCGGCTCATCCTTTGTAGCTACTATGTCGGGAATCACAGAGGTAAACCCGCTGCGGCCCCATTATTACTGTGAAAAATGCCATTACAGCGATTTTGATTCGGATGATGTCAAAGCCTATTCCGGAAAAGCAGGGTGTGATATGCCGGATAAGGACTGTCCTGTCTGCGGCAGTAAGCTGAAAAAGGATGGATTCGATATTCCTTTTGAGACGTTCCTTGGATTTAAAGGGAACAAGGAGCCGGATATTGACCTGAATTTCTCCGGTGAATATCAGAGTAAAGCGCATAAATATACGGAAGTTATTTTCGGAGCCGGCCAGACCTTCCGTGCCGGGACGATCGGTACCCTGGCTGACAAGACAGCCTTTGGATATGTCAAGCATTATTATGAAGAACGGGATGTGCGCAAGAGAAACTGTGAGATCAACCGTATTGTCCAGGGCTGTGTGGGTGTGCGCCGTACGACGGGACAGCATCCGGGAGGAATCATCGTGCTGCCTCTGGGAGAGGAGATTTATTCTTTCACTCCGGTACAGCATCCGGCAAATGATATGACGACTGATATTATCACGACTCATTTTGATTACCATTCCATTGACCATAACCTTCTGAAGCTTGATATTCTCGGACACGATGATCCGACCATGATCCGTATGCTGGAGGATCTGACGGGGATAGATGCCAGAAAAATTCCGCTGGATGATCCTTCCGTAATGTCATTGTTTGCAAATACGGAGGCGTTGGGAATCACGCCGGATGACATCGGCGGCTGCCCACTGGGCTCCCTGGGAATTCCGGAGTTTGGTACGGATTTCGCAATTCAGATGCTCGTAGATACGAAGCCCAAAAGCTTTTCGGATCTTGTTCGAATCGCAGGACTTGCCCATGGTACGGACGTATGGCTGGGCAATGCCCAGACACTGATCATGGAAGGGAAGGCGACGATTTCCACAGCGATCTGTACCAGGGATGATATTATGACGTATCTGATCAGCAAGGGACTGGACAGTGAGCAGTCCTTTACCATCATGGAGAGCGTCCGTAAGGGAAAAGGACTGAAGCCGGAATGGGAAAAAGAGATGCTGGAGCACGATGTGCCCGACTGGTACATCTGGTCCTGCAAAAAGATCAAGTACATGTTCCCGAAGGCCCATGCGGCGGCGTACGTTATGATGGCATATCGTATCGCATACTGCAAAATTTTCTATCCCCAGGCGTATTACGCGGCATTTTTCAGTATCCGCGCCTCATCCTTTGACTATGAACTGATGTGTCTGGGAAAGGATAAACTGCTGCGTCATATGGCGGATTATGAGAAGCGGATGGACACACTCAGTAAGAAAGAACAGGACACCTACAAGGATATGAAGATCGTACGGGAAATGTATGCCAGAGGATTCGAATTTCTCCCGATCGATATTTACAAATCACAGGCTACACGGTTCCAGATTATAGATGGAAAGCTGCTTCCGTCACTGTCCACCATCAGCGGACTTGGAGATAAGGCTGCAGAGGGAATCGTAGACGCTGTAAAAGACGGCCCCTTCCTCTCCAAAGACGATTTCCGCAACCGGACAAAAGTCAGCAAGACCATCGTAGACCTGATGGGAGACCTGGGCATCCTCGGAGACCTCCCCGAAAGCAATCAGCTGTCATTGTTTGATATGGTATAACCAGTTCAGCCACAGATAGAGCTGCGAAAGCAGCGAGAAGCCTGCGAAGCAGGCGGTCTGTGGCCTGGCATGGCGTCGGGAAGAGAAAACCTGTTTAGAAAGGAAAAAATATGCTGCAGAAATTTTACCCGGATGAATATCTGGATTCCACCTATGTCATAGATTTTGAAGAGTTATACCAGAAAGGCTTCCGCGGAGTGATATTTGACATTGACAATACGCTGGTGCCTCATGGAGCTCCGGCGGACGAGCGGGCGGTTGCTTTGTTTGATCTCCTGAAAAAGATCGGTTTTTCCTGCTGTCTGATTTCCAATAATCAGCTGCCGAGAGTGGAAATGTTTAACCGGGAGATTCAGGTGAAATTCATTGAGAACGCTCATAAACCCTCCAAAAAGAACTATCTGCGCGCCATGGAACTGATGGGGACGGATACGACGAATACGGTTTTTGTGGGAGATCAGCTGTTTACCGATGTCTATGGGGCAAATCGCGCCGGAATTCACTCGATTCTGGTGAAACCGATTCATCCGAAAGAGGAGATCCAGATTGTGCTGAAACGGTATCTGGAGAAGATCGTACTGTTTTTTTATAAAAGACAGAGAAAAAAACAAAATGACAGATAACGGTTTGTCCAGAATAAAGCATTCCAGTAAGGACAAAACAAGAAAAAACAGCAGACAGAGCCTGAAATCAAAGATCTGTCTGCTGCTTTGCTGTCGATCAATGATGATGCCGTATCACCTCGTTCCTGTGTTTTGTATACGAGAATATCATTTTGCGTGATACGGTCAGTCATTTGTTATTTACTGTACATGGCGGCCAGTCATCTGCGAAAAGCAATCTCACCTCTGCAGATGGTATATTTGACAGTTCCGTAAAGCTGCTTTCCGGTGAAAGGAGAGTTGGAAGATTTCGAATGCCAGCTTGTGGGGCAGAAGGTTTCCTCCGGGTTGAAAATTACAAGATCGGCGGCTGCACCTGTTTCCATGGAGCCAAAAGGAAGATGATACAGCTTTGCCGGATTGGCAGACATTTTTTCCATCAGCTCCAGCATGGTCAGATGACCGGGGCGCACAAGATTCGTGATGCCGAGAGCCAGAGAAGTCTCCAGACCGATGATTCCGCTGGGTGCCAGACCGAAAGACTTTGCTTTTTCTTCATCGCTGTGGGGGGCATGATCCGTCACAATAAGATCGATCGTACCATCTTTTAGACCTTCAATAATGGCCTGGCGGTCTGCTTCCGTGCGAAGAGGTGGATTCATCTTGGCCAGAGTGCCAAACTCAGCCACCGCATCTTCTGTCAGTGAAAAATGGTGGGGTGTGGCTTCTGCGAAGACCTTTGCGCCTAATGATTTAGCGGTTCGCACCAGGGCCACAGAATTGCCGGAACTGATGTGCTGGATGCTGATGGCGGCACCTGTGTGAAGGGCCAGCATACAGTCTCTGGCTACGAGTATATCTTCTGCGATGGCCGGGGCGGTAGCATTGGAGCCGCTCTGCTGAATAAAGCAGGGATCCTCTTCATGAAAAGAAAGCGGAAGATCCAGTTCTTTTGCCTGATTCATTGCTTCTGTGACGATCTTTTCATCCAGAAGAGGAATGCCGTCGTCGGTGAAACCACATGCACCGGCTTTGGCCAGAGCGTGGAAATCGGTAAGTTCTGTACCCTTCATTCCTTTTGTGACAGCCGCTGCCTGAAAAATACGGATCTTCTCGGCTGCAGCCCGGGCAAGGATGTCCTGGATCACTTCAGGACTGTCTGCGGCAGGCTTTGTATTTGCCATGCAGACAACAGAAGTAAAGCCGCCTGCTGCGGCAGCACAGGCACCGGTGTGCAGATCCTCTTTATAGGTAAGTCCAGGATCACGGAAGTGGACGTGAACATCGATCAGACCGGGAGCAACCATACAGCCGGAAGCATCGATGACCTCTTCCTGAGCCGTCGGTGCAAGAGAACCGATTTCCGTGATTTTTCCATCCATAATACGCAGATCTGCGGAAAATTCCTTTTTATCCATGGGAGACAGGATCGTTCCATGTTGAATGAGCATAATAATACCTCACTTTCTTTGAGAATATGACTGGTTTTATTGTAATGGCAGAATGAAATGATGTCAAATGAAAAAAATAGTTGAAAAAAATCGCGGAATAGGATAGAATATCTACGATAATGCGATTCGAGAAAGAAAATCCTGATTCGGATAGTTTAAGGAGGAATAATCAACATGATTTCAGCAGGTGATTTTAGAAACGGTATTACATTGGATATGGACGGAAATATTTTCCAGATCATCGAGTTCCAGCATGTAAAACCGGGTAAGGGCGCTGCTTTTGTAAGAACAAAACTGAAAAACATCATCAGCGGCGGCGTTGTAGAAAAAACCTTCCGCCCGACGGAGAAATTCCCGCAGGCACGTATCGACCGTGTTGAGATGCAGTATCTGTATTCCGATGGAGATCTGTACTACTTCATGAATACAGAGACTTATGATCAGATTGCACTGAATGACGAAGCAATCGGTGATGCGCTGAAATTTGTAAAAGAGAATGAGATGGTTAAGGTATGTTCCTACAACGGAAATGTATTTGCCGTAGAGCCGCCTCTTTTTGTGGAGCTTGAGGTTACTGAGACAGAGCCGGGCTTCAAGGGAGATACCGCTACAGGCGCTACCAAGCCGGCTACTGTAGAGACAGGTGCTGTTGTGTACGTTCCGCTGTTTGTTGAGCAGGGAGACGTGCTGAAGATCGATACCAGAACAGGTGAGTATCTGTCACGTGTCTGATTGTATGACGTAATTAGAAAATGAAAAGCTGCATTATGTGTTTTCCTGAAAGGGGAAAAACGTATGATGCGGCTTTTTTGTTTGTCCTGGACGCGGTAAGATTCTCTTTTGTACGGTTCTCTGTAATAAAAACAAGCAAAATAATATTTTATATTTATTTTAGAAAACTAATAAAAATGTTATAAAATACATCATAATAAAGTACTTGAATAAAATAAGAATATATGATATAGTTAGTAACATCAGTCAAGGGCATTTCGCCCATCTGTGTGCGAATATCTGCACATAATTCCCTGTATTATAATTTTATCAATTTATGAGAGGATGGTTATTTCGTGAAGTATGAAGAGTTTGTGGTGGGTGTAAAGGAATGCATCAAAAGGAAAAAAGGAGAGGAGGTGCGGATATATATCAATCATATCAGACAAAACAACGGAGGCAATTCAGACAGTATCTGTCTGCTCTCCGCAGGAGAAAATGTGACTCCGGCGATTGGTCTGGAGCAGTTCTATCAAATGGCATGTCAGGGATTCTCTATAGAAGC
The DNA here is from genome assembly GCA_029225485.1 of Lachnospiraceae bacterium. Lineage (GTDB taxonomy): Bacteria > Bacillota > Clostridia > Lachnospirales > Lachnospiraceae > Choladousia. The sequence goes on from JAQXWO010000268.1 coordinate 26,360, forward strand.
AGTATGTGACGAAATTCTCAGATATTACCAGCACTATCAGCAAGAGAAGGAGCTGGATACCAGTTTCTTTACCGAATACAGCAGATCCAGAGAGAGAATTGTCTGCCGGTTGATTCATCATCAGAAAAATCAGGAACTGCTGTCAGAGATTCCACATATACCGTTTCTGGATCTGGCCGTTGTTTACTATTATTTAATGGATGAGGATGCATTTTGTGACGGAGCGATTCTGGTACAGAATCCCCATTTGGATATGTGGGGCATTACACAGAGTGAGCTTCATGATCAGGCTCTGAAGAACACAGTCCGGCTTTTGCCATGTGAATTTATCTCTATGCAGGACCTGTTATGTCAGCTGACCGGGCTCCGGATATTTGATGAAGAAACAGAGCATTTCCCAATGTACGTGCTTACAAATGAAAAAAAGTCATTCGGTGCAGTCTACATTTTATATGGAGATATTCTGGAAACTGTGTTTGAAAAGATAGGGGAGGATTTTTATATTCTGCCGGGGAGCGTTCATGAATGTATCCTGGTGCCGGTTTCGGTGGATATGGATGAGACAGATCTTTGTCATCTGGTGAGAGAAGTCAATGAGAACCAGGTAATACCGGAGGAACGATTGTCGGATTCTGTATATCGGTATTATCATTCCGGGAAATGCCTGTGTATTGCGTCTGCCGGTGTATGATCTGAATTATAATGATTACATAGTATCTCATAAAGATTTTTTTACAATTCTCTTAATTCTCTATCATCTATGTAAAATCAGAGGATAAACAGATTCCACAGCAAAAGAAAAAAGCTTAGAAAATATCTATTTTCTAAGCTATCAGATCAAACGCACCTGGAGGGATTCGAACCCCCGGCACGTGGTACCGGAAACCACTGCTCTATCCCCTGAGCTACAGGTGCTGATTGAATACCTGATTATAATACCACACAACCTTAAAAATGTAAAGAGGGCATTTTTATGTTTTTCAGATCGTGTAGGAGGCTTGCATTTTCAGGTTGTTATATTTTGAAAAAGGAGAAAACGCAGGATATGAATAAGATACTGAATTTAAAGACCAAAAGAATACTGTCATGCCTGATGGCAGTTCTGGTAATAGTTCTGTCCATGCCTGAAATTCCGTCCGGTGCGGAACAGGCAGAAGCGGTACAGGCATATGAGGTGATTCTGCCGGTATATGCCGGCTGTACCTATGGTTATGAGAAGAGTCATCTGAAAGAAACCACAGCCGATGGTACATTACTTGCATACAAAAAGGATGAAATGGTAAAGCTGGATATACGTACAGAAACTGAGACGAAAGTAAAGGAAGTTCATGTATTTGGAGCATCCGGAAATGAGATCACTGTCTCATGGAATAACGGCGAGGAACTCGAATTTACCATGCCGGGACAGAATGTGACTGTGAAGCTGAAGATGGAGGAACATATAGAAAAAGAAACAGCGGTGGATGAAGCAGCGGAGAAAGATTCAGAACCAGCGCATTTTGAAACAGAAATGCCGGGAGAATCATTGGAAGCAGATCACTCAAAAGAATATGCAGAAGCAGCTGACAGGGACGGTGAAATGCTATATGAGAATGCAGAAGTTTCTCCGGAGTCAGGCAATGGGAGCTCAGAAGAACAGACAGAATCAGTGATTCCCGAAATATCGGAAGAATCTGCGGAGCCAGAAGGACAAGAGTCAGAAGAACAGCCCGAAACAGAGATGACGGAAATGCCGGGAGAATCTGCGGAACCAGAAGGACAAGAGTCAGAAGAGCAGACCAAAACAGAGATGACGGAAATGCCGGAAGAATCTGTGGAACCAGAAAACCGGGAATCAGAAGAACAGCCGAAAACAGAAGTGATGGAAACATCAGAAGAATCTGCGGAACCAGAAAACCGGGAATCGGAAGAACAGACGGAAACAGAAGTGATGGAAACATCAGAAGAATCTGCGAAATCAGACG
>JAQXWO010000269.1 GCA_029225485.1 Lachnospiraceae bacterium
CAGAGTCGTGGCACCGATCAGCTGGATCTCACCTCTGGCAAGAGGCGGCTTCAGAATATTGGCAGCATCGATAGCCCCTTCTGCTCCTCCCGCACCGATCACAGTGTGAATCTCGTCAATAAACAGCAGGATTTTCCCGCAGCTTCTCACTTCACTTAAGATGCGCTTCATCCGCTCCTCAAACTCGCCGCGATACTTGGAACCAGCTACCATGGCAGCCATATCAAGAGAAACCACGCGGTATCCTTTCAGAGGATCCGGCACTGCATCCGCAGCGATCCTCTGCGCCAGACCCTCCACGATCGCAGTCTTCCCGACGCCTGCCTCTCCTACCAGACATGGATTGTTCTTCGTCCTGCGGCTCACGATCCGGATCATCCGTTCGATCTCCTGCTCCCGTCCAACTGTCGTATCCAGTCTTCCGGCCAGTGCAGCCTCTGTCAGATCCCGGCTGTACTGATCGAGAAAAGGAGTGGCTCCTGACTGTCCCGACTCTGATGCAGCTTTGGCATTCCGGGCAATCTCCTTGTATTTATCCTCACTGACTCCCATGATATCCAGGATGTCCATATACATTTTCTGAAGGTTGATCCCCATCGTGTGGAGCAGACGGGCCGCCACACACTCCACATCCGTAAGAATGGAAATCAGGATATGCTCCGTCCCCGCCTCCCTGCAGTCAAACAGATAGGCCTGCTCCACACTGTTTTTCAGAATAGCCTCTGCTCTGGGCGACCAGTCCGGATCTGTCTTTTCCCTGACAGCGATCGACGGAGCGATCAGGCGGTCGATCAGACCGGTCAGCTTTTCTTCGTCCACCTGATGCTCCCTGAGCACAATACCGGCTGTCCCCTTCTGTTCCCGCAGAAGTCCCAGCAGCAGATGCTCTGAACCAATATAACTGTGGCCGTAAGATCTGGCCGCTTTCCGTGCAAGCTTCTGTACCTGCAGGGCACTTTCTGTATAATCATTCTGCATAGATTACTCCTCCTGTGTTCCGTGGCATGCTTCCGGCTGGATTCTGTCCTCCGAACAGATGTATCCGTTCATACTGATCAGCATTCCGCGGAATACTTATTATAAATCTCGTCTACCAGCTGATGCACCTCTTCTCTGGTGACATTCTTACACCATCCCTTCGCCAGGATCACGCTCAGCTGATCTTTCATCTCCGCAAGTGTCCTGGCTTTATCCGTATTCAGGGTAATGACAGCGCCTTTCCGACGGTCGATCGTCACAAATCCTTCCTGTCTCAAAACCGTATATGCCTTATTGACTGTATGCATATTGATCCCGATATCATCCGCCATCTGACGAACAGAAGGCAGGGTATCTCCCTCCTGGAGCATAGCTGTCGCGATCCCCATAATAATCTGATTGCGAAGCTGCATGTAAATAGCCTCATCACTCTGAAAATCAATCTCTATCAGCATTTTGTCCGCCTCCTCTTTTGTTATACACATCATATAACGCATGGTTCTTTCTGTCAACCACCTGATACAACAGTTTAAAACAGAACGTCCGCCCGCGGAAGGACGTATATCCTTCTGCGCTGCGGACGCTTCTGACTGACATTACAGATCGATCATTGTAACCTCAACATCTTTTTTGGATTTCTCAGAACGGGGCTGATATTCCGGCGCCGGCTCCGGTTTCTGATATTCCGGCATTTTTTTCGGCTGTTTTTTTGCTTTTGACGGCTTCGGCACAGTAGCCGGATCATCCTTTACAGCTGCTTTTTTCTTCTTTTTTTCTTTCCCCTGAGACTTCTCAGCAGAAGAAGCCTCAGACCTGTATGAGATCTGTCCTTCTGCCGCAGACTCCCATCCACGTGAACCTGCTGCCGGGACATCTGCCTCATACTGCTCTTCGGGGTACATCTCCTGACTGTCGTATGCCTGACCATACTCCGGTCCGTCATAAGGCTGTCCGTATCCTGCCTGTTCCTGCATCACAGAACCTGCCTCACCGCCTGCATATCCATATGCCTGATACGTTCTGAGTTCTGCCTTCAGATCCTTCTTTTTGAGGATCAGATTGATCACAACAAAAAGAAGTACCACGCAAAACGCGATCAGACCATAGAGCACCTTCATCAGAAAGTTCTGACGATCCCGGTAATTGGCAGTTTCTTTCTTCAGGGCTGCAATCGTATTTTCTGCTTCTTCCAGAGAATTCCGGTCCACCTTCACATATCTGGGATCTTCCGTCTCCGGCTCCGTCTCTTTTTCCGTCGGCGGCTCTGTCTCTTTTTCCGTCTGCGCTTCTGTCTGTGCTGCAGCCGCCGAAGCATCCGGCTTTACATACAGATAATAAGAGACAGCAGAACCATTTTCAGCTACGACCGTGATTACTACAGTACCTTCACTGTTTTCATTCAGCGTTGTCCCGGAAATATCTGTAATGGTCGCATATGCATTGGATGTCACCGGATCCAGCGAGAGTTCCGTGGTCCCTGCCGGTACTGTAACCTGATATTCAATGGTACTGTAAACAAACTCCGGAGATACCGTAACTCCCTCTGTGGTGATGCCAAGGGATGCCAGGGAATTATCCCCGGATGCACCTTCTGCCAGTACTGCCGTGCAGCAGCACCATACCAGCAGCAGCACGGTCAGGAGTGCCGTCTTCCATCCATGTACCTTATTGCTCATTCTTACTCTCCTCCATATCCTGCCGGCCATTTACGCCTCGTCGATCGCCTTTCCTATATCATTGCGATAGTATTTGTTGTCAAACTCGACCCACTGGATCGCTTCGTATGCGTTTTTACGTGCTTCCTTCAGATCGGCGCCTGTCGCCGTCACTCCAAGCACACGTCCTCCGTTCGTCACAATTTCTCCGTCTTTTCTGGCCGTGCCTGCATGGAATACGTAGTATCCTTCTTTTTCTTTCACTGTCTCCAGCCCATGGATCGGATACCCTTTTTCATAGCTGACCGGATATCCTTTTGAGGCAAGCACGACGCAGACTGCAGCATTATCCTCAAACTCCAGATCTGTCTGATCCAGGGTACCATCGATACATGCTTCAAATACATCCACGATGTCAGTCTTCATACGCGGAAGCACGACCTGCGCTTCCGGATCGCCAAATCTGGCATTGTATTCCAGTACCTTCGGTCCGTCTTCTGTCAGCATCAGTCCAAAGAAAATAATTCCCTTGAACTCACGTCCTTCCGCTGCCATAGCGTCCACCGTCGGCTGGTAAATGTATTTCCGGCAGAACGCATCCACTTCCTCCGTATAAAAGGGACTGGGAGAAAAGGTCCCCATACCGCCTGTGTTCAGACCGGTATCCCCGTCGCCTGCCCGCTTGTGGTCCTGGGCGGAAGTCATAGGCTTGATGGTCTTTCCGTCAACAAAGGAAAGGACAGATACCTCACGGCCAGTCATAAACTCTTCGATCACCATTCTGCTGCCTGCAGCGCCGAATTTCTTATCGGTCATGATCTCTCTCACACCATCCTGAGCCTCTTCCAGATTCTGACAGATCAGCACGCCTTTGCCGAGAGCAAGTCCA
>JAQXWO010000270.1 GCA_029225485.1 Lachnospiraceae bacterium
CGGATCACACCGAGATAATTCAGTCCAAAAAAGATCACGACCAGACCGGAAACCATATTTACAGCCGTCTGATATTCACTAAGCAAAGCTCCGACAGTTCCCGCCAGCGCTCCGAATGTCACAAAAACCACCGTAAATCCTGTCACAAAGCCCATAGCACCTTTCAGCGTTTTTCCGGTGCTTCGTTCCCCGCCCCCTGCGAAGTAAGAAATGTAAATCGGCAGCATAGGGAGCAGGCAGGGTGACAGGAACGTAATAATTCCTTCCAGAAAAGAGATGACATACTGCATTCTTCCTCACACCTCCCGTTCATTCACTTCCCAGAATAAAGGATGCAATATCAGCAATCACCTGCGGATCCACGGTCTGCTCTTTCTGGTAATCGGACGGACCGTTTTCCTTTTTGCCACTCATAAACAGATGAGTCAGTCCTTCATACGTCTGAAAAGTCCAGTTCTCTTTTTCTCCAAATGCTTCATTCCAGATATGATAATCCTCCATAGTTACCTGATAGTCTTCCTGCCCCTGCAGCACGAGACACGGCTGGGTGATCATTGCTGCAGTCTCCACCTGATCATAATGATCCAGATCCTTCCAGTACGCCGCATAAGCCCCCAGCACGGCCTCGTCATCCGACAGCAGATCCGGATCTTTCAGCCTGTCCAGTTCTGCGTCTATCTGCATTTTCTCCTGCTTCTGTTCCTCTGTCAGTTCCGGTATCATTCCATACAGGAAATCATACTGTTCCCGCATGATGTCCGGCAGCTTTCTTGCGGGAGCCGCCAGGAAGATATATCCGGAGACATCCTCCTGATTTTTCAGTGTGTTATGGATTCTCGGCAGTGCTTCGCCACCCAGACTGTGCCCTGCCACATAGATTCCGGATCCGTCAATCTTTTCCTGACCTGACAGGAGTTCCACTGCCTTCACTGCGTCCAGAACCGTTTCCTCATCCAGTGTCAGACCGGTATCACCGGCCATATCCTGTCCATACACATACGTTCTTTTGTCATAACGGTACACCGCAATCCCGTTTTCTGCCAGTCCCCATGCAAGATCACGAAACGGCTTATTGAAACCGACAGTTTCATCTCTGTCCTGAGGTCCCGACCCATGCACGAGGATCACTGCCGGAAACGGCCCTTCTCCCTCCGGCATCGTGAGCGTGCCCGGAAGTTCCCAGTCCTCATGCCCTTCCACCGGCAGGCTCAGCTCCATCTCTGTGATTCCTTCCGGCAATACTTCTGAAGAAGGTTCAGACTCCTCTTCCGCTGCCGCTTCTTCATAGGCAGCCGTGACAATTCCCGCAATCTGCCCTTCGCTGTCAACATTCAGTACCAGATTCAGCTTCTGCAGGGAAAAGATGCATGGCACACTGTAGCTGGTATAGCCTGCTGCTTCTGAAATAACAGGCTCCTCCACTGACTGCAGTTCACCCAGTGCTTTCATAGAAGCCTGCAGCCCTGCAAACCCTCCGGATGATTTCAGTGCATCCAGAAGTTCTTCTGTATGTGTGTAACTCCCGGCAAGGCTGTCTGCATCACCGCTGCACAGAGTCTCCACATAAGATCTTGCATCCAGACCGTCTGCCAGACAGCTTCCCGATACCAGCAAAACAGCCGCACAGACAGCCAGCCATATAGTCCATCGTTTTCTCATTTCAAACCCTCCTGATTATTCATTTTTTAAACGGGTTTCAAATCTCATTTTACGTCACGAAACCATATACTGATTATAACATATCTCTCGTAAAATAGCAGTATCTATTCAGATAACGCTCATGCGAGTTACTGTTGACGTTACTGTTCACAGATATTTGAAACACAACAGTCTGACGCAGGTATATCCGACTCGTCTGACCTCGAAACGGACTGCCATGGACTATGTCTGACCGGAAAGGACATGTTATGTCCTGCACCGGCAGACATAGTTCATGACTGTCCGGGACGGAGGCAGCACGAGTGGATATACCTGAGGCAGACTGTGTGGCTCTGAACAGTAACCTGCTGACTACGACTAACGAAGCACAGAAAAGCTTCGGAGTCCGATTTCCGAAGCCTTTTATTTATTTCAGTTTTTCCAGTTCTGTTTTTAATCGCTGTATCTCTGCCTCTGCCGTTTCTGCACGGCATCTCTGCTGTTCAGCGCGTCTTCTCTCTTTCTCTGTATTCATCCGTTCCTGCTGCCAGCCTTCATCAATACCTGATTCATAGCCTGCTTTCCTTCCATCCTCAAAAGCATCCTCCCGCTCCATACATATGTGCTCTTCTTCATTATATCCATAAATACTCAATCGCCTTTGCCTCCGCTGTGTCTTCCAGGATCAGGCTCCATGTCTCTTTATTTGTCTTGAAGGCGCCCGAGGTGATGCGAAGGATTCCAAGGTCTTCCGTAATCTCCACTTCTTCCTGGTCTCCTGGTTCGTATACTCCCGAAAGGGCATCTGATACCAGATTCCGAATCCGCACATTCCAAGGACAGCCATACAGATAAACACCACCGCAATCCGCTTCCCTGTACTCCATCCACCGATGAACCGACGCATTCCCGTATATCAAGCAACATGCGGTACTTAACAGAAAAGGGGCGGTGGAGTTCATACCGCTGTGCCGGGAATTACTAATGCGGCATTCCACATGTTAAGTAACTAAAGTTCTCTTTCAAGAATGTTTCTCTCAATGATAGTCGAACAAGCCATCCCCCTTCTCCTCCAGTGCTTTGATGGCATGATAACAGAACTCACAGAATGGCACTTCTATTTTGTGCTTATTCGCCAGTTTCAGCAGGGCGCCTGCAAGCATTTCCACCTCTGTATGTCTTCCGGCGTCCAGATCCTGCAGTGTGGAGAATCTGGCATTGTTCAGGCATGCGCTTCTCCAGTCTCCCTGCTGTTTTAACGGAATTCCCTCGGCGTTTGCGACCTTACAGACTTCCTCAAACATTTTATCACGGATCGCCGCCACATGACTGCTGTCATAAAAAGCAGCGAATCCCACGCCCAGTACTGCCTGCGGAAGGTTATAGATCATATTCATTGAATATTTTGACCACTGATTCATAAGGATATCTTTCTCGATGGTGCACTTCAGCCCTGCCTGCTCCATCAGGTCCGCAAACGCCTGTACCCTCGGCGTTGTCTCACAGATTCCCTTTTCTCCGATGGCAACACCTATCACTCTTTCCGGCACAAATGAGATCCTGCCGTTTCTTCTCTCAGAAGAAATTCTCATGACAGAATAAAGCAGGTGCTCCGCTCCGATTCTTTCCGCTATGATCTCTTCACTGTCAATTCCATTGAGCAGGCTCACTACGGTGGTATGCTCTTCTACCATAACTTCCAGCATGTCGCAGGCAGAGCTCAGTCCCTGGTATTTGGTGCAGACAAGGATCAGGTCTGCTCCCTTCGCCTCCTGAGGCGTTTTTATTTCCGGACGATAAGTCTTCTCATTAATGACGATGCCTTCTTTTTTTAACCTTTCAGCCCGTGCTCCTTCTGCCACGACACAAAAGTCAATACCTTCCAGCTCTGTCATTCCATATATAAAATAAGCTCCTACTGCACCTGCGCCGATCAGCGCTATCTTTTTGTAATTCATCGTATTTCTTATCCTCCATGAGTATATTTCAACATGCTTAATCGCTATGATCTGCCTTTTTGACTGCCGAAAACCCCATCAAAATCAGCTCAATCCACTTTCTTTGATATCCCTCAGCAGCTCCTGCCGTATATTTTCCTGATACCCCGCCAGCCTTCTCTCTTTCACAGCTTCTGCCGTCCGTTTCAGCTGCGGATGACGGATATGTTCCAGCTTACTGCTTCCGGACGCTCCAATTGATTCCCCGGAGCAGCTCTTTTCATAATCTTCCGGCGACATTCTCCATATTTGGATCCCAGCTCCGAACTTTTGCCAGAGCCGGTCTGCAATTCGGATTCCATCCGGATCAATATCACCGCTGTAATAAATCTGTGCGCCGCTTTTCAATATCATGGGAATCAGCAGCTGCACCACCGAACGGGGCTGTCCCGAGGTGCAGAGCAAGGTGTACTGCCTGTTCTGCAGATGATGGATCAGATGTGTAAACACCATCTCGTTTTCCACGATATATACCCTGGTCTCCAGCGGCTGTGCCTCCCGGATGCCGCGCATATTTTCCATGGTAATTACACATGGCTCTTTTCTCTCACAGAAAGCTTCATAGGCCGGGTGCCAGCCCTCCTTAGTCTTCAGACGCAGGCCGCAGGCATGTACCAGAGAAGATACATTATCCGGGACAATTCCCACACTTTGCAGAAGTTCTCTCCAGCTGTGGGCATTGGCCGGTAATTCCGCGCCTTCCATGCAGCAGATACCATGAATCAGCAGTGTACCCCCCACACTGCCGCGGTCGAAATAGTGAGGATTACCCGAGATATCAGCGGCAAAAACGGCTAAAGTACTGTCACTCTCTGTGCTTTTATATTCTTCCAGCTTCAGAAGGGCATTGCCGACATGTTTCGTCAGGAGCTCTGCCTGCCGCGGATTTTCTCCAAATTCTCTCAGGATGATCTGATATCCGTATTTTTTCGCGGCAGTCAATTCCTCCAGCCATTTCACAGGAGCAGAATCGCCGCCTGCTGTTTCCTGAAAATAATCCCGGATTCCATGCAGAAAATCGCTTTTCTTCTTTTGATTTTCGTCCAGTTCCGCCTGACTGGTCTGCAGCTTTCTCCCGAAATATGCTTCCAGAACAGCCTGCATATGCACCGGTGCAAAACGTGTCTTTTGTAAACCTGCTTCAAACTCGTCAAAGGAGAACTGAATCTTTTCCTCAAAAAATACTTTTCCCACAATCCCGCCAATTGCCCTGCGCTCCTCTTCCGAGGCATCCTGCAGAGTAATTCTTCCGGCTGCTCTCCCGTAAGAGCGCCACTTTTTCCAGAATTCCTTAAAGCATCTGTCATAAGCCTTCTGACTCCGGAAGTATTCTGCACATTCTCTGTCACTGCTCATCCAGTATCCTTTCCCTTCCGTTCCATGTATAACGGATCACGGAAACCGCTTTGGAATTCTGAGGTCTCAGCAGCTCTGCAATCCGAAGGCCCTTTACGGTTTCAAAGCATCCCCATAATGCCTGTGAATTCATGATATAGTCAAAGTCAAGCTTCTCCACCAGCTCAAACATACTGCTGATGTTCTTGTCATCCACTCCGGCGAATGCTTCATCCAGCGCTATCATACGCGGATGATCTTTATTCTCTGCCTTTTTATACTGTGCATTTACTGCCGCGAACAAAGGCACATACATTGCCATGGCCTTCTCACCGCCGCTGAAACGGTTAAATGCGGCATTGGTCAGCAGCTTCTTCTGCTCCTCCCCGCGCCTGAAAAACATGTGGAATTCAAACCATTTCCGGTAATCCAGCGCGTCCCGGACAAGATCCATATAATTGATCACGCCATTGTCTTCTTCCAGTTTCTGCTTTTCCATCCGGATCTTACTGCGAAAATGAGAGGCTACCTTTTCAATATCATCCATCGTCAGAAGGGCCCGGTCACGGAGCAGGATCTCCTCCAGCTGAGCGGTATCCAGTTCCGCATCATTTTCCGCTTTGCGGGGCTTCCAGTCCAGTGAAAAGCTGAGGCCCATGGAAGTATCCATTTCCCGCATAAGCCTGGACATGTCGGCAACCCATCTGCGGCTCTCTGCGATTCTGTCTGTGAGCTGCTGGCTGATGGTCTGGGAAAGGATGTCTTCAAACAATTCTCTGTCTTTTTTCTGAATCAGAAGTTCAGTCTCGTCAATCGCAGCTTTCAGTATTTTATAAAATTCTTCCAGATATACTTTTTTTCCGTTCCAGGTGGATACGATACGCACACGGCTTCGCAGAGCGCTGCTGTCTCCAGTCATGGAATCATCTGCTTCAAAACAGTTTTCTATGGAGGTACCATAACTGGTCAGACTGCTGTTATGACGCTGATAGGTCTGGTACAGAGACTGAAACAGTTCCGCAGGCTCCCTGTTTTTGTCCCCTTCGCGGATCATACCCACTGCTGCTTTCGCACAGTCAAAAAGAGTTTTCCCCTCCCGTTCCATCACCAGTTTCAGGGAAAGTTCTTCTTCAAAATAACTTCTCAGCAGAGTCTCAAAGATAATTTCTTTCTGAAGTTCTTCCCTCTGAGCCGGTTCAAGCTCCAGAAGCCTGTTCCATCTGTCTTTCAGAACAGCCACCTCCCTGTTCAGAGAGCTGCATTCGTCATTGATCTTCCTCAGCTCTTCCCTGAGTCCTTTCAGCCGTTTTGCTTTTTCCGCTATATCCGGACGACTCAGATATTCTTCATACTGGCGGATCTGGATATCAAACTGTTTTACTTTTGTCCTGTATTTATTCTTTTCCGCAAAGGCTTCATCCATGTGCTCCTCAGCCTGTTCCACCACATCTTTCTGCGTGGTACAGTTGGTTCTGGTATTTTCGATTACCAGCAGATGCTGGCGTATCTCCTGCCAGATACGAATATATTCTTCTGCGGCACAGGCAGCCTCTGCATATGAATGCTCCGTTCTGCCATATGGAAATGGCTTGCACTTTTGCAGTACATCCTGATACTGCCGGTTCTTCTCCTGAGCCAGCTTTTGTTCCTGTGATTCCGCTGTCCGATACTCCGATGTCACCTGCTGCAGCGCAAAACTGCATTCTTTTTCCTCCTTCAGCGCTGCATTGATCCTGGTAAAACCGGGCAGATTCTGATATTCTCTCTGAAGCTCTGCAAGCTCTTCCTGAAGCCGGCTGACCTCCAGTTCCAGCCTGTTTACACATTCTGTCTGCTGCCTGATGACAGCCTCCAATTCATTTATTTTCTGTTCTTTCCGTTTTTTTCTTGCCAGAATTCCTATAAATTCAGCCTCTCCTGCTTTATCCGCCCGGCCAAGCAGGATGCCGTGTCTGAACCATCCGTCTTTTTCCAGGCAGATTCCGGCGGAGGGCTTTTCGTTCTGGTAAATATTCCCGAGTATCTTCTGGACAGCAGTCCTCAATTCCGGCTTCAGATCTTCACTCACGGTCAGACCGTCAAATTTCGAATCTCCTGCCTTTTCCATGGAAAGTACCGTATCCAGGAACTGCGGGCACTGTGTCCTGATTCTGTTCCTGTCTTCGTCAGACACTACCAGTGCATCCAGAATTCCTGCTTTCTGCAGCTGTGCTTCCAGCACCGCGCAGGAAGAAGCATCCAGGCTTTCGGAAAACTCCACAGTCTTATAAAATGGAACCGCTGTGATTCCCATCTGCTTCAGAGCCATTCTTGATGCTCTTGCACCTTCATCCCGCTCCGGTTCCAGCTCCGCCTGGTTCAAAACGCCGGTAAGCTCTTCCTTTGTTTTTTTCAGCAATTCCAGCTGGAGCTTTCGTTCATTTTCTTTCCCGTTTTTCTGGTCCAGCAGATTCTGTCTCTGACGCTCATAATCCATCCGCAATAGTTCCTGTATTGCGCCGGCATCTTCCACCGACTGATATTCTCTTGCTTTCTGCTCCGCTGCTTTCAGGATCTCCCGTTCCGGCTTCCATACTGCAGAAGTTTTCTCCAGCTGAAAAACATCTGTGATCCACTGATCAATGCTGTTTACCACCTGCTCCTGCGCAGTCTGCAGATCCTGTTCTTTTCTTATTTTTTCCTTTCCCAGCTGCTCCAGCCGGCCGGCTGCTTCATCATATAATCTTGCCAGTTCCCCGTACTGTGCGATCGCCTTCCGGCATTCCTCCAGAAGCTTTTTCACTGCATTCAGACTTTTTACGATTTCTTCGGAATGGCTGTGCTCTTCCCTTTCCAGGATCTGTACTGCCCGGGAGTGCTGATCCCACTGCAGCACCTCCTGCTGCTCTTCCAGCTCCTCTTTTGCCTCCTGAAGTTCCTGCTCTTTTTGTTCCAGCAGATCCTCAAGCACTTTCAGTTTCTGTTCTCCCTGCCATATTTTCTCTTTGTAATCCTGAATTCTTTCTTCCCAGTGCTGCTCATCCTTCACGGCAGCTTCCTTTTGCGTTCTGGCCTCCTCCAGTTTGCGGTCGATCCCTTCCAGATCCATATCCAGAAGCCCGTTTCTTTCTGTCTCAGCCAGTGTCTTTCTCTCTTCCAGTTCCTTCAGCCGTTCTTCTTTTTCGTGGCAGGCGGTTTCTGTCTGTTGGATCTCCAGCTTCTGCCTGTCCAGCTTCCGCTGTGCTTCCTCTACCACCTGTTTTTTCTGCAGATATGCCTGGGCCTTCTTTGCCAGCATGTACTGATTATAGCGTGTGTACTCCGTGCGTATCACTTTTATATCCGCAAACGCACGGTTCAGCATTTCCAGACTGTCCTGAATTTCGTCCATTTTCTCCATGGCGTCTACCATAGCACGCAGGTCTTCATCCGTCAGCGTCTGCAGGGAATCATTCAGAATTTCGTATACTTTTGTAGGCTTAAACTCTTTGGAAAGCTTGGGAGCGCGCACTTTTACGAGAAGCCTGATATACTGCTCATACTGCTCTGCCTTGCGGAATCCGAAAATATACTGATTTACATGTTTCTTGTATTCGCTCTGACTGTCTGTAAAGAAATTTTCCTCTCCAGTCACCACTTTCATTTCACGTTTATCCAGCGGGATTTTGCTTGTCCCGACTTCCTTATACAGCCAAAGATCATAGCCGATCCTTCTGCCGTCCAGAATCACAAATCCCCAGAAATCCATAGGTTTTCCGCGTTTGGCTCTCTGACCGATGCCAATTGTGCGATACTCTTCTGTGTCTCCCTTTTTGAACTCCAGGAAAAGATAACCGGTAGCCTCGTCTTTTCCTTCCTCACCCAGAAAATAGTATTCCATCCTCCGGTCACTGGAGCCAAATGGGTCCAGTCTGCTGGGCGTACGGTCTCCATCCAGTACAAAAGGGATAAAGCTCTGAGTGGTAATGGATTTTCCGGAACCATTCTGGCCCCGCAGCAAAAGCTTCCCGTCTACAAACTCAAAATCCTCTTCATCATACAGCCAGAAATTCACAAATCCGATCCGGTTCATCTTCCAACGGTCACTCAATTTCCCGCACCTCCCTTAAAGTCATCCGGATAAACGCCGGCCAGCCGTCCGGCAGCCGGACGTATCACGACCCTGTCTTCCACGCACCGGATCATAAGCCAGTTTTCCATGTATTCCGTCACGGTTTCCAGCAATTTCTTCCCGTCCATCTCACGAAATTCCTTGCTCCAGCCTGCTGCCCATTCCTTTCGGCACGCGAATACCAGCTCTGCAAATTTCTCCCGCTGCATATCAATACATTCGTTTTCCTTTTTCTCCAGCCTGCCCGCATACAGTTCTTCCTGTATCTTCTGACATATGAGCAGAACTGCCTCCGGCAGCATCGCATCCCTCGGGTGTACGGTTCCATAGCAGTCATCCTCCTCCAGGGTCAGGCATGCCGTATTTTTGTAAATGTCCAGATTTCCGCCCAGATTTTCTCTCAGATATTTCGATACCCACTGGCGCTGATTCTTCAGATAAAGGGCATCTGCATCGTCATTTCCTTCCCAGTACATAGCCGGGCATACGGCCAGCTGCCGGTAGACCCGGTTAATACGTGCGGCTCCCCGGTCCTCCTGCACTTCCTCGAAATCTGTCCGTTCGAAGTCCTTCCAGGAGCGGTACTGTGAAATATCTGTGGGAAAGCTGGTGGCAAAATACCTGGAATAGCCCGTATTTTCATATAATACTTCCTGTCCGGCTTCCGCGCCAAATGCTTCACTCTGTCCTTCATATACGCGAAGCATCTGCAGCTTCTCCATATACTGCAGCACCCGGACCAGGGATTTCCGCTGGGTAAAAGAGGTCCAGTCGACTTCCATATATTCCTTCAGCTGTGTTTCCACATAATCGATCAATTCGGAAAGCAAAAACTGCTCCTGCTCTTCTTTATCTTCCAGATACATGAGAACAACGCACAGAATACAGTAGTCTCTGATCTCGTTAAATTCACTGATCCCCATAAACGGCTCCGCATGAGCCGGTCTTTTTTCCAGTTTCAAAATGTTCTCTGTATGTACCAGCTTCCATCCCAGCTGTTCCCGCACGAAACGCTGAAATGCCGGAATATCTCTTTTTACTTTATAGTAGGTTTCTTTCTCTGTATCCTTGCAGATCCAGAACTTCTCAAACAAAGTTCTTACCTCATTCATGACTGTTTAAACTCCAATATATAAGATGGCATGATCAGATCTCCGTCCTCACACTTCAGTACACAGTTCTCTTTTCTGCGAATCAGCTTATATTCCTGTCCGTATTCCGTCCTCCCCATCTTCCGGGAATTCATATTTGCCTGGGCGATCCATTGTAAAAATATGGTCCGCGTTTCTTCCGATACAGGTTCCTCAATTTCAGAAAAAACAATTTTATTGTCTTTCATATACTGCATCACGATTTCTTTTTGTCTCTTCGCCTGCCGCAGATAAGCCTCCCGCTGCATCATTTTTTCCAGGGATTTGTCCTCAAAGCCACGTTTATCCTTCTTTTCACGATAAGTGCGGGTATGAGGCTTTAATAAAAATTCAGATGGGGGTTCGTCATAGATACTGCTGTTGATCGAGTCCTCTTCTCTGGGCTCAATGGTTTTAAAATGCTGGATCTTCTGGATGCCAAATACGTGGGCAGACAGCCGTCTGGCCTCATTCAGGTCTTCACATTTCAGAAAAAGTTCCAGAAATTTCTTATAATCATCTTTCCTGCTGATTCCCCAGTTTTGAATCTGTACAATAAGTGCAGCATTCTGAATAATGCTTCGAATGACATCGTTGGTAATTTTCAAAACTTTTTTGCATTCGCATTCCCGCTGGTCCGAGTCGATAAACCAGTTTTTCAGGGAATTCCATTTGCCCTGCACATTTTCACGTATGCTGGGTTCTGCGTTCCCATGGATCTCCAGAAGTGCATGGGGAATGTCCAGTTCACTTTGTACTACCTTTTCCAGAACCGTTTCTTCCATAAGAGAAATATTTTTGATTAGAATCTGTTCGATCCTGTGGGAATGGCGCTGCATTTCCTGCACAAATTCTGTCAGATATTTGATAAATTTATCTTTGTGCACAACAAATTCCACGGATTTCATCAGCTGTTCTGTTTTTCCCGAGTAGAAATCTCTCAGATAATCCTGATAATTCTGGTTCAGACGCTTGAAATCCTCCTGAAGCATGCTCCACCACTCATTTACTTCCTTCAGAGACGCCGATACCATCTCCGGAGTTTCGCTCAGGCTTTTCTCCAGCCGGACAAAAAAATTCGTCGACAGATTACCCGATTCCAGAAAAATATTTTCCAGCCGGACGGTCAGACGCTCTATTTCAACAGCATATTCAGACATCGTATACTGATACTGCTTATTTTTATAATCAGCGATCGTGTAAACCCGCCCCGGATCCTGTATGGGCGTAAGATTTTTCCATTTCACCAGAGCATCCAGATCCGGCACAAGCTGCTCCATGGAATAATGCTCAAATGCCTCGTCCTTTTTCAGAAGCCGGAATATGTCCTCTTTATACAGTTTGTAATTCATCTTCTCATATTCCCGATAAAAACAGCGCATAATCTTACGATAGACCGGTGCATTGGGGACTGAAAGATAGGAGGTTTCATTTATCTGCTCTAAGTACTCCATCCTGATAATTCCTCTCTGGTATTCACGTGACTCGATTGACAGATCATGACAGCACAATAGCCGTACAAAGTTCTCTTTAAAATAAAAGACCCAACATGGTCCACATCATTGAGCGCGTGTTGGGTTCTGTTCATTTTCATTATATTCGATAGAGGAAAAAAATCAACTGTTTTAGGGTATATTTCAATTTCATATATGATACTGCTGCAACACACGGGTTTTGGCAGGTATCACAACTGATGTTTCCCAAATATCTCCACACACGGTCTTGCCGGATACTGTAACTTCATGTTATACTTCATCCCGTATAGTCGAAAATAAGGTCGGGTGCTGGCTCCGATTATCAAGATGCCCTATGAGTATACTTGAAGTCTTGACTTTGTTGCTTGTAGTTTTCGCAGCGTTATCTTACATAGATAATCATCATGATAAAAAGAATTAGCACCCCTTACCGTCCAAAGTGATGGGTGCTAACCTTCTTCTGAAAACATCCGATCCATTTTCCTGATAATCTCTTCAATTTCAGCATCTGTAAGTTTTTCATGAAAAGACAACCGTGTATCAAGAGAAATATTCAGCAATCTTGCAATCGGAGACAATAATCCAATATCAGGGTTCGAATTACCATTCTCCCATTTATTCACGGCCGGAGTCGTCACACCCAGTCTATTTGCCATTTCTTCTTGTGTAATGCCTATCTCTTTTCTGTATTTTTTAATA
>JAQXWO010000271.1 GCA_029225485.1 Lachnospiraceae bacterium
AGATTTTCGCATTGCTTTTGCCGAACGACATGGTATTTCCCATACCCGCACCCATCTTTTTCATCATCGATCTGGACAGCAGCTGTCCGATTCCAATAAAGATCACGATAGGCAGAATATATGCCAGAAGGAATCCAAGGATCGGATTCATCTCCTTTTGTTTTATTTCCCCGAATTTACATCCGGAATCCAGAAGACGGTCGACCAGAGAATCGTCCGCAAAGGTAGCCGTACAGTATACATTGTTTTCCTCACTGTTATCCGTGAAATAAATATAATCCTGCTCTACTTCAGCCACGGAGACCTTCTTCTCCTTCAGCATGGTCAGAAAGGTACCGTAATCCACTTCTTTGACTTTCTGCTTCAGCAGAGACGGGAACAGAAAGGTATTCAGCAGTACAAGAACTGTCAGCGCCACCAGATAATAAAATATAATAGGTTTCTTCGGCTTATCTACCTGTTTCATAATATGCCTCCCTCATTGAAAACAGCTGCTGCAGCTTCATTCCTGCAGCAGCTGTAGAATACATTTATCATACTCAATTTACGCATAAAGTACAATAAACTTTTTCTAAAATAATGCTTAAAAAATATTTCCGTCCACAGTGATCACTGACTCCAGGCCGCCATAGCCGGGCGGCTGGTATCATATACACTGCTGACATCAAACAGCGGTGCAAGAATATCAGGATTGGTGGCCATACGATAACCGTCAATATTCATACGTGCCTGACGAAGATAAGTATCACCAAACTGCACCCAGCACAGAGTACTTCCGTCTACATTGCAGAAATAATCAAACCCCGCACTCTTCAGATAGTTGTATTTATCATTATCCGAAGCATAGCCTGTCCAATCCCCGATATCAGATCCGAAAGCAAAGATGATCATATCCGTATCGCCTACGATCGGCTTCACATAATCCAGCCATTTCTGCGTATCTGTCTGAATAGCCTCCAGAGACCGGTCACCTACAGAAATGTGACCCCAGGTATGGCTGGCAAATTCCCAGCCATTAGCTTTCATGGCGTCTGCCACCTTTTTTGCTGCAGCCACATCTGCGTCAAAATCGTAATCCGGATGCTCTTCCAGCCATTTCCTCTGGTCTTCCTGCAGACTGGTCTGATCTCTGTAATCACCGTCTGTGCGGTATCCCAGCACACCGTTATAACCTGTCAGAGCAATGATCCCCTTCTGTCCATGATAGGAGAAATCCGGATGCTCCTTGATGAAAGTATCAAGTACCGGCACCATATCGTAGTCACCCACAGTGGTATTGCCCGCTGCATCTGTATACTCGTTTTTCACTTCTCCGTTCTCATCCACGATCAGACGGTCTGCAAATCCGTCCCCGGAATAGCTGTGATAGTAGCTCACATCATCCTGAGAGAATACCACCGGCTTTTTGCCTTCCGGCAGCCGGATACTCTTGCGCTGCATTTTTCCATCTGCATCGATCTCACCCATGTCATGCAGACTGACCAGTACGTAACCGTTATCATACATGGACTGAATGATCTTTTTAAACTCATCCACTGTCACCATGTTCAGATTGTAGCCATCCTGAGCCGCATCCCCGTCAAAGGCTCTGGAAGTATCAACGATGAGAGAATGTACAAACACATGGGATACGGTATCCGGTGAAATTTCCACACAGGCTGCTTTGGATGCTTCATATCCTGCCACCTTCTGCTGCATTTCCGTATTGGTATCGTAACCATCATAAGATTTCAGGAGTTCCGCTGCCCCGTCATAATCATACTGAGCCGCTTTCAGATCTGCCTGCGCCATCAGGTCTGCTCTGACCTGTACTTCAGCCGGCGATTCGGTCTGTACCTGGGTTTCACTTTCTGTCATCGCGGCAGTCTCTGTCTGCACAGACGGCACGGTCTCCGGCTCAGCCTTGTCCTGATTGGAATCTGATTTTCCGAGCCATCCGCTGACTGTAGTCTTAATATTGCTGATACTGCCTTTTACACTGTCCAGGTCAAACAGTTCTGTCCCCTGCTGCCGCAGAACGTAATATCCTCCTGCACAGCCCAACCCGAGCACCAGCACAAAGATCAGGAAAAAGGCGATCCGGACTCTGCGCAGCTCCTTTTTTCTCCTCTTCTGCCGTTCCAGTCTGGCCTGGTCTCTCTCACTGAACACTTCCGGCTTCACTTTGTCTCCGTCTTCTTTCTTCCCCCGTTCCGGCTGACGGAATTCCTGTGCTTTCGAAGAAGCCGCTGCAGTACGGACAGACTCTTCCTCCGGTGCTTCTTCCTGCTCCACCTCATAATCCGCATCGATCGAATCGGCAAAAGTTTCTGTCCGCTCCTGCGCATAATTCCCGTACAGCTGTTCCACATCTTCCGGCCACTCTTCCTTTTCCATCGGATAGGAATTGTAATTTCCGGTATTCCCCCCGTAATCAGGTTCTTCCTTCGGACTGCCCTGAATACTGTCTACCATCTCGGGATAATCCTTTTTTCCCTTCTTATTCTTACCAAACATGACTGTCCCCCTTATATTTTTTAAAAAGCGTCCGTTCTCCTGGCGCTCCATCAGAACAGACGCTTTCCCTTTTCATTTCCTATTTCAGCTGACTCTCCAGCACTTCTTTGGCCTTTGCCAGAGCATCATCTATACCTGCCGGATTCTTTCCGCCGGCCTGAGCCATATTCGGACGTCCACCGCCGCCGCCGCCGACCAGAGCCGCAATGCCCTTGATCAGGTTACCTGCGTGGGCACCTGCTTTCAGAGCTGCATCCGTGGCAGCCGCCATGAGGTTTACCTTGCCGTCATTCACCGATGCCAGCAGTACGACTCCCTCTCCAAGCTTCTCCCGGAGCTGATCGCCCAGTTCACGAAGGCCGTTCATATCAACGCCCTCCAGCTTAGCAGCCAGAAGCTTTGTACCTTTGATCTCGCAGACCTGATCCATGACATCTCCCAGGGCATCCTTGGCCAGTTTGCTCTTCAGAGATTCATTCTCACTGATCACAGTTTTCAGCTCTGCCTGCAGAGAAGATATTTTCTCCAGCAGAGTCGCCGGTGTCGCTTTGAGCAGCTTTGCAGCCTCTGCCAGTTCTTTTTCTACATTTTTATAATATGCAAACACGCCTGCACCGGTCAGTGCCTCAATACGGCGTACGCCTGCAGCTATACCACTCTCAGATACGATCTTGAAGGTGGTGATCTCTGCCGTATTGGATACATGAGTACCTCCGCAAAGCTCTTTGGAGAAGTCTCCCATCGATACCACGCGAACCTCATCACCGTATTTCTCACCGAACAGAGCCATGGCACCTGTCTTCTTTGCATCCTCGATCGACATAATATCTGTCCGCACCGGAAGAGAAGCTGCAATCTCCTGATTTACCAGTTCCTCAACTCTTGCGATCTCTTCTGCAGTCATTGCCTGGAAATGAGCAAAGTCAAAACGCAGTCTGTCCGGAGTCACCAGAGATCCCTTCTGCTCTACATGAGATCCCAGCACTGTCTTTAATGCTTTCTGCAGAAGATGTGTGGCACTGTGATTCTTGCAGGTATCCTTTCTACCCTCTTCACAGACCTTCAGTGTCACCTTGTCCCCGGTCTTCAGCATGCCTCTGGATACGTATCCCACATGTCCGACCTTGCCGCCCAGCAGATGCAGGGACTCTTCCACCACAAATTCACCCTCTGCGCAGGAGATCACACCCTTGTCGCCGGTCTGACCGCCCATCGTCGCATAGAAGGGAGTCTTCGCTGTGATGACCGTTCCTCTCATGCCGTATGTCAGAGCCTCTGTCAGCTCTGTCTCCGTCGTAAGCACTGTAATCTCGGAGTCACAGGTCAGAGAACCGTATCCCACAAACTCAGAAGTCACATCTGCAGGGATCTGATCATATACCGTCGCATCAGCTCCCATGTAGTTGGTCACAGCACGGGCATTTCTTGCCTTGGTGCGCTGCTCCTCCATACATGCCCGGAAGCCTTCCTCATCTACTTCATATCCTTTTTCCTCCAGGATCTCTTTGGTCAGATCCAGCGGGAATCCATAAGTATCGTAAAGAACAAATGCCTGAGCGCCGCTCAGTGTCTTTTCCTGCTTCTCTGCCATCTCGGCTTCCATGCCGGAAAGAATAGACAGACCCTGATCGATAGTGCGGTTGAACTTCTCCTCTTCCTGAGCCAGCACTTTGAATATAAACTCTTTCTTCTCCTCCAGCTCCGGATATCCGTCCTTCGATCCCTCGATCACAGTCTCACTCAGTCTGGAAAGGAACGCACCATCAATGCCGAGAAGTCTTCCATGACGTGCAGCCCGGCGGATGAGACGGCGAAGCACATAACCGCGGCCTTCATTTGTAGGCATAATACCGTCGGAGATCATGAATGTGGCAGAACGGATATGGTCAACGATCAGACGGATGGAGATATCTTTCTTCTCATCCTGCTTGTATACCGCATGGGCAAACTCACAGACACGGTCACGAAGGCTCTGCATCGTATCCACGTCAAAAATGGAATCCACATCCTGAACCACAACAGCCAGACGCTCCAGACCCATACCTGTATCAATATTTTTCTGCTTCAGCAGCTCATAATGACCCTCACCGTCATTCTCAAACTGGGTAAAAACATTATTCCAGATCTCAATATAGCGGTCACAGTCACAGCCTACAGTACAGCCCGGCTTGCCGCAGCCATATTTCTCACCGCGGTCATAATAGATCTCTGAACACGGACCGCAGGGACCTGCACCGTGCTCCCAGAAATTGTCCTCTTTTCCGAAACGGAAGATACGTTCCGGAGCAATGCCGATATCCTCATGCCAGATATTCCACGCCTCATCATCCTCCAGATATACAGATGGATACAGACGATCGGGATCAAGTCCCACCACTTCTGTCAGGAATTCCCATGACCAGCTGATCGCTTCCTTTTTAAAATAGTCACCAAAGGAGAAGTTGCCCAGCATCTCGAAAAAGGTACCGTGACGTGCGGTCTTTCCCACATTCTCAATATCACCGGTACGGATACACTTCTGACAGGTAGCCACACGGCGCTTCGGCGGAATCTCCGCCCCGGTAAAATATGGTTTCAGCGGCGCCATGCCTGCATTGATCAGCAAAAGGCTCTTGTCATTGTGGGGCACCAGCGAAAAGCTGTTCATCACCAGATGATCCTTGCTCCTGAAGAAGTCCAGATACATCTTCCTCAATTCATTTACTCCGTATTTCTTCACAATAATTCCTCCAGATTTTCATCTTAACTTTTATTTTATTTCTCAGAAGCGGCTGTCTTCGCATCCTTCCGGTCACGCAGCTTCTTTCCGCAGAAAATTGCTCCTACACAGACTGCTGCGAGAACTACCATTCTGATCGCTTCAAATAAAAACTCACCCAAAAAAGCTCCCATAGTAACCTTCCTTTCCGCTCCCTGTTTCCCTTACAGAAGGGAACATCTGCATTATTCTACAGCCTTTTTTAATAATATCACAGCAAATCTCACATTTCAACTTATTTTCACATACGACTGAAGAGATCTGCTGCGTTCGCGGTCATTTAACAGACAGCGTCCGTAAATCGCATTACAAATATCACGCAAGCCCCTCATCCCGGATCAGGTCCGCCCCGTCCGCTGCTGTTGTGGCCAGTTCGTCGCAACGCTCATTTTCCGGATGTCCGTCATGACCCTTGACCCAGAAAAAACGCACCCGGTGAGGAGCCATGGCTTCCAGGAGACGTTTCCAGAGATCCACATTTTTTACCGGTTCATTTTTCCCCCGTATCCAGTTTTTCTTCTGCCAGCTGTCGATCCAGTGCTGATTGAAGGCATTGACCAGATACTGGGAATCGGAATAAATCTCCACTTCACAGGGGCGTGTCAGCGCCTCCAGGCCTGCGATCGCCGCCATGAGCTCCATCCGGTTGTTTGTTGTTTTTACATATCCCTGAGAATACTCTCTCACATGCATTTCTCCCCGTGGATCTACATACTGGAGGATCGTCCCGTATCCTCCCGGACCGTCAGGATTTCCCCGGGCCGCTCCATCTGTGTACATCTTTACCAGCATCTGTCATTCTCCTTCCAACAGTTCGCTTATCTTCTGCAGTACTTCCTTGGACTGCTTTTTATCACATCCGCTGGAGCTGACTCCCACCACCAGATTCCCCTGGGTCACCAGTCCCGGGAAGTAAAAGTCGCATCTGTTTTTATCGTTGCATACATTTACAAAGATCCCCAGGCATTTACATACTGTATATATTTCCTGATTTGTCTTTTTATCATTCGTCGCAGCGATCACAAGCGCCGCATCGTAAATATCCTCACGCTCATAATTTTTCCGCAATATCGTCAGAGCTCCTTCTTCCTCCAGCTTTCTCAGCTCCGGATTCACCTCCGGCGCGATCACCACCAGATGATTCGTAAACTCCAGCATCGAACGGATCCGCCGCTTCGCGATCGTTCCAGCCCCGACGACGACCACCTTTTTTTCCGAAAGATCCATGAACATCGGAAAATAC
>JAQXWO010000272.1 GCA_029225485.1 Lachnospiraceae bacterium
AGACTGAAGATACTCCCTTCTGCCCGATCTGTCATGCTCCATATGCCGGAGATTGTAACAGTGGAACGCCATGGGAATATCCACTCCTTTCGGGCAGGGCATGCAGTAACCGCAGCCGGTACATCCCACCTTTATATTCCGCGTGATTTCCCTCTTCACCGCTTCAACCAGGGCAAAGTCTTCCTCTGTAAAGTCTCCTGCTGCAGCATCCGACGCTGTCCGGATGTTTTCCTGCACCATGTCCATGGAATTCATTCCGGACAGCACACAGGTCACCTGAGGCTGATCCCAGAGCCAGCGAAATGCCAGCTCTGCGGGTGTCTGATATTTATGTCCGTCTGCGATCAGCTTCCGGGCGTCCGGCGACAGATAACGCACCAGGCGCCCTCCTCTTAAGGGCTCCATAATGATCACCGGAATTCCCTTTTCTCCGGCATACTCCAGTCCTTTCCGTCCCGCCTGGCTGTTCTCATCCAGATAATTATACTGGATCTGACAGAAATCCCAGTTATAGGCGTCCAGAAGCTGAATGAAATTCCCCGAATTCCCGTGATAGGAAAAACCAATATTCCGGATCTGTCCCGCTGCTTTTTTCTCCCGGATCCACTCAAGAATACCCAGAGAAATCAGTTTTTCCCAGGTCTTGACATCATTGAGCATGTGCATCAGATAATAGTCGATATAGCCCGTCTGAAGCCTTCTCAACTGCTCCTGAAAGGTCTTTTCCAGCCCGGAACGGGATTTGATCAGATAATGGGGCAGCTTCGTTGCCAGAAAGACCTTGTCCCGGCAGTGATTCCGCGCCAGGATCTCGCCCACCGCCTCCTCATTCCCCGGATAGACGTAAGCCGTATCCAGATAGTTCACGCCATGCCCGATGGCATACATGACTTCCTGCTCCGCCTTGTCAATATCCACGCGAGAGCCGTTTTTTGTAAAACGCATACAGCCATATCCGAGGATGGAAATCTGATTTCCTTTTCTGTCTGTTCTGTAATTCATGCTTACCTTCTCACCATCTCGCCGGTGATCTCAGAGATGCTGTGGACACCGCACATGGCCATGGTATCCGCCAGTTCTGCACCGATCTTTTCAATATAGAGTCTGACGCCTTCCTCTGCGCCGCCATATACCGCAGATACGAAAGGTCGGCAGATCAGGACGCCGTCTGCTCCCAGCGCCAAAGCTTTAAATACATCTGTACCGCTTCGGATTCCTCCGTCCACCAGTATCTTGACGCCGCTTCCCGCAAGAGCTTCGGCAATCTCAGGAAGCACCTCTGCCGTGGCCGGACACTGATCCAGGACACGTCCTCCGTGATTGCTGACCACAATAGCGCTGGCTCCTGCTTTCTTTGCCTTCAGAGCCCCACGCACCGTCATGACTCCCTTGATGATAAAGGGCACCTCTGCGATGGCAGCGATCTCCTTCAATTCCTCCACAGTCTTGCTCCCGGCAGGCGGAGTCAGATTTTTCAAAAAAGGCAGCCCCGCCGCATCAATATCCATGGCAATCGCAAAGCATCCGGATGCCTTGCACAGCGCCATCTTTTCACGGATCGTTTCAATATTCCACGGCTTTACTGTCGGCACGCCAAATCCTCCTGCTGCCGCGATGGCTTCCGTCGCTCCCACCATCACAGCCGGATTGGTGCCGTCTCCTGTGAAGGCCGCTATGCCATTGTCCCGACACGCCTTCACCAGAATCTCATTGTACTGAAGGTCATTATATTTATCCCCGTAATGCAGATTTACCGCACCTACCGGCCCTGCAAAAAACGGATACTTAAAGGTGCGTCCAAACAGTTCAGCCGACGTATCCACCGGACGATTCTCGCAGATCGTATCCATATTGACGCGGATCTCCTGCCACTTGTCATAATTGCGGATGGCAGTATCTCCCACTCCCTTGGCACCCGGTCCCGGCACCGTATTTCTGCATGCCCTTCCATTGCACACATTGCAGGCCTTACAATAAGACCCTATGCAGATCTTTGCCTGCTCCAGTACTTCCTGATATGTCATCTTTTTTAATTTCCTTTCATTTCTATTCGCACTCAATTACACCTCAGCTGCCCGCCTCAGGCATATCCAGTGCGTCTGATCTCAAGGCGGACAGCCATGGAATTTGTCTGACTGAAAAGGACATTTCGTGTCCTTCACAGACAGACAAATCAGCTATCTCATCTGCATGCCCCGACTTTCAAAATCAGCTCCAGCACACGCTTTGCACAGACTCTGATCTCCTGCTCACTCAAGCTTCCATCGTCATAGGCTTTGCGCACTTCCTCAGGGAAGCCGCAGCCCATCTTCACATCATTTCCTGCCTGAATTTCCAGTGGCTGTGACGCATGATTCCACCAGTCGGTGGTCACCATACCCTTGAATCCCCACTCTTCACGGAGGATACCGGTCAGCAGGTCGCTGTTTTCCGATGTTCTCTGTCCATTCAGGATATTATAGGAAGACATGATGGTCCATGGATCTGACTCCTTCACCACGATCTCAAAACCCTTCAGATAGATCTCCCGCAGCGCACGCTCAGACACTCTGGAATCGCTCTCAAACCGGCAGGTCTCCTTATTGTTGCAGGCAAAATGCTTCACAGATGCGGCAATGCCCTGGGACTGCATACCACGCACCATAGCCGCTCCCGTCTTGCCGGCGATCAGCGGATCCTCTGAATAATACTCAAAATTGCGCCCGCAGAGAGGACTTCTGTGAATATTCATCGCCGGAGTCAGCCATACTCCGATGTTGTTTTCCAGTACTTCCTCTGCTCCCGCAGCGCCCACACGGGCCACCAGCTCCGGATTCCAGCAGCAGGCCAGAAGTGTGGCGCAGGGGAAGGCAGTCGTATTGACTCCGCAGACCGGCTGGATGCGAAGACCTGCCGGGCCATCTGCCGTCATCACATTCGGCACTTCATAATCCGGAAGATTTCCAAAGCCAAAGGTATTTGCCACACCGGTATTCGGCTGTCCGCACAGCAGGTGAATCATATCATCCACAGACAGCTGAGCCATGAACTGCTCCAGACTGCAGGTGCCCTCCAGCACCTCACGGAATGGAATCTTCTTTTCTTTTTCCGGACCGCCGAAGCAATATTCTCCTTTGCGCGCCTCCACGGACGGCAGAAAAGCTCCTGCTTTTTCCACTCCGGCCCACCGGGAGATCCGTACCTGTTCCGGATGCTGTTCCAGAGCTTCCATCGTTCCGTCGGACAACAGTCTCTCTTTCAGAAGATTCGGTGCACATTTGCTGCTTAATTCTTCTACTATTGTATCTTCTTTTACCTGATATGCGTAATCCAGCTTCATCGTATCCCGCACGCTGGTGCCAAGATGGAAGAAATAATCTCCTTTTTCCAGCACATAGCAGGATTTTTTCACCTTGCCCAGATCATCATAGGACGCAAGGGCCGCAAATTTCACGCCGAGAAGTATCGTCTGAGTCTCTCCCGGCTGCAGAAGCCTTGTCTTTGCAAAGGCTTTCAGCTCTCTCGCAGGCTTGCCGAGTTTGCCCTGAGGCGCCTCCACATACAGCTGAAGGACTTCCTTTCCTGCCCGGCTGCCCACATTTGTCACTGCTGCCAGCACTTCCATACCGGTCGCTGTCTCTCCCACCATTCTGGTTTCCACGATGAATCTTGTATAGGAAAGACCATATCCGAAGGGATAATTCACTCGCTCCGCCTTCCCCGGAATTGTCTCAAAATAGCGGTATCCCACGTAGATATCTTCTGTATAATCCACGTAATTCAATGACTCATGGAAATTGTAAGAGGAAGGATAATCCTCCAGTCCTTTTGCAAAGGTGTCCACCAGTTTGCCGGAGGGATTCACATCTCCGCAGAGAATATCTGCCGTGGCCAGTCCGCCTTCCATGCCGCCCTGCCATGCCATCAGCACAGACTGGATCTCATCGTCCTCTTTAAACCAGGAAGTATCCACCATACCGCCCACATTCAGAACAATAATGACACGGTCAAACACCGCCTTGACCCGGCTCACCAGACATGCCTCTGCCCTGGAAAGATAAAAATCTCCGTGTTCAAACACTTTGGCAGAACGGTCGATCATCCATTTGTCGCCGGACTGAAATTCTGATACTTCTTCTCCGTCCTCTGACTGAATGGTGCGGTCCCAGTTCTCTCCGGAAAAACGGCAGATAGAGATGATCGCCGTATCCGTGAAAGCCCTGGCGCCTGCCAGCAGCTGCTCCGGCAGATCCGGTTCCTCTGTCAGTCCCGGCGCGATCCCCTGATCATACTGTTTCTTCACTTCTTCCTCATAAAAACTGCCAAGTGCCGGATAGAGATTCACCTTTCCCTCTTTTTCCTTGCACTTCATTCCCTCAAGCAGATTGCGTATGTATGCGACCGTCACATCGCCGCTTCCGCCGCCGCCTTTCACATAGTCGACGCAGCCCTTTCCAAACAGAGCCACTCTGGCGCCTTTGCCAAGGGGAAGCACATTTTTCTCATTCTTTACCAGCACCATACCTTCTGCTGCCGCTTCTCGTGACAAAGCAATATGCTCCTCAGATCCGGTCACACGCCTGCCGTCCCTGCCCAGGGGCAAGGATGGCTGATAAAAAAATCTTGTCCACTGTTCCATTTTTATTTCCCCCTTTTATTCTTCCCAAAGTCTCTCCGGGTACAGTCCTTTTCGCTTCATCTCCCGGATCGCCTTTACTACTGCTTCTTTGTCTTCTTTATAAGTCACGCCATACCAGCGGTCCGCTGTAGGCAGTACGCAGACATCTGCTTTGCCTTCCTCCAGCAGTTCATTCACCACGAAGGGCAGAAAATATTCACACTTCAGCGGATTTTTCTCCAGGTTCTCATCCAGGAATGTACGGAATCTCTTTTCCAGTTCTTCCAGAATACTTTCTGTAAAGCCCCAGAAATTCATGGAGACCGTACTGCCCTCCTGCAGCTTCACCCATGTCTCACCTCCATCCTCTGAATATGCGGCTCCGCTCTCACGCTTCTCGATGCAGGTGCGTTCCTGAATACCGGACAGATACGGATACGATCCCCTGGACGGTTTCAGCCGGCAGACGCCCCGGGCCACGCTGCCCGACTCGCTCAGCGTATTTTCCAGCTGATATCCCGCCATGGCATAATGATATACGGTATCATCCTGATGGGTAGTGAGAAACTCATACATGAGTTCAAAGGCATGGCGTCCATAATAATCATCCGCATTGATGACCATAAAGGGTCCGTGGATCACCGGAGCACAGCAGAGCACTGCATGTCCCGTACCAAAGGGCTTCACCCGTCCCTCCGGCACCTGATATCCCTCCGGCAGCACCATATCCTGAAAAACATATTCCACGTCAACATACTGTTCCAGACGGTTGCCGATACATTCCCGAAAATCCTGCAGATTCGAACGCTTGATAATGATCACCACACGTTTGAATCCGGACTGCACCGCATCATAAATTGAAAAATCCATAATCAGATGGCCATATTCATCCATGGGATCCATCTGCTTCATACCGCCATACCGGCTTCCCATACCTGCCGCCATAATCACCAGCGTCGGTTTTTCCATAATGAAATATCCCCCTTTATTTCTGCTTATCCATCCGCAGAAACCATAAAATAAAGTCCGGCCGCACACTCTTTCGACAACCGGACCTTTCTCCTTATTTTACCATGGGACTGCCTCGGCTGTAAAGATATCCTAAGGCAATCTTTCTATATCAGATTAAGCGACGCTGCCTGCCCCGGTCATATCCAATGCATCTGACCTTGAAACGGACAGTCACAAAAAATGTCTGCCTGAAAAGGACATTTATGTCCTGCACAGACAGACATTTTTCGCGATTGTCCGGGGCAGAGGCAGCACGCATGGATATGACCGGGACAGACCGCGTCCTGATGTGTGATAAATTATAATGATGTCTCCCCCGGCAGCCGGAACCCTTCCCCTATAACCTCGTTGGATTCCAGAATAATGACAAAGGCTTTTTCATCGATCTCATGAGCCCGCTTCTTGATGACATACATCTCTTTGTTGTTGCAGGCACACAGCACCACTTCTTTCTTTTCTCCGGAATAAGAGCCGGAGGCATGGATGATGGTGGAGCCCCGACCGGCCTCCTGATCGATGGCTGCTGCCACTTCCTTCGGATGGTCCGTGATGATCATGGTCAGTTTTCCGTAATTGGTGCCATATACTACCCTGTCCAGCACCGCCGAATACAGATAATTCAGGATCAGACCGTAAATGATGGCTGTCACATTTCCAATCAGACAGCCGCCTGCGACGATCACGATACTATCTGTCACGAAGGCAATTTTTCCCAACGATATATGGGGCCACTTTGCCTTTAATGCCATGGTGATAAAATCAAATCCACCGGTGGAGGAATTGCGCATAAAAATAATGCCATAGCCGATGCCGCAGAGGACGCCGCCGCTGACTGCCGCCAGGATCATGTCTCCCTGAAACACGGGAAGTCTCGGTCCCACTGCATCCATGATCAAAGAGGTAACGACCGTTGTTCTCAGAGAATTGAGGTAAAACTGCCTGCCCAGCGGTTTATAACAGGCAATGGCGATCGGGATATTCAGAAGGATCGTCACCATACCGACCGGTGTGTGAAATAAATGATACAGGATCAATGCCACACCGGATACGCCGGTCATAGGAAAATCCGCCGGTATCGCAAAACAGTAGATCGCTACTGTGAGCAGGAGCCCTCCTGCAATATCAATCAAAATATCCACAAGATATTTCGTCAGTTTCTGGTTATTTTGTGTCTTTTCTTCCATGTCGTTTCCTTTCTGCTGCATACGTTTACCCAGGACGCCTGCCTTTTTCCTATGCTCCGCGCTTCAAAAAGCGCCAGACATCATCTCTCATATTCTGTCCGGTCTGCAGGCACTCATCGTCATCTCAGTTTTTCCTCAGCCGTTCGATTCTCTTATCATTATTTTGTGCAGTTCGCTCTTCTTTCATCCATCCAGATACTTCTGGAGAAATTCCAGAAATCCAGTCTCCACTTCCAGCTGTTCCATCTGCGCATCATCCATATCATAATAGTACTTTCCGGTACTGATATCAACCGAAAGACAATCCAGCGGAAATCCTTTTTTCCGGATGCCATCCCGATGGGGCCTTGACGTGATGAGAAACGGATGACTCGCCATGTTTTCCTCCATGGCCGGATGCACATGCTCCTCGTCCAGTACCAGACAGATCGCACTCCGGTACCTTGCCCGCAGATCCCCGTATTTCTTTGCCAGTCCGGAATAATACTGCATCATTTCCTCATCAGTCAGACATTTGCCCCTGACTCTTCTCACATGAATCCCGGGCTGCTCTTCCTCCGGAATCCCTTCTATGTACAATCCGGAATCACAGGAAAACACCGGCACCTGAAACGCGCGATAATATGCCAGCGCCTTCTCTTTCGCGTTCTCCAGCAAAGATGCGCCGTCCTCCGCAATCTCCGGCAGCGCTTTGCCTTCTGCCTCCAGATCCTGCAGGCTGACGAGCTCCAGATCCAGACCTGACAGCCGCTGCCGCATGACAGATACCTTGGCGGCATTTCCTGTTCCATACAATAATTTCATAAAAAAACTCCTCGGTTTCGTTAAATTCTTCACTACAGCAATATTGAGGTATATTCTACCACAGTTTTGGCTAAAAATATACGAAAAATCTCTCCTGTTTGAATACCCTCTGGCTGAGGCAAACAGTATTACGCCTCTGACTCATTGTTGTTTTATTGATTATTGACATTACCTGCTTCTGATGATATAAACAGAAGCAGCTTAAATACATTTCAGGAGATGTTTTATGAATACCATGTTCCGCAGCTGCATCGCTTTTTTCAAAAAAGAAACTGTACTCTGTATCGCGGGGCTTCTGGCCGTATGTTCCGCTTTCTTTGTACCGCCGTCCCCCGAATACCTGGAATATCTAGATCTCAGAGTCCTCGCTCTTTTATTCTGTCTCATGCTGGTAGTGGCAGGCCTGCAGAGTATCGGTGTTTTCCAGGCACTGGGAACGTCTCTTCTGTCAGGCACCAGAACAACGCGCCATCTGATCCTTATGCTGACCGGTCTTTGCTTTTTCTCCAGTATGCTCATCACCAACGACGTGGCTCTGATCACCTTTGTTCCTTTTGCGATCATGGTTCTCAGGATGGCAGGATTGGAAAATCTGCTCATCCCTGTCATCGTGCTTCAGACACTGGCAGCCAATCTCGGAAGTATGTTCACTCCCATCGGAAATCCGCAGAATCTTTATCTGTATTCTGCATTTGCCATCCCTGCTGCAAAATTTTTGCTCACCATGCTTC
Organism: Lachnospiraceae bacterium; assembly: GCA_029225485.1. GTDB lineage: Bacteria > Bacillota > Clostridia > Lachnospirales > Lachnospiraceae > Choladousia. The sequence continues at coordinate 8,328 of JAQXWO010000272.1, forward strand.
CTCTGACACTGCTGTCACTTCTGCTTTTGATCGCTGCCGCCTGGCGCCTGCCGAACACCGGCCTCTCCATCCAGAGTATGGAATCACCGGCTCTGCTCTCTAAAGGCCGCCTGACCGTTTATCTGTGCCTGTTTCTGGTATGCCTTGCCTGTGTCGCGCATCTGATCACCTTCCCCTGGATGCTGCTGATCGTAGGGATCTGTATTTATATCATCGACCGTTCTCTGTTCCGCCATGCAGATTATTTTCTTCTTCTGACCTTCGTCTGTTTCTTCCTGTTTATCGGCAATATGGAACGGATCCCGGCCGTTTCCGGATTCTTCCACCATTTGATTGATCAGAGAGAGCTGCTGCTCGGCATCCTGTTAAGCCAGTGCATCAGCAATGTCCCTGCTGCGATTCTCCTGTCCGGCTTCACTCAGGAATGGAGACCTCTTTTGTACGGAGTCAACATCGGAGGTCTGGGAACGCTGATCGCCTCCCTGGCCAGTCTGATTTCTTATCGTTATTATACAAACATTGACGGCGCCAGAAAAGGCAAATATTTCCGGACATTTACCATATACAATGTCATATTTCTGCTGATAATGGGAGCAGCCGGCTGTCTTTTATGACAGTCGGCTGCTCCTGCTGCATGTTAATAATGCCTGCAGCATACCGGTCGTTCACATTCTGATTCGACTCAGGGCTGCTTTCCGATGTATGCCAGAATTCCTCCGTCCACATACAGAATATGTCCGTTTACAAAATCTGAAGCATCCGATGCCAGAAATATCGCCGGTCCCATCAGATCCTCGGGATTTCCCCAGCGTGCGGCCGGTGTCTTTCCAATAATAAAACGGTCAAAGGGATGGCGTGAACCATCTGGCTGGATTTCACGGAGAGGTGCCGTCTGGGGTGTTGCAATATATCCCGGACCGATGCCATTGCACTATATGTTATACTCACCACATTCGGAAGCAATATTTTGGGTCAGTATTTTCAGTCCACGGTGCACTGTTCAGATAAAATTTTGCAGGATTCCTGCCATCCTCGCTCTCAAAAACAATATCCTTTGTGCACATTCCATCCCTGCTGCCGACCTCCCAGGTTTTTCCTTCAATCAGAATACGTCCGGGACCGCCGATATTGATCACACCAAGCTCTCTTCTCTGCAGAAAATACTGAGCCATGAGCTCCTGTCCTGCTGTCAGCACAAGGCTCTTATTTACCAGCATAGCGCTTCCTGTAATAATGCGGTCAATGTGACTGTATACAAGTTTGATCTCATCCTCACGTTCGTTTTTGTTTTCCCGTATTTAGCGCAGCACAGAATACTTTCTCCGGTTTTCACCAGAGAAATATTCCTGTTCCTTTCAGCTTATAAATTGCTTCTATAAAGAAATAATCTGCATAATTCATCGTAAAATGGTGTTCCGGACTGTGATATGCCCCGGTACAGTTCTGTACGATCGCATCACATTTCTCGCTCCAGTCGGCACGCTTCTCATCGATCGCCTTCAGGATTTTCACAGCAGCCTTCACATACATAGTTTTCTCCTGCTCCGGCACATGCTTTGCAATCTCCAAAAGTCCGCAGGCAATGACGCAGGCACCGCAGGAATCCTCATATGCAGGCTCTTCGGGCTGTCTGAAATCCACCGGAATAATGCCGTCCTCCGGTAGATTGGCCATACAGTAATGTGCCACCTTTTTGGCCGTATCCAGATATTCCTGTTTTCCGGTATGAAGATAACTGATCATAAATCCATAGACTGCCCAGCCCTGTCCTCTTGTCCAGGAAGAACCTTCTCCATAGCCCTGTCCGCCCAGACTCCGCACCATCTCTCCCGTCTCCGGATCAAATTCTACAATATGATTTACGGATCCATCCGGTCTTACGAAATTCTTCATCGCCGTATCTGCATGGGCCACGGCAATGTGACGAAACCTCGGATCTCCTGTCTCTTCCGAAGCCCAGTACAGCTGGGAAATGTTCATCATACAGTCAATAATTGCCCATCCTTTCGTATCATCGCCCGGAATATCGTTCCATGCGCGGATAAAATTCCCTGCCGGGTTAAACCTTCCGGCCAGAAGGTTTGCTGCATGCATTCCTGTCTTTCTGGAACGCTGATTTCCTGTAAGACGGTAATCCGCAGCCGCAGACAACTGGAACATAAAACCCACATCATGGTGAAGACCATAAAAATCATCAAAACATTTTTCCAGCCTGTACTCAGAGATCCGGGCAATCTCTGCATACCTCCCATCTTTCGTATCCTGATAGAGAAGCCACATGATGCCACCCCAGAATCCATTCGTCCACCAGTTCAGCCCATCATCCAGGGACCATTCTTTTGTCCTGTCGGAGCGGTCATCATAATCGCCCGACTCATTGGTAGTATATGGGATTTTGTCTTTATTCTTCTCACTCGACCATTCCATCTTTTCCGGATTTTTACAGCTACGCTTTCAGCCCATTCCTGATACCCGTTAAAACTGCTTTCCTTCATTAGTTGCTTCCTTTCCTGTTTCTCTTTTTGATTCACGCAGTTTCATTATAGGTATTTGACACCGTATCCTTCAATAGCCTATAATGCTATAAACTGACTTATTCTGCTATAAAAGGAGAAGCCTATGATTACAGTAACAAATTGCGGACATGACTCCCACCATCCCAAACCATGCGATATCGAACATACAGATGGTCTCCCTGACTATCTGCTTCTCCTTGTGAAAACAGACGCCTGGTTTTTTGTAGATGGCAAAAGATGTTTCACACAGCCTAATATGTGTATCCTGTTTGACAAAAGAACCTATATCCATTACGGACGAAGCATTTCCAACTATAATGACGACTGGATTCACTTTGACATGAATGATGACACACCTGCTCAGTTGGATTTAAAAAAAATCCCTCTGAATCAGCCTGTATATCCTGCTGATTTCAGAAGGCTCTCTCTTTATGCTCAGCTCCTTACACTGGAATTTCATTCCCCTTCTGTCCATCACATTCAAATCATCGATAGACTGATGCGCAGCCTTTTATGGTCTCTTGATGCGGATGTATCCAGCTTCCATCAAAACCCGCAGGTTCATAGACACTTTGTAAGATTTTCCAGACTCCGAACCAGGCTTTACAATAACCCCTCTGACAGCTGGTCTGCACAGAAGGCGGCCAGGTCCACAGGATTGAGCGTTTCTTACTTCCAGCATTTATATAAAAACTTTTTCGGATGTCCTTTTCAGCAGGATATCATAAATGCACGCCTGGAACAGGCAAAGTTTTATCTGTCCAACAGCAGCATGAGCATTCGGAATCTTTCAGAATTCTGCGGATATGAAAATGAGCTTCACTTTATGCGCCAGTTTAAGAAATTTGAGGGAATGACTCCCTCAGAATTTCGAAGAAATCATAACTGACCACGATCCAAAGATTTTGTTTTTTTCTATATTTGATGGCCGGCGAACTGGGTCATGTACAGCTCATAATATTTGCCCTTCTGAGCCAGAAGCTCTTCATGATTTCCAATCTCCGCCACTCTGCCCTGATCCATGACCACGATCTTATCCGCATCACGGATCGTGCTCAGCCGATGGGCGATGATCAGACTGGTGCGGTTTTTCATCAGCCTGACCATAGCATCCTGGATTTCCTTCTCTGTTCTGGTGTCAACGGAGGAGGTGGCTTCATCCAAAATGAGGATTTTGGGATCTGCCAGCACTGCCCTGGCAATGGACATCAGCTGCCGCTGACCATGAGACAGATTCGCGCCGGCCTGCTTCAGGAAGGTCTGATATTGATGGGGCTGCCGTTCGATATAACGGCGGATATGGCTCATTTCAGCGGCATCTGCCATGGCTTCGTCAGAAGCGGTCAAGTCGGCATACTTGATATTATTGGCAATCGTGTTGGAGAACAGCACCGTGTCCTGCAGCACGATGGCAATATTTTTCCGCAGGAAATCCCGTTGGATATCCTGGATATTGACGCCATCTAGCAAGATTTCTCCCCTGTCCACCGGGTAAAACCGCATCAGAAGATTGACAACCGTTGTCTTTCCGCTGCCTGTGGCGCCCACCAGCGCAATTTTCTGTCCCGGTTCCACATCCAGATTGAAGTGATACAGCACCTGCTTGTCAGGGACATAAGAAAAATCCACATTCCGGAAGGATATTTGTCCTGTGACCGTGTCCGGTATCCGGCTGCCGCTGTTCTCCTCGTCCGGCTCATCCAGCAGAGCAAATACCCGCTCGGCGCCGGCAATGGCGGTCTGAATGGTGCCATAGAGCTGGGCGATCTCGTTGACCGGGCGGGAAAACTGTTTGGCATAGATGATGAAGGCAGAAACAGTTCCGATAGTAATCAGACCGGTATAGGCAAAATACCCGCCAAAAGCTGCCACGATCACAAAGCTGATGTTCGAAATACAGTTCATCACAGGCCCCATGGAGCCCCCAAGTATTTCTGCTTTTATACTGACTTTCCGCAATTCATCGGAGGTCGCGCAGAATTCTTCGATCACATCCTCCTGCTTGTTGTAAGCCACGATAGATCTGTATCCTGTGATCATTTCCTCGGAATGCCCGTTCAGCTGGCCCAGAAGCTGGGAACGCCTGCGGTAGATTTTGCGCATGACTTTAGACATTTGCTTTGTAACAAGCAAAGTCAGCAGGACTGTGATCAATGTGATCAGAGTCAGCTGCCAGCAGTAGTAAAACATAATGGCAACAGTGCCAACGACTGTCAGCACACCGGATACCAGCGAGCCAAGGCTCTGAGAAATGGTGCTGGACACATTCTCCACATCATTCGTCATGCGGCTCATGACATCGCCATTGGAATGAGTATCCAGATACTTGATGGAAAGATGATCGATCTTTTGAAACAGATCGTGGCGCATTTGCCGGGTAATACTCTGGCTGAGCCGGGCGGCAAGCAGGGATTGGGCAAGTGTGAACACTGCATTGCCCAGATATACGATCAGCAGGAGGATCACGCAGTCAGAAAGGCCATTCCACTTCTGCTCCTTGATCACATCAATGGCACTGCCCTGTAAAGATGGAGCTGCCAGACCTGCCAGGGTGACACAGACCACAGCTGCCAGAAGCAAAATCAACAGTTTATTTGCCTGCCTGAAATATTGCAGCAGCCGTCCCAATGTGCCCTTCAGGTCGGCAGCGTGCTCCACCGTCTGCGCCATACCTCTGCCGGGGCCGCCGGGTCTTCCCCGAAAATTCACCGTTGGTGCCGAAGTGGGACTGGAGTCGCTGGACCGGTAATTGCGGGCGGTCTCCTGCGGACGTTTTTCAAAACCCCTAGGAAGTCTTTCGTTCATTTGTCCTCACTCCCTTCCTTTAGCTGTGAATGATAGATATCCTGATAAATTTCGGAGCACCGCATCAATTCTTCATGGGTACCCATATCTGAAATACGGCCATTGTCCAGCACCATAATCTGATCCGCATTCCGGATAGAAGCGATCCTCTGCGCAATGATGATTTTCGTTACACCGGGACATTCCTCCCGGAGGGCCTGATGCAAAGATGCTTCCGTCTTCAGGTCGAGAGCACTCGTTGCATCATCGAATATGAGGATCTCACAATCCTTCAGCACCGCCCGGGCAATGGAAAGACGCTGCTTCTGACCGCCGGACAGGGAATGTCCGCCCTCTGTAACGGCGGTGTAATAGCCGTCCGGCGTACCGCAGATGAAGTCATCTGCCTGAGCAGTCTGAGCGGCTTTTTTAATCTGCCAGGGATCAGCATCCCTGTTCGACCAGCGGATGTTTTCTTCGATGCTGCGGGAATACATTTCCGCTTTCTGCATAACGATGGCGACCTTTTCCCGCAGTGCGGCCGGGTCATAATCTTTCACATTGATACCGTCTACGATGATCTGCCCTTCGGAAGCATCGTAGAACCGTGGAATCAGCTGCACCAGTGAGCTTTTACCGCTGCCGGTGGCACCAATGATGGCCAAAGTCTGTCCTGCCTCTATGCGGAAAGATATATGTTCCAACACATTCTGTCCGTCACTGCCGGGATAGGAAAAGCTGACATCCTGAAATTCCACGCAGCCTTTCTGCTTTGTTTCTCCGGCAAAGCTGCCCCCCGGCAAAACTTCGGGACTGTTCAGCACTTCGCTTATCCGGTCGGCGGAAGCTTTCGCCCGGCTGAATGTCTGGAAAATATTTGCCATAAACGTGACACCGTGAAGAATCTGGGCAAGGTAAGTAATCGCTGCCATGGTATTGCCGGGGGTAATGCTGCCGCCCGTTTTGACAGTATAGCCGCCCACCAGGATCACAGCCACCACGCAGAGGTTCAAAACGATATTCATACAGGGGCTCATAAAAGCCAGGAGCGTCTGCACCCGCAGATTTTCTTCGCACAGTGTGTCATTGGCCTCATCAAAGCGTCCCAGTTCGTATTCTTCTTTCACATACGCCTTCACCACTCTGGCTCCGGCCACAGTTTCCTGCATGATGTGGTTAATACCGTCCAGCTTCTGTTGTACCACTGCAAACAGGGGCGTTGTCTTTTTCAAAAAGAAAAACACTGCTGCCGCAATAAAAGGCAGGGCACAGGCGGCCACCAAAGCGAACCGGGGCGATTGCCGGTACAGCATAAAAATACCGCCCAGGAACATGACGGAATTTCGCACCAGTCCGCGGACACTCATCATCACCATCTGCTGCACCTGAGTCACATCGTTGGTCAGTCTGGTGACCAGCGAACCTGTGGATATTTTATCCGTCTGCTGGAAGGAAAGGTGCATGATTTTTGAAAACACGTCCTTCCTCAGATCATTGGCGAAGCCCTGGGCTGCCACATTGGCAAAGATGCCGCAGAGCACACCGCAAAGGCCGCCGGCAATGACAGTGAGCGTCATTTTCACACCAACTCTGATGATCAGTTCCAGATTCCCTCCTAAAACACCATGATCTACAATATCTGCCATCATATCCGGCTGCAGGAGATCCATGCCGACTTCTCCAAGCATGAACAGCGGCGCCAACAGGCAGAAAAACCAGTATTTCTTTAAATATTTCAGCATCACTCTAATTCCTTCTGTATAAACTCTGTCAGATGACGAAGAAAATCCATCAGTTCTTTCTCTTGTTCTTCTCCTGCAAAAGCGGTAATAGCATCATCAGATTCGTTCAGCTTTTTACGGAGCATATGGGCCGCATCCTCGCCCTTTTCTGTCAGATAGAGTTTGCAGCTGCGTTTATCCAGCGGGTCGGTTTCCTTTCGGAGATACCCTTCCGCCAGCATACTTTTTACCACCTGATTAACGGCTGATGTCGTTACATCCTCAAATTCTGCAATGCTTCTCTGACTTACGCCCGGGTTCCGGTGCACGAACATGATCACCCGACGGTAAGAATCCGGAATTCCCACTGACAGTGCGATCTTTCGCATATGAGCGTTCCATGCACACCTGGTTTGCGCCATTTCATACATCAAAGTTCTTCTTTTTTTCATATACTGTCTCCATTTAGTTAAGATGTAATTAAGTTCTTAATTATTATATAATTTATTCCCTGACTTGTCAAGCATCCTTCTGACAGCTTGTTCGTGCAAGCACGGCATCCGCTCTTCTCATTGCTCGCGCAAAAAGGAGCAACTGTTAAGACTGCTCCGTGGTATCAATGTGATCTCTCGCTAGCAGCCTTACTTCTTCCGATATAGTATCCAGTTTGACTAAATCCTCCCGAAGAAGGAAGCGGAGGCGTTTGTTGCTTTTGGGCTGATTCTTCGGAAAGATGCCCAACAGATAACAGTAATGAAAGTACAGGCCACGAAAACCGGTGATCTTCCGGGCCGTTTTGAAATCGCCCTTGACCCTGGCGCAGTAAACCTTGCGCTTGGGTTCCAGCTCCGGAAGTACCCTGCGGCTTTGAGAGAGGATACGGTTTCGGATGCCGTCAAGGGTGTATTCCTCGCCAAAGTTTCTGGCCAGACGCACAAAACGCTCCCTGCCCGGTGGCCGCACGGAAATATCCTTGCCCATCCAGGAACCATCATGGTTGCCCACAATCAAACGCTTCTTGCCTTTGAGACGCTTTAAGATGCGTTCCGGGTCAGCACAGCGAAAGAACATATCACCCACGATATATACGGTATCATTTCCATGCACACGCTCATTCCATGCCGCAATCATCGCTTCGTTCATGGTGTCCACATCGGGATATGGCCGTTCACACATCCGTACTATATTGGCGTGGCCGAAATGCGTATCTGCGGTAAAATAAATCATTGCTTCTCAGCCTCCTTCTTCGTTTTTGGCAATCATAGCAAAGACTGGAGGAATCTGCAAATGTGCGGTTTATGCTGCAACAGAGATTACACTAAATGATCCTCGTTGATCAGGAGCAGTCCGGTGCTTTCTTTCGCGGTATAAAGCATACGCTGCGTGAAGCCGCTTTTGCTGAATACGCAAAAAATCACATCATATCCCGGAAATGCTTTACGAATTTCAGTAGCGCTATCAACCTTTTCTTTCAAGGCAAAATAGACTGGCGCATCCACCGGCTTCGCATGGTATTTACATTCTCCGGCAAATAATCGCTTGTTCTGATGGTCTACGGCCATCACATCAATTTCCGTATCTCCGTCAAAATCGTTCAGCCAG
>JAQXWO010000273.1 GCA_029225485.1 Lachnospiraceae bacterium
CAGAGCGGGAGGTACAGTGGAATCACATGGGAAAATATTCCGATTATCCGGTGCTTCAGAAGAAGAAAGAAAAACGGGGCGGCCCGAATATCAAAGCCCAGATGGAAGCGACCACAGAATATCTCAATAAGTATGACATTCCGATCCTGTTCGGCACGGATATGATGATCATGTATCCGGGTTATGAGCCGAGACAGAGCCTGGATTTTACAGAGTACAAGAAGCGATTTGGCAGCTTCCGGGGGCTTCTGGCGGCGACGGGGAATTTCCATGAGCTGGTGAAGCTGACGACTTACCAGAATCCCTATCCGGAGGGCAAGATCGGTGTGCTGGAGCAGGGTTCCTATGCTGATCTGCTGCTGCTGGACGGCAATCCGGCAGAAGATCTGGATATTCTGGGAGATCCGGCCAATATTCGTCTGGTGATGAAAGACGGTGTGATTTATAAGAATAACATCACTGTTCAGGACTGATTTGTCCGGCGCTGAACAGGGATCAAAGGACTTACAGAGGAAGTGATGGAAATGGAAGTATACCGCGTGGATGGATCCTCACCGGAATGGCTGTTCAAGGCCTATGATTATGTGAGGACGGACGCATTCTGCTTCGGGCAGAATATCCCGATCGAGATAGAATTTTCCCATGATGATCCCAGAGAGGATACGCTTGCCATAGTACTGACGGAAGAACACAAACCGATTGCAGGCTGCAGGATCACCTACCCGGAACCGGGGATCGGCAAGATCGGAAGAGTCTGCGTGATCCGGGAAAAACAGAAAAGCGGGGTGGGAAGAAGGCTGATCGCAGAAGCAGAAAAATGGATTCTGGAACAGGATGTGCATCACATTGTCATCAACAGCCAGGACCGGGCTGCGGCCTTTTATCATAAGCTGGGATATGTGACGAATCCGGAGGTGGATCCGGAGATCTACGAACATCCGGGAACAGCACGGAAAGAGCAGAAGGAGGAACATCCGGATCTGGGATTTCGATGCGTGCTGGTGGAGAAATACACGGATTAAGAAACAGGAGAAAATCATTATGAAAATGTTTGATTTTAATCAGGTTCTGAAAAATATACCGGAACTGCTGAAATATCTGCCAATTACTCTGGAACTGGCATTTCTGGCAGTGATTATCGGTATTTTCCTCGGCCTGCTGCTGGCAATCATTAAAATAAAAAAGGTGGCGGTGCTCCGGTATCTGGCGTCCTTTTACATTTCACTGATTCGCGGAACACCGGTGCTGGTGCAGCTGTATATCGCGTATTTCGGTATACCGATGCTGTTTAAATTTCTGAACCAGAGATTTGGCCTGAATCTTCAGGTGGCAGATATCCCGGGATTTGTATATGCGGTGGTGGCTCTCGGACTGAACCAGTCCGCTTATGACGCAGAGGTGATCCGTTCCGCCCTCCTTTCTGTAGATCAGGGACAGATAGAGGCGGCAAGCGCCATGGGCATGACTTATTTTCAGGCGCTGCGGAGAATCATTCTTCCGGAAGCCCTGACGGTGGCTCTGCCGAATCTGTGCAACTCTCTGATCTCAGCCATCAAGGGAACCTCCCTGGCATTTACCTGTGCAGTGGTGGAAATGACGGCCCAGGGAAAGATCATAGGAGGCAGGAATTACCGCAATTTCGAAGTATATGTGTCCCTTGGAATTATTTACTGGGCACTGACGATTCTCATTGAGCAGCTCCAGCGGCTGGCAGAAAAGAAACTGGCGATACCGGAACAGGCGGCGCAGCTGCAGATGGAAGTGGAATAGCAGGAAGAGGGAAGAACCATGTTTGAAATCAAAAATCTTCATAAAACGTATCACAACAATGTGGTGCTGGACGGGATCGATCTGACGATCCACAAAGGTGATGTCATCGGCATCATAGGGCCTTCCGGGACGGGAAAATCCACACTGCTTCGCTGCATGAACCAGCTGGAGCTGCCGGAGCAGGGCACATTGACCATCGACGATCATGAAATTGATCTTTCCAGAAAAAATAAAATGGAAATGCTGGAGCTCAGAAAGATGACCGGCATGGTATTTCAGAGATTTCATTTATTTGAGAAAAAGACAGCGCTGGAAAATGTGATGGAAGGTCTGGTGGTGGTACAGAAAAAATCAAAAGCAGAGGCCAGAAGGATCGCTCTGGAAGAACTGGAGCGGGTAGGCATGAGCGCATGGCAGAATCACTACCCCAGACATTTGTCAGGTGGACAGCAGCAGAGAGTGGCCATCGCCAGGACACTGGCCATGAGGCCGCAGCTTCTGCTTCTGGATGAACCCACCTCCGCACTGGATCCGGAGCTGGTGGGAGAAGTGCTGGATGTCATCCGGGAAATCGCAAAGGACGGGCTGACCATGCTCCTCGTCTCCCACGAGATGAATTTCGTCCAGAATGTATCCAACCGGGTCATTTTCCTGGACAAAGGACACGTGGTGGAGGACGGGACCCCGAAGCAGGTATTTGAACATCCGCAGAATCAGAGGACACGGGAATTTCTGCAGAAGATGTTCCTGAATGCCCATCCGGAGTACGTGATATGATTCGGTCTGGATGACTGGCCGGGAAATAGATTTGAGATAAAAAACAGTACGTTTATAACATAGAAAAAGACAGATGTGTCAGGAGGAACTACATTATGGGATGCTGCAGTTTTGTACCACAGGAAGAGGAAAAGAAAGCAGAGACATTATATACCGATGCGCTGGCAGAACAGTTTGCCCGGGAGGCGCAGGTGCCGCCGAGACCGATGGAGACCAAAAACGAGATCGACGAGACGGGAGCCTTCGTTCGTCAGCCCAACAGTTTTATTACGCCCTTTGGTGACAAAGAGGGAGAACTGAAAGCGGAAAAGGATCGCTATGCGATCTACTGGGCAAAGGGCTGCAACTGGTCCAACCGGCCGGTGATCGCCAGAGATCTGCTGGGGCTTCAGGATGTGATCAAAGACCAGTTGTGTACTCACACGGGAGAGACCAATAAATATGGTCATGGATTCCGGGACAGCGAAGGATTTCAGGATCCGATCACAGGGGTTCATTTTCTAAGTGAGTTTTACAAAAAAGCCAACCCGGATTTTAAGGGAAGAGCGACGACGCCGACTCTGGTGGATGTGGTAGAGAAAAAGGCTGTCAACAATGATTACCACAGACTGTCGAACTATATCGAGGTGCAGTTCCGCAAATTTCAGCCGGAGGACGCACCGGATCTGTACCCCGTAAAATACAGAAGAGAGATCGATCAGTTCAATGACTGGCTGTTTCCTCATATTAACAACGGCCATTACAGGATGGCATTCTGCCAGTCTCTGTCCGCATATAATGAGGCATTTGAGGATTTCTACGATTCCATGGACAAGCTGGAACAGCGTCTGGAGACCAACCGTTTTCTGTTCGGCGACTATATCACCGATGCGGACATCCGCTTCTTCGTGACGATCGTGCGCTGGGATGTGAGCTACTATAAAAACATCGGTCCCTGCAAGCACCGTATAGTGGATTATAAGAACATCTGGGGTTACGCAAGAGAGCTGTACCAGATTCCGGCATTTAAAAACAATACCTATATGCACGATCTGGCACTGGGACATGATGACAAAGATAAAAAGCTCTTTGCCGATTATCAGACCCGGATCCTGCCGCAGGTGAATTTTGATGAACTGTGGGCTTCCGACGGGGAGCGTGCGAAACTGTCCCGGACACCGGAGGAACTCTTCCTGCGCCATCCGGCAGGAGAAACACCGGAAGAGTATCAGAGCGAGATCTCCTTCTCCCACTGGAATCTGCCGGGTCAGGCAGACCGCGATCCCAGCGATTCGAAAAACAGTCCGCTGGATTTTGATGCGTCGGTGAATCCGCTGAAGGGACTTCTGTAAAAGAGAATTATAAAAACGAAAAGCTGCGATGAAAGACCTGCTGATCTTGACATCGCAGCTTTTTTGATATATTCATCCATGCGTATTCTTGTAAAAATCATCAAGTCTGGGGAGTTGAAACAGGCCCTGCAGTCTGATATAGTAAACAGTAATAAATCAAACAATCTGGAGATGACAAATGATGACATCGGGAATTATCGAGATAGACGTCCATGGATTGAACGTGGAGGAAGCCGTGAAAGCAGTGGCAAATCAGGTATCACATGCGGGAAAAAGTGTCTACCGGATCCGCGTGATCCACGGATATCATGGAGGCACCCGGATCCGCAGCGGGATCCGGGAAGAATTCAGCTATGGAAGAGAACCGAAGGTCAAACGTATTGAGATGGGGCAGAATCAGGGGATTACGGAATTGGTGCTGAGGGAGTATTTTTGATCTGGAGGAACTGAGCTATGCCAAGAAAAAAAGGAAAAGTAGAATTTCGCTATTATGAAGTTCCTCACGGTGAGCCTCTTCTGGCTCTTCTGGGGGATGCGTGGATCCGTCCGTACGGATATGATGAGAATGATAAGCCCATCACAGATCTGCATTTTCATAATCTCCTGGAGATCGGATACTGCTATGAGGGCCGCGGAGAGCTGGTGTTTGAGGACACGGTTTACCCGTATGAGGCGGGAGTGATCACGGTGCTTCCGAAAAATTATCCCCACACGACCAATGGGGTGCGTCAGGTGACGAACCGGTGGGAGTATCTGTTTGTAGACGCGGAGAAGATGGTGCATCAGCTTTTTGGAGGTCAGAAGCGGCAGGCGGAGCTGGTAATGGAGCGGCTGGGGCGGCAGGCGATCTGCACGACCCAGGAGAGACAGCCGGAGATGGCGGCGCTGATCCGCAGGGTGCTGGGAGAGATGCGGGATCACAGGGAGATGTATGCGGAATCGGTATATGGTCTCATGAAGGCGCTGTTTGTGGAGATCTCCCGGTATGCGGCTGAACATTCGGAAAAAAGGGAGGAGCTGTTTCGTCTGAAGAAGCCGGAGCAGGTGCAGATTGCCCGGGCGCTGGAGTATGTGGGAGATTATTACGATCATCCGCTGCGCATCGGTGATCTGGCAGGGGCATGTCACATGAGTGAGACTCATTTCCGGCGGCTGTTTGTGCGGTGCATGGGAATGCATCCGGTGGATTATATCAATCAGGTGCGTGTGAAGATGGCCTGTGAGCGGCTGAAGAAGACGAATGAGCCGATTTCCGATGTGGCGGTCAAGTGCGGATTTTCGAGCCTTGCCACTTTTAACCGGAATTTTCGAAAGATCACGGGAGCATCCCCCAATGAGTGGAAAAAGCAGCCTGAGGCGTATGAATGGCGTCTTCAGGAGAAGGTGATCGAGATGCATGAGGGCTGGTAGAAACCGGCCTTTTTGTGCTTTCTGTACAGTTTTTGTAATGCATAGAAGCTTGTAAAGACAGAAAGAAGAATAAATCATAATTTGCTTCTTTCTTTGGCATGTGCTTTCTGCCAGAAATAGACAGAAAAAGACAGGGATAGATAGTGTAAATGTATATAAATAGTTGAAAATGAGAAGTATATAATCGAATATGATGACATATAGCACATAAGTGTAGTATAATATGAACAACAAACGGAGAAAAAAGAGAATATCTTGTACATCTTATACAATATTCTTGGGGTGAAATTTCTCCGGTGGTGTGGCGAAAAGTTGAAAATAAGGAGGACACAAAATGAAGGCGAAAAAGTTAATCAGTTTGGCAATGACCACAGCTATGGTCGCAGGACTTGCATGCATTCCTGTATCTGCAGAGGGTGACAATACTCTGACTGTATGGTGCTGGGATCCGGCGTTCAATATCTATGCAATGCAGGAAGCAGAGAAGATCTATCAGGCAGATCATCCGGATTTCTCTCTGGAGATCGTAGAGACACCCTGGGCAGACGTTCAGACAAAGCTGACGACAGCCGCTACTTCCGGAGATCTTGATACACTTCCGGATATTTTCCTGATGCAGGACAACGCATTCCAGAAGAATCAGATCAGCTTCCCGGACGTATTTGCAGATCTGACCGATTCCGGTATTGATTTTTCACAGTTTGGTGCAGCAAAGGTTGCATATTCCGTAGTAGACGGCAAGAATTACGGCGTTCCCTTTGATAACGGCGCAGTAGTAGCAGCTTATCGTACCGATATCCTGGAAGAAGCAGGATTTACACTGGATGACTTTACAGACATTACATGGTCTGATTATCTTGAGAAAGGCAAAGTCGTTCTTGAGAAGACCGGCAAGCCGTTGCTTTCCATGCAGGCAGGCGAGTCTGACCTGATCATGATGATGCTTCAGTCCGCAGGCGCAAGCTGCTTCGACGAAGAAGGCAATCCGAATATGGTAGACAATGCAGCACTGAAGGAAGTTATGAATACTTATGCAGAGCTTGTAAAAGCAGGTGTTCTGATCGAAGTAAACAGCTGGGATGAGTACATCGGAACCATGGCAAATGAGAACGTTGCAGGTACGATCAATGGCTGCTGGATCCTGGCATCTATCCAGACGACAGAAGAACAGTCCGGAAAATGGGGCATCACCAATATGCCGGCACTTGAGAATGTAGAAGGCGCTACCAACTACTCCAACAATGGCGGATCCAGCTGGGCAGTTACTACCAAGTGTGCAAATCCGGAGCTGGCTTTCGACTTCCTGAACAGCACATTCGCAGGCAGCGTAGAACTGTATGAGACGATCCTTCCGAGCTCCGGCGCACTGGCTACCTACCTCCCGGCAGGTGAGAGCGATGTATACGCAGAGCCGCAGGAATTCTTCGGCGGAGATGCAATCTTTGCAAAGATCACTGAGTTTGCAGGCAAGGTTCCGAGCAACAACACAGGCGTATACTACTACGAAGCACGTGATGCTGTCGCAACAGCTATCACAAACGTAGTTGCAGGCGCTGATGTAGATGCAGAGCTTCAGACAGCACAGGATACGATCTCCTTTGCAATGGGTATGTAATCTTAGATGTGAGGCAGCTCACAGACAGGAGCTGTACTTCATCCTGAAAATTGATTTGGAATGAGCAGGAGTGGGGGATGGTTCATCGCGGACCGTACCCCACTCCTTTTGAAACACCAGTTCAGAGTATCAACAGAATAGAAAAACAGACCGTGCAGATTTTTTCTGATACTCTGACAAATATCATAAAAAGGAGGGAATATAAGATGAATGCTTCAAAGAGGAAAAAAATGTCTCTGAGCAAAAGGCACAATCTGACCGGCTGGGGATTCCTTGCTCCGGCAGCGATCCTGATTCTGATCATGAGTTTTGTGCCGATGGTCAAGGCATTGATTCTTTCTTTCCAGACCGGTATTGGTGCCAATATGAAGCCGGCCGGACTGTTTAACTACCAGAGAATGTTTCAGGATAAGGTCTTTATGACCGCCCTGAAAAACAACTTCCTGTATCTGATCATTCAGGTGCCGATCATGCTGATCCTGGCGCTGGTTCTGGCGTCTATGCTGAACAACAAGGATCTGAAATTCAAGGGCCTGTTTCGTACCTGTATTTTCCTGCCCTGTGCGACATCACTGGTATCCTATGCCATCGTGTTCCGTACGCTGTTTGCCATGGATGGTTTTGTCAATACCTTCCTGATGAAGCTTCATATTATTGACCAGGGCATCAACTGGCTGGCCAATCCGACCACGGCGAGGGCGGTCATCATTATCGCTCTGATCTGGAGATGGACGGGATACAACATGGTATTCTATCTGTCCGGCCTGCAGAATATTGATTATTCAGTTTATGAGGCAGCCAGAATCGACGGAGCGTCACCCTTCCAGTCCTTCTGGAAGATCACTGTGCCGCTGCTGAAGCCGACGATCCTGCTGACGACGATTATGTCTACCAACGGTACACTGCAGCTCTTCGACGAGTCTGTCAACCTGACCAACGGCGGACCCTCCAATGCAACAATCACCATGTCACATTACATATACAATATGTCGTTTAAATATACGCCCAACTTCGGATACGCGGCTGCCATGTCCTATCTGATCCTGATTCTTGTGGCGATCCTGGCTCTGGTGCAGATGAAAGTAGGTGATAAACGTGAGTAAGGGCAAAAAGATTTTTCAGTATGCATTTTTGACGATTATGTCACTTATTTCCGTGTTCCCGCTGTATTGGATGGCGTGTGCGGCGACAAATAAAAGTGTGGACGTCATCAAGGGAAAACTGATTCCGGGTACATACATCATAGATAATTTCAAGAATCTGATCGCAAGTCAGAATCTGGGAGCTTCTCTGTTTAACTCCTTTAAGTATTCGATTATCCTGACGCTGATCTCTCTGTTTGTCTGCTCACTGGCAGGCTATGGCTTTGAGATCTACCATGACAAGGGCAAGGACTTTGTGATGAATATCATTCTTCTTGCCATGATGGTACCCTTTGCAGCGACCATGATTCCCCTGTTTCAGATGTTTTCCAAGGCAAAACTTCTGAACAGTACCCTGGGATTTATTCTTCCGACGATCTCGACTCCGTTTCTGATTATGATGTTCCGTCAGAGCGCCCGTTCTTTCCCGCATGAGATCATAGAGGCGGCGAGACTGGACGGACTGAGCGAGTTCGGTATCTTCACCAGGATGTTTTTCCCCACTATGCGCTCCACTTATGCGGCAGCCATGACGATCACATTTATGAATGCGTGGAACAACTACCTGTGGCCGAAGGTAATCATGACGAACAACGATTCACAGACCATGCCGATGCTGGTTGCCAACCTGATCGAAGGATATGTGACTGACTATGGTATGCTGATGCTTGGTGTACTGATTTGTACACTGCCCACCGTAATCATCTTCTTCCTGCTCCAGAAGAGCTTTGCAGAAGGTATTACCGGTGCAGTAAAATAGGAAACATGAGACAGGCACATCGGAAAATAAATAGCTGATCAGGTATGTCAGTTGTTTGTTTTCCGATGTATTAGTTTATAAGGAGGATATTTGATATGAATTTCGATTACAGTAAAGTGAAAGATCCGCAGTTTTTCTGTGAAAACCGGCTTCCTGCCCACTCGGACCACGTCTGCTATGCATCGGTTCCGGAAGCACTGGACAGAAAAAGCAGCTTTGTGTATTCGCTGAACGGATTGTGGAAATTTTCTTATGCAAAGAATTATGAGAGTGCGGTGAAGGGCTTTGAGCAGATGGATTACTGCTGCAGGTCCTGGGATGAGATCCGTGTGCCGGCCCATATTCAGATGGAGGGCTATGATGTGCCTCAGTATGCGAATGTGCAGTATCCCTGGGATGGTCGGGAGGAGATCGTGCCGGGAGAGATCCCGACCCGGTTCAACCCTACCGCAAGCTATGTGAAATATTTTACGCTTCCGGAGGGCATGGAGGGGAAACGGGTATTTATCTCCTTCCAGGGGGCAGAAAGCGGGCTGGCGCTCTGGCTGAACGGACAGTATGTGGGC
>JAQXWO010000274.1 GCA_029225485.1 Lachnospiraceae bacterium
ATAATAATGTCATCTGTGTGGAAGCCGGAGGACCGACGCCAGGGTTTGGCTGTGCAGGTCGTGGAATCATCACGGCGCTGGAAAAGCTGAAAGAACTGGGAGCCTATGAGGTATACAAACCGGATGTGGTTTTATATGATGTACTTGGAGATGTAGTCTGTGGAGGATTTTCCATGCCGATGCGAAATGGTTACGCT
Source organism: Lachnospiraceae bacterium (assembly GCA_029225485.1). Lineage (GTDB taxonomy): Bacteria > Bacillota > Clostridia > Lachnospirales > Lachnospiraceae > Choladousia. The sequence continues at coordinate 198 of JAQXWO010000274.1, forward strand.
GACAAAGTATTTATTCTTACATCCGGGGAAAATATGGCGATTCATGCGGCGGCAAATATCGCCATGGCAGTGCAGAACTTTAAAAATCGTGGATATGCAGGGCTTGGCGGACTGATTTTGAACCGCAGGGATGTTCCGAGGGAAGAAGAAAAAGTGGCAGAACTGGCAGATGATTTCCAGACAGCAGTCATTGGTACGTTATCACACAGCAGTCAGGTAGCGTTGGCGGAAGAACAGCAGAAAACATTGATGGAGTGCTATCCTGAAAGTGAAATGGCAGAGGAATACCGTGCACTTGCGGTGCAGATGTACCGGATATGTGGTGGTGTTTTGAAAGATGAAAACGATGCTGTAAGGGATGAATATATGCATAAATGTATGGATGAGCATATGGATAAATATATAGACGAGCATATGGATAAATATACGGACGAACGTATGAATGAACATATAAATGAATGCATGAATGGACAGACACAGGAGGATGTGTAATGTTACGTCGTATGGGTGAAACGGTTGATCCGAAAGGCGCAGTGGTAAAAATAAAAGATGCTTCCTTCCCGGCGCCATTTGCTTCGGAGCTGGAATATAATTCTCCGGTGCATGGCAACTGGAATATTGTACATACAGGGATGCAGGTCCCGGAATCCATTCAGATCTATGTCTGTGCAGATAACTGTATGCGTGGTGTCGTGCTGACAGCGGCAGAAATGAATGCAGCAGACCGTTTTTCCTTCGTCATTTTGGAAGAGCAGGATCTTTTAAACAGCAACCTGGAAGATATTACCATTGAGGGTGTGACAGATGTGCTGAACAAACGCGGGGATCATCCGAAGGCGGTTTTGTTGTTTACAGTCTGTCTGCACCATTTTGTGGGAAGCAATCTGGATTACATTTACAGTGAACTGGAGCATCGTTTCCCGGATATCTGCTTTATCCGCTGTTATATGGATCCGATCATGCAGAAGCATGGATTAACTCCGGATCAGAAACTGCGCAAAGCAATGTATGATCCGCTTCCGGTCTGCGAACCAAATGCGAAAACAGTATCTGTATTTGGTAGTGATTTTGCGCTGGATGAGAGCAGTGATATTAAGCGTTTATTGAAACGATATGAGTATACAGTGCAGGAATTACCTGCCTGTAAAACATGGCAGGATCTGCTGGATATGAGCAAAGGCAGTCTGTTTATCGACTGCTATCCGGCAGGAAAATACGGAATGGAGACACAGGCAGAGCGTCTGGGACGTAAACGTTTGTATTTGCCGGGCAGTTTTGACTATGATGAGATTGAGAGACAGCTAAAGCAGCTGACAGATGTACTTGGACTGCCAGAATTAACAGAAAACGAATTAGCGCATGAACGAGAAAACTGTGAGGGGGCATTGACAAGAGCAAAAGATTTGATCAAAGATATGCCCATCACTTTGGACTATCTGTATCATCCAAGACCCCTTGGACTGGCAAAGCTGCTTCTGACGCATGGCTTTTGTGTGAAAGCAGTTTATCTGGATGGAATCAGCCCGGAAGAAAAAGACGAGTTTATCTGGCTGCAGGAGCATGCACCGGAACTTGAGCTGATCGCAACCATTCAGGTGAAGATGCGTGTACTGCCAAGAGGTGGCAGTGAGGAAGTACTTGCCATTGGACAGAAAGCAGCCTATTTCAGCCGAAGCCGTCACTTTGTCAATCTGGTACAGGGAGAAGGTCTGTATGGATTTGACGGGATCAGAAGAACGGCGGAGCTGATGATGGAGGCGTATCGGGAAGAAAAGGACACAGAGAAACTTGTAGTGCAAAAAGGATGGGGGTGCGAGTGCTGCCTATGAGACAATCTTATCGAATCATACCAATTTAT
>JAQXWO010000275.1 GCA_029225485.1 Lachnospiraceae bacterium
AATGTATATACCGCTAATTCAAGACCAACTGCACGCTAAATCTGGACCACCCTGCCGGTGATACTGTACCATCTAAACGGATGGCTGTACCATCCGGCAGGGCACTGCAGTTTTCCTGCAGTACATAAATCTACTGGTTAAAACCGATCATCTTCAAACCCTTTTGCCAAACGGTTGATAGCAGATGTCCATTCTCTAAATGATAAAGGATCTCCTCCATCATAATAGATTGCCATATACATCTGATATGCAAGACTATCATAATAGGGTGTCCTCAGGCCGGACAGGATGTTGCTGCGATAATACAGATCTTCCGGCTCTTCCAGATGCTTACTGAGCTGATACCTGGTTCTGACACATTCTGCTTCCAGATGCTGTATGTCTTTTATCATCGTATCAACCAACTGGCAGAACGAAAGGATGAGTTCGCATTCATCTGCTTCAGCGCAGTAATCCGCGATGTTAAAATCGGAATCAATCATCTGCTGTCACCCCGCTTTCTGTCTCATTATTAAGGCCGTGACGTTTGCGCATGGATATTTTTCCATCGATAAAAACGTCATAAGCGTTGTGGATAATCCGGTCCATGATTGCTTCCGAGATCGCACTGCCTTCCGCAAATTCCGGATCAATCCGGCCATACCACTCATCCGCCCGGTATTGGGTGCAGAAGATCATGGAACCTTTGGGACTGTTAGCCCGTGCCTCTACAATCTCCAGCAGATTATAGGATTCCTGTCTGACCAGAGGCCGTATCAGCCATTCATCCAGAATAAGTAAATCTGCTTTTCGGTACGAATCAATAGCCTTTTTGAAAGTTCCGGTTCCTTTAGCCACATTCAGTTCATCAAGCAGTTCCGGCATTCTTACGTAGCGGACTTTTTTAAACTTACGGCAGGCTGCATTGCCAAGTGCGCAGGCAATGTAAGTCTTCCCACCGCCGCTGGCTCCGCTCAGGATGATATGGTGCCCCTCCTCGATGTATTTGCAGGTGGCAAAACGCATCATCTGTGCTTTATCCAGCCTGCGGTCAGGATGGTATTCAATTCCCTCCATGGAAGCTCCGGAAGTGGCAAATCCGGCATCGCGGATACATTTTGCCAGTTTGTTGGACTGCCGGCGGTTCCATTCTGCATCTACGATCAGGCCGAACCGTTCCTCAAAACCAAGATGACTGTAAGTATCCGGGTCTTTCAGCTGCTTTTCAAACTCTGCAGCCATGGAAGTACAGCGCATTGCTTTCAGTATATCTTTCGTGGATTCGTTGATCATGCGTTTGCACCTCCCTTCCGAAAGGCATTGGCACCACGGGTGATTCCCTGACTGCGCCTGACTGGTTTGGCCTCCACATCCGGTTCCTTATTTAAAGGCACCTTGTCCTGCCCGTTTTTCAGGACAGTAAGGATGTTCCTCAGTGTAGGCAGGGATGAAAAAGACAACACACGCTCACAGGCTGCATCCACACGTAACTGTCCATAACGGTCAGCTGCTTTCATAAGGCTGGCACAGTACTTATATCCCTGCTCAGGCTCTTTACCGGAGTCCAGGAAGCACTGGACGGTTCTCAATACGGATGGCCCGGCCAGCTCAGCCCACGACAGGAAAGCATCCCTGTTATAAGAGAGATATTTCCTGTGAGCTTCAGGCATATGCTCCGGAATCATAAATGCATCCCTTTGTGCTTTCTTTCTGCGTACATGGGAAGCAACGCGGCTGTCATGAAAAAATACTTCCACAGTGTTTTTAGTCAGCCGGATATCAACCTGTTCACCAATCAGGTCAAACGGCACAGAGTATCTGTTAAGCCCATCAAAGACCGTATAGTCGTTCTGGATCTTTGCAGTTGCCCAGACTGCAGGTTCATAAGGGGCATTGGGGAGAGGCTGCATGAATTCCTTTTCTTCATTTTCGTAGGCAGACCGGCGGCTTCCAACGCGCTTCTGAAAAGGTCTGTCATTCAGTTCTTCCAGTTTTTCAGCAACCACCAGCTTTGCTTCTTCAAGGGAGAAGAAATGGTAGTTCCTGATTGCAGCCAGTATCCAGGTCGTTGCAAATTTTACTGACCCCTCCGCATTTGGCTTGTCATCAGGGGCCTTCACCCGGGCAGGAACAATGGCGGTATCATAATATTCAGCCATTTCACGGTATGCCCGCGGAATAACCGTTTCATACCGGGTATTTTTTGTAACACCGGCACGAAGATTATCAGGAACCAGTAAGCGGGTTACGCCTCCGAAGTATTCATAGGCATGCACATGACAGCTAATGAAGTTTTCTGCCTTCATATCCATGCAAGCCTCCGCGTAAATAAGACCGCTGCAGGATAAGACACCTACAAACAGATAGGCCGGGGTTATTTCACCCGTAACCCGGTCATAAATATCAATCGTCTTTCCCGCCCAGTCCACTTCAAAGGTGTCACCAGGTTTTCGTTGGATACGCATGGTTGCCTTACTGACCTGCGCCCATTTACGGTAAAGGTCACCGAACTGTGTGCTCATGTACGGGATTTTACCGGCAGCATGTGCTTCTGTACAGTACTCTGTCCAGAGAAGTGAAAGGGTAACCCCTTTTTTGGCAAGTTCGCTGTGGATCTTTGGAAAGTCCGGCATCATGCGGTCTGTGTTTTTTTCAGCCCTTTCAGGATAAAGCAGAGACTGCAGAGCTGCATTGGTTATCTCCGGGGTAAGCGGCCAGCTGATTTTGAGTGCTGATGCAAGGCTGAGTACCTCCTGGATTGTACTGCGGGAACTGTGGACACTGGCAGCAATCTCCCGCTGCGAATAGTTGAGACTGTGAAGCCTCAGGATTTCTCGATAATTCACCATAATTATCGTCCTCCTGTAAATGATAGTCACACATGTGTGTGCCATCTATCATTATAGGAGACAAAATATCGGGTGGTACAGCCATCCGGCAGGATGGTCCTGAATTAACGGCGAGGTGGTCCAGTTTCACCGTGCAGCGTGTCCAGATTGACCGGCATATACAATCCGTGGATTCTGCATCGGCAAGAGGAACTGGGTCATGATCGATACGGTTACGGGGGCAAAATCGAGTGCCATTATATACAGCATTGCAGAAACGGCAAAAGCCAACAACCTGAAACCATATGATTATTTTGAATACCTG
>JAQXWO010000276.1 GCA_029225485.1 Lachnospiraceae bacterium
GAACTGCAGCGCACCGGTGCTGCTGTTTCTCCTGCATCTCTCTTACTTCACCATTCTCATTCTCCTCTTCACATACAGATAGCAGATAAAGTGTACACTCTACGTCAGGATCCAGGACACCGGATAAGAGAGATACAATACATGAAGTGTATGATCTGCCGCAATCACTTTTACTTCACCAGATACCCTCCGTCAACAGGCAAAATGGCTCCTCCCAGATAATCGCTGGCATGAGACGCGAGGAAAATACATGCCCCCTTCATGTCATCTCCGGTTCCCCAGCGGCCGGCCGGAATCCGGTTCGTGATCTGCTGATATCTGGGATTTTCCGGGTCCAGAAGGGCTGTATTCATCTCGGTAGCCATATAGCCCGGTGCAATGGCATTCACATTGATTCCGCGGGACATCCAGTCATTGCACATCTCCTTCGTAAGCTGTGCCACACCTCCCTTGGCTGCCGCATAAGCCGGGATCGTCTGTCCGCCGAACCAGGAGATCATGGAAGCGATATTGATGATTTTTCCATATCCCTTCGGAAGCATCCGCTTTGCGGCCTCCTGACAGAGAATAAACACAGAATTCAGATTCACGCTGATCACCTCGTCCCAGTCCTCCAGCGGGAACTCTTCTGCACTGTGACGTCTCTGAATGCCGTGAGCCGTCACAAGAATATCCAGGTCTCCCCCCAGCTTTTCCACACATTCTTCAAATCCACGGTATACTTCACTGCGCACCGCCAGATCGGCCTTCACTCCATGGCACCGAAAGCCCCTGCTGCAGAATTCTTCTGCCACTCCATATACCTTATCTGAGGTGCCGACAATTGCCACCTCACATCCTGCTTCCATCAGACCCTCTGCCATGCCGTATCCAAGACCCCGGGTACCTCCTGTCACGATTGCTTTTTTGCCTTCGATGTTGAAAAGTTCTGCTGCGTTCATATAATTTTTGGCTCCTTCCTTTTATATATCTGCGACGCCCTGTGCCGCTTTGGGATGCCTCACGCAAACGCGGGTAACGCTTCGGCAAGCTAACGACCAACTCCGACTAACGACGCTCAGCAGATTATACAATACCTTTATTTCTATTTCTTGTCTTATATTGAACAAAATATTGCAAATCATGTACTTTTTCATATAATAGTAATAAGTGATAACAAGACTACGCTAACAAGTCAAACACAGTGTGAGTCATATAATCAGGCTTCATGATTTTACAAATCGAATCAATTAATCCGCATTTTGGTGTACAATATATCACTCACTGTCTATATATCGAAGGGAGGTATCATACCATGGAAATCCTGAGTTCCTGCAAGGATGCGATCCGTACCTGTCTGGAGAGCCGGTCGTTTTCGGTTGCGCATTTGTATACGAATGAATTCCCCAGAAATGGGGCGATCCATATTCATGATAATTATGAGATTAATTTTTCTGTCTCCGGCGGGAAGCAGTTTCTGATCGACAGGCATGTGTATCCCATCCAGCCGGGGGATATTTTCTTTATCAATCAGTACGAGAGTCATTTTCCGGCTCAGGCGGACGGGCAGCCTCATGAGCGGATCGTGCTGTCTGTCTTTCCGGAATATCTGAATGAGCTCAGTTCTTCTGATACTGATCTGAACTGCTGTTTTTCCATGAGGTCGGAAGGTGTCGGGCACAGGCTTTCTCTGACGGAAGAAGAGCAGAAACAGTTTCTGCAGTATATCCGCAGGCTTTCCGCCCTGCAGGGATATGGAACGGATCTCCTGGAAAAAGCGCTGTTCACGGAGCTTATGGTTTATCTGAACCAGCTCTTTCTCCGGCAGGCAGATCAGAATGCTCAGTTTTGTACCAGAAATGAACAGTTTACTTCCCAGACGAACCAGATCCTGAGTTTTATCGACTCAAATCTTCAGGCGGAGCTGACGATCGAACTGCTCTCCCAAAAGTTTTTCCTGAGTCCTTCTTATCTGTGCCGGATCTTCAAAGCCGCCACCGGGACCACCATCAATAAATATATCAGTGCCAAACGTATTTCCAGAGCCAAATTATTGCTTGGTACCGGGCATTCTGTCAGCGAAACAGCCGAGCTGTGCGGCTTTCGCGACTACAGTAATTTTTTAAAAACCTTTTCCAAAACAGTGGGAATGACGCCTAAAAAATATGCACAATGCAGTTCCTGAATAAATATCGTTTTTCCTACTTGCATTTTTTCTGTTTTCCGTTACAATAAGAACGATGCGTTTATTATAACAGAACAGAAATTGTGAAAGAAAACGAGGTTATCAAATGATCAGTGCAAATAATGTGACACTCAGAATTGGTAAGAAAGCTCTCTTTGAGGATGTCAACATCAAATTCACGGAGGGAAACTGCTACGGTCTGATCGGTGCCAACGGCGCCGGCAAATCCACCTTTCTGAAAATTCTTTCCGGAAAGCTCGACACTACCAAGGGTGACGTGACGATGACACCCGGCCAGCGTCTCTCCGTACTGGAGCAGGATCATTTTAAATATGATGAATTTCCTGTCCTTGATACGGTCATCATGGGAAATCAGAGACTTTACGATATCATGAAGGAAAAGGACGCCATCTATGCCAAGGAAGATTTTACAGAGGAAGACGGTATCCGCGCCAGCGAGCTGGAGGGCGAATTTGCCGAGATGAACGGCTGGGAAGCCGAGTCTGACGCGGCATCTCTTCTGAATGGTCTCGGCATCGACACTTCACTTCATTACGCTATGATGAAGGATCTGAATGGTAATGAAAAGGTAAAGGTGCTGCTGGCCCGGGCTCTCTTCGGCAATCCTGATATCCTGCTTCTGGACGAGCCTACCAACCACCTGGATCTCGATGCCATCAACTGGCTGGAGGAGTTCCTGATCAGTTTTGAAAATACTGTCATTGTGGTATCTCATGACCGTTACTTCCTGAATAAGGTCTGTACACACATTGCAGATATTGATTACGGCAAGATCCAGCTCTATGCCGGCAACTACGACTTCTGGTATGAGTCCAGCCAGCTGCTGATCCGCCAGATGAAGGAAGCCAACAAGAAGAAAGAAGAAAAGATCAAGGAGCTGCAGGAGTTCATCTCCCGTTTCTCTGCCAATGCTTCCAAATCCAAGCAGGCAACTTCCAGAAAACGTGCTCTGGAAAAAATTCAGCTGGATGAGATCAAGCCCTCCAGCCGTAAATATCCGTACATTGATTTCCGCCCGAACCGTGAGATCGGTAATGAAGTCCTCATGGTGGAAAATCTCTCCAAGACCATCGACGGCGTGAAAGTGCTTGACAATATCACCTTCACCCTGGGACACGATGACAAAGTGGCCTTCGTCGGCGGCAACGAGCTGGCCAAGACCGTATTCTTCCAGATCCTGATGGGTGAAATGGAGCCGGACGAAGGTACTTTCAAGTGGGGCGTCACTACCTCCCGTGCCTACTTCCCCAAGGACAGCACCAGAGAATTTGACAATGATCTGACCATCGTAGACTGGCTGACCCAGTATTCCGAGATCAAGGATGCCACTTATGTCCGCGGTTTCCTGGGACGTATGCTCTTCGCCGGTGAAGACGGCGTGAAGAAGCTGAAGGTACTCTCCGGAGGTGAGCGTGTCCGCTGTCTCCTCTCCAAGATGATGATCTCCGGCGCCAATGTGCTGATCTTTGATGAACCCACCAACCATCTGGACATGGAGTCCATCACAGCACTCAACAACGGCATGATCAAGTTCCCGGGTGTAGAGATTTTCTCCTCCCGCGACCATCAGATCGTCCAGACTACCGCCAACCGTATCATGGAGATCCTGCCCAACGGCAAGCTGATCGACAAGATCACCACCTACGATGAGTATCTGGAAAGCGATGAAATGGCACGTAAGCGTCAGGTTTACAGCACAGAAGGTACACCGGAAGATAACTGATTCTGATATAATGTATAATGCCGCCAGCCCCGGACACGATAAATATGTCCGAAGCCGGCGGCTGTTTTTTCATATTTTGCTTGGCTCTGAACAGTTACCATATTTTGAAAATCGACTGTCTATTTACGGCTCACAGCTATTCTATGAATCTTTTTCCTGTAATACAGAATAAACAGCACTGCCGTCACTCCCCAGGTCAGCGGATAATTGAACACGATCGTATCCAGTGACGGCCAGACGGGCACTGCCAGAAAGATCCACACGATCCTCAGCAGACAGACTCCAAACAGTGTCAGGATCATGGGAATGATCACATCTCCGGTTCCACGCAGGGCACTGGAGAATATCTCAATAAAGCTGAAAATGACGTAGCATGGTACCAGCATTTCCATGAAATGAGCCCCGATCCGTATCACTTCCAGATCGGAGGTAAAGATACCAAGCAGCGGATAACGGAATACCAGCAGCAGGGCACTTACCAGTATGGAAGCCGCCTGATCCATTCCCAGACAGATCTTCACTCCTTTTTCCACACGATCCATCTTTCCTGCTCCGTAATTCTGCCCTACGAAAGTGGTGATAGACACTCCGAAAGCTCCGCTGATCATCCAGAATATGGCGTCTACTTTTCCGATGGCTGCCCATGCCGCCGTGGCATTCGTCCCGTACACATTGACGGCAGACTGAATAATGATATTTGACAGACTGTACATCACGGACTGAAAACCCCCCGGCAGTCCCAGATACATCTGCCGTCTCATCGTATGCATGTGGAACCGGATCTTTCGAAGCTCAAGACGGTAGATATCCTGTGATTTCATCAGCGCTCTGGTCACAAGTACGGCGCTGACTCCCTGGGCCATCACAGTTGCAAGGGCTACCCCCGCAACTCCCATTTTCAGTCCCAGTACCATCACCAGATCCAGCACGATATTGACCAGACTGCACAGAATCAGATAGTAAAGCGGACGTTTCGAATCGCCCAGCGCACGAAGGATACCTGAACCGATATTGTATACAAACACAAACAGAATACCGGCAAAGTAAATGCGCAGATAGACGGCAGAACCCTCCATCAGCTCTTCGGATGTATTCATCCATCCCAGCATAACAGGTGAAATCAGTATTCCAAGTATCGTAAATACAATACTCCCTGCAATAGAAAGTGCATATGCCGTATGAATGCCGTCATTCAGTCCTCCGGCATCTTTTGCTCCGTAAAACTGTGAGATAATGACACCGGCCCCTGCTGACAGTCCGGTAAAAAATCCCACGACCAGATTGATGATCTGTCCGGCAGAACCACCGACACAGGCCAGTGCTTCCTTTCCCACAAAGCGTCCCACGATCACCATATCAATGGTATTGTAAAGCTGCTGAAAAAATGTTCCCAGCAAAATCGGAAAAAAGAAATACAGAAGCTGCTTCCAGATTGCACCTTCCGTGATTCCGTTTCCTGTATTCCTGTTATTACCCTTTTGTCTCATTGCTTCATAATCCCCCTGAAAAATATCTCCACACAGGATCCCTGAATTCCAGGCATTCTTTTTCCACGACATCAGAGCGCATCAGAAAAACTGATACGCTCCGGGTATGACATCCTTGTCAAATCAAATATTCTACTGAATCTCAGAACTTTCCGCCGCCACCGCCGGCAGTTCCTCCGCTGGAGGTACTGTGGGTGCTGCTGCCGCCTGAGCTTTCAGATCTCTCAATTTTGGTTCTCGTAACATTTTTATAGAGGAACAGATCCTTTTCCCTCTTCAGGTGAAAACTTCCGTGTCTCACATAATCGACCGCCTCCCGCTCATATCCTACGGATTTGAGCTGTCCGCGCAGTACCAGAAAGACGATCAATACAGCGATCAGACCAACCGCCACAGAGATCAGAAGCCTCAAACCAAAAGACATGGGAACATGATAGGTATGATCCACATCAAAAGCGGTTCCATTCTGATACTCTGCCACAAACGTATCTGCCAGATCTGAGAACTGCATAAATGCATCATAATACTCTCCGTCTCCCAGAGGCTCTACGATGATATCTCCGATCTCCTGGATCCCGTAATCTGTAAACGCCTGAATAGCCATTCCAAAGGTACAGATATACCAGTCACGGTCTTCCATACTGATCAGAAGCATCAGTCCGTCATGATCCGAACCGATTCCGTAACCATGTCCTTCATAATAATCATCCGCGTACTGCATCGGGGTCTTTCCACCGATCGAATCCGTGGTCGTGACTGCGATATCACAGTCATACTTGTCAATAAATTCCTCAAGCCTTTCCTGAAGCTTTGATTCCTCCGCCTCCGTCAGAAGATCCGCTCCGTCATCAACTCTCCTGTCCCGGGCAGATGCACAAATCACCGAAAATGACAGAAGCAGGCAAAGCAAAATCATTCCATAAATCAGTCTGCTGTGCCCTCTGCGGCACAATGCTCTGTATTTTTCCCTCATGCTCTCCTCCTTCTATCCCAACAGCAATGTAACAAGCGCCATCGTCACCGCAGTCACTGCCACAAACACTCCACCCATGATGCGGGTGGCTTTTCCTTTATCCATAGGCAGATCTCCCACAAATTTGCCGGTCTGCCCGTTCATGGCAAAGGTGTACAGCTGTCCTTTATACTTTGTATGTAATACCCAGACCGGAAGCAGCGCATACCGGATGTCGCCCTGTTTCAGACGGATATCTTTTGACTCCGGCACACAGGTCGCGTATCCCTGGATCGTATTCATCAGTGCCCGCTCGGTGCTCTCCTCAATCCTTTTGTTGACACGCTCATAACACTCTTCTGAGGAAACATCGTATTTATCCGCCAGATATCCGGCCAGATATGCCGTCTGGAAATCCACTGCATCCTCATAGCGGTACGGCTCGATGGACTCCATCAGATCATCTGCCATTTTAGAGGAACCATCTGCAGGCACCATATCAAAAGCCAGTTCTCCTGAACGGCTGACCAGATAATGGGACGTCTCTGTATACTCGTAATCTCCGCTGCTCCAGCATGACACTCTCGTGGCGCGGCACCGGATATCCGCATCTGCCTCACAGTCAAACAGCCAGAAAGGAACGTAGACTCCCTTGACTTCTTCGATCTTGTTTTCCGTGCGGAATGCTTTCGGAAGCAGGATCTTTCCCAGCAGATGCTTCTTGAGATTCTCTTTTGCCTGGTCTTTATTCAGCTTAAAGGGAATCACCAGATCCGGCTTCATCATACCGGACAGCTGCTTCATGGCGATCACCGGATTATCACAGTATGGACATCTGGAGGACGCCATAGTACGATCCGCCACGATCTCACCGCCACAGGACTCACAGACATAAGTGACCAGATTACCGTCATCAGACAGTTCTTCACGCTCCGGCTCCACTTCTTTCCAGTCAGGCTGATGCTCTTCCTGAATCTGTGCATCATCAAATTCTCTCAGTGTGTCCATCTCAAATTCCGTATCACAGTAAGGACACTTCATTTTCTGCACCGCACTGTTAAACTCAATCGCGCCGCCGCAACAAGGACATTTGTATTCTAATATTCCTGCCATAGTTCACCTCCGTCTTACATGCAGGTTACCATTCGAAATTGGCTCATTCTATTACTGCACTAAATCATCATCCGTAAAAGGATCGCCGCACTCCGGGCAGAATTTCGGCGGATGTGCCGGATCCTCCGGTTTCCATCCACACTTGTCGCACTGGTATACAGGAGCTCCCGCCGGACGTTTTGCTCCGCACTCCGGGCAGAATTTTCCTTTATTTACCGCTCCGCAGGAACATACCCATCCTTCAGCCGGTCTGGATGCTCCGCATTCCACACAGAACTTCCCGGTATTCACCGTACCGCAGGAACAGGTCCAGCTGCCCTCCTTCGGTGCTGCGCCGCCCTGCTGTGCAGGAGCCTGCTGCTGCGGCGCCTGCTGATATGCCATCTGCTGCTGACGCATGGCTGCCTGCTGCTGTCCCATGGCGAACAGATCCTGAGCATTCATACCACCGGCCTGGGAAGCCATCCCCATTCCCATAAATCCGGTCATGGCTCCTGCAGAATTGGAGGCTGCCGCACGCATGGCATCGCTCTGGGCTCCCACCAGCTGAGCTGCTGCCATGGAAGGATCTCTCATCACAGCGCTCTTCTGCAGCTGCTTGATCATATCCTCATCTTCCTTGGAAGCAGATACGGAATTCACACCGAAAGAAACAATGCTGATACCACGCAGATCCTTCCATTTCTTCGAAAGGACATCATTCAGCGCATCCGCAAGCTCCATCGTGTGACCCGGAAGTGCACTGTAACGGACTCCCATCTCGGAAATCCGGGCAAACGCAGGCTGAAGCGCCGTCAGAAGCTCACTTTTCAGCTGGCTCTCGATCTCGGAACGGGTAAACTCCTGCCCCACATTGCCGCAGACATTCGTGTAAAACAGAATCGGATCCTCGATACGATAGGAATATTCTCCATTACAACGGATGGAAATATCCACATCCAGACCAATATTCCGGTCGATCACGCGGAAAGGCACCGGTGTCGGCGTGCCATATTTATTGCCCATGATCTCTTTTGTATTAAAATAATAAACTCTCTGGTCGGAAGCAGCCTGACCTCCAAAGGTAAAACGCTTGCCGATCTCAGAGAAGGTCCTCTTCACGCTCTCACCCAGGTCGCCTGCGAAAATCGTAGGTGCGATGCCGCTGTCATATGTATACACGCCCGGCTCTGCGCAGACCTCAACAACCTTTCCCTGCTCCACGATCATCATACACTGACCGTCCGCTACCGCAATGGCAGATCCATCTGTGATCACATCACTGCTGTGACGGTTGGACGAACGGCCGCTTACCTTTTTGGTACCCTTGCATACCAGCACATCGGCCTCCATGGCCTCACAATAAAAATACTCCTTCCACTGATCTGACAGAGTGCTTCCCACCGCGCCTGCCAAAGCTCTAATAAGTCCCATAGATTCCTTCCTTTCCCAGTATCCTCAACTGTATAAAAACATATTAATATCAATACGACGGCTAGAACTGTGTCTATTTTAACAAACTTCAGCATATTACACAATCATTTTTTTCAAAAACGAGTGAGATACCATTCACCGGACGCTGTCTGACCCGGGTATATCCATACGTGCTGCCTCCGTCCCGGACAGTCATGGGATTTGTCTGCCTGTGCAGGACATAAAATGTCCTTTTCAGTCAGACAGATCCCATGATCGTCCGTTTCGAGTACAGTGAACAATAAATAACTGGCTATATCACGCAGAATGATTTCCGCATATGCAAGGCGGAGGAATGAGGCGATGCGCTGGCATCGTCGATTGACGACAACGCAGCAGATGAGAAATCAGGCAAGTGATATGGCTGGTTATTTATTATTCACTGTACCAGGTCAGACGGATTGGATATACCCGGGTCAGACAGCTGGTTTTCAAATGGGCGTGAACTGCAAAGATGATGACTGTTTTAGACGAATGTGAACTATAGCGCGAATTGGCCAGTTGAAAGAACCAAAAAGGACAGATCTGCAGCTTCTTCCAATTGGAAACTGAACACCTGTCCCATCTGATTCATATTTATATTATTTGATTCTATTAATTATTCTTGTATTATGCTGACTTTGACTTTCCCTTATGCTACCCATGCTCCCAGCTGTATCACTCCGTTTCTGGCATTCTGCTCCATCAGATAGGTGATGGACAGCAGCACAAGAGAACACATCTCCACGATCCAGCGGCAGTCGCTTTCCACTGTATGCTTTGACTGGAGATACCGGGCATGCATGTTCTCTATATAAGAAAGTAACTCGTCTGCTGATTCAAAACGTGCCTTTCCGTATTTCTGCATCCGGAATACTTTTTCAGCTTCTTCTGTCTTCACATATTCCCGGAGCGAATGCTTCATATCACCCTCATAAATACAGTGATCTGCCAGAGAACCTTCATATGTAGTATTATGGGGATAAGTAAAATAATCTGCCAGATAGTGAAGCACAACTCCCAGTCTTCTCCAGAACATATGTGGATTGCTGTGGGCATACCATCCGTCCGTCAGTCCGCGGATATGGGCCTGCAGCTCTGTGTAGGAAGAAACGTACTCATGGGGAACCGCAAACATCTTCGGACTCAGATCCGGAAGAATGGAACCTAAATAAAAGGCTTTTTTATATTTCAGAATATTTTCTGTACAATCCTGTCGGATCAGATAATGTGCCAGTGCAATATGTGATTTTTTGCGCATTGCTTACCTCCCAGGGGATCACGAACGTGATCAGGTTTTCCTTCTGCAACCTTTCTTATTCTATCCGCAGTGAAGTAAAAACGCAACCTTTAAGATGTAAATATTGTGTAAACTTTTGCTACAACAGGATGGTGGAGGGCTGTCTTTCATATGCTAAAAACTTTTCGCAATACGTCTAAAAAAGTGAAAAACTTAGAGACAAATTCTACACTGATTCGATAAAAATACTTTTAATGCAGATCAGCCTCAATCTAACAAGAACTCTGCCATCACCGGATTCGCCAGGTCTCTGCCGCGGTCTGTCAGATACACCTGACCGTTTTTTCGGCAGATCAAGTTTTCATCGATTAGTTTTCGAAGTGGCTCTGCATATATTTCTTCCATCCTGACGCCGAAGGTCTCTGAATATTTCTGTTCGCTGACGCCTTCTGTCATGCGCAGTCCCAGAAACATGAACTCGGACATCTGATCTGGTATGGTCAGTTTTTCTTTTTCCCGGCCTGAAAAATCTCTTTTCAGATAAGAGGATAAATCTTCCGGATTGCGGTATCTTACATTTTTCAGTAGGGAGGATGCGCCCAGACCAAATCCCACGTAATCGGTACGCCTCCAGTAGCCGATATTGTGCCTGCATTCGTATCCCGGCTTGGCATAGTTGGATATTTCATAGCGATACATCCCGGCTGACGCGAGATACTGCTCAGTCAGCGCATACATGCGGCGTTCCTCTTCTTCTGAGGGAAGCGCAATACATGCTTCTCCTGCCTCCCGCCGTTTCACATCCTCCTCGTAGCGCTCATAAAACGGAGTGCCTTCCTCTACGATGAGGCTGTAGGCCGAGATGTGCTCCGGCTTCAGCGCAAGTACTTTTTTCAGGGTACTCTCCCAGGAAGCCTCCGTCTGGCCGGGCAGAGCTGACATCAGATCAATATTGATATTCTCAAAGCCTGCTCTTCGGGCAGCCTGGTATGTGTCGAGAAACTCCTCCCATGTGTGAATCCGTCCCAGACATTTCAGTTCCTGATCGTCCGCGGACTGCAGTCCCAGACTCAGACGATTGATCCCCATCTCATGATATGCCCGGAGTTTCTCAAAATCTGCTGTGCCGGGATTGCATTCGATTGTGATTTCTCTTGCAGAGACCGATTCCGAAGCTGCGGGAACAGGTTTCCAGACTCTCCCTGCATAGTCAGAACCCCCATTCCCTTGCCTTTCTTCCAGTGTTTCCAGAATTCTCCCGATCCATTCTGCCGGAAGAATGGAGGGCGTCCCGCCCCCGAAAAAGACGGTACTTACCTCATATTCCTCTTCCCACGGGAACTCCCGGATCTCCTGCAGCAGTGCTTCCAGATACTGATGCATGGTATCAGAAGAAGCCGGAGCTGACAGAAAATCACAGTATGCGCATTTCCGGGCGCAAAAGGGAATATGAATATATACTTCCAGTTCTTTTTTCATATGATCCTTATTTATCATCCAGCTTCAGGACGCTCATAAACGCCTTCTGCGGAATCTCTACATTTCCTACCTGGCGCATGCGCTTCTTGCCTTCTTTCTGCTTTTCCAGCAGCTTCTTCTTTCGGGAAATATCTCCGCCGTAGCATTTGGCCAGGACATCCTTGCGCATGGCCCTTACAGTCTCACGGGCAATGATCTTGCTGCCGATGGCTGCCTGGATCGGAATCTCGAAAAGCTGTCTCGGAATTTCTTCTTTCAGCTTCTCGCACATTTTTCTGCCCCGTTCATAGGCCGTATCTGCATGGACGATAAAGGAAAGGGCATCCACCTCTTCCCGGTTCACCAGAATATCCAGCTTCACAAGCTCCGAACGCACGTAGCCTTTCATATCATAGTCAAAGGAAGCGTATCCTCTGGAACGGGATTTCAGAGCGTCAAAGAAATCATAAATGATCTCATTCAGAGGCAGCGTGTACTTCAGCAGGGCTCTCGTCTCTTCCATGTACTCCATGCCCTCATAGATGCCGCGCCGCTCCTGACAGAGCTCCATGATAGAACCGATAAACTCTGTGGTCACCATGATTTCTGCCGCCACCACCGGCTCCTCCATATACTCGATCTCCGACGGATCCGGCAGGTTGGTCGGGTTCGTCAGATCGATCACTTCCCCATTGGTCTTATGCACTTTATAAATAACGCTGGGAGCTGTCGTCACCAGATCCAGGTTGTACTCCCGCTCCAGACGCTCCTGAATGATCTCCAGATGCAGAAGCCCCAGAAATCCGCACCGGAATCCAAATCCCAGTGCCACCGAAGTCTCCGGCTCAAACTGCAGAGAAGCATCATTGAGCTGCAGCTTCTCCAGCGCATCTCTCAGATCAGGATACTTGGCTCCATCCGCCGGATACATACCGCAGTAGACCATAGGATTGACCTTCTTGTAGCCTGGAAGGGGCTCTGCACAGGGTGCCTGGGCATTCGTCACTGTATCACCCACGCGGGTATCCTTTACATTTTTCAGGCTGGCTGTCACATATCCTACCATGCCGGCACTCAGTTCCTCGCAGGGAATAAACTGTCCTGCTCCGAAATATCCCACCTCGACTACCTCTGCCTGAGCTCCGGTAGCCATCATCAGGATCGGCGTGCCTTTTTTCACCGTACCATTCATAATACGGATGAAAATAATCACTCCCCGGTAGGAATCATATACAGAGTCAAAGATCAGCGCCTGCAGCGGTGCATCAGGATCTCCTTCCGGAGCCGGAATCTTCTCCACGATCTGACGCAGTACTTCCTCAACATTCAGTCCGGTCTTGGCTGAGATCTGCGGCGCATCCTCCGCCTCCAGACCGATTACATCCTCGATCTCGTGGATCACACGCTCCGGATCAGCGCTGGGCAGATCGATCTTGTTGATGACCGGAAATACATCCAGATCATGATCCAGTGCCAGATAGACATTTGCCAGTGTCTGTGCCTCGATCCCCTGGGCTGCGTCCACCACCAGAATGGCTCCGTCACAGGCCGCCAGACTGCGGGACACTTCATAATTGAAATCCACATGTCCCGGTGTATCTATCAGATTAAAAATATATTCTTCGCCATCATCTGCACGGTAAACGGTACGAACTGCCTGAGATTTGATGGTGATGCCTCTTTCACGCTCCAGATCCATATTGTCCAGAACCTGATTCTGCATCTCACGGCTGGTCAGAAGTCCCGTCATCTCGATAATACGATCCGCCAGTGTGGATTTACCATGGTCAATATGCGCTATAATACAAAAATTTCTGATTTTGCTCTGATCAACTGCCACGTCAATTCCTCCAGTATTCGTCTAAATTGCTGTCCCTTATTCTATCATAAGGATTCAGGGATTGTCCAGAGACAAATCACATGGCTGTTCCGGTCACTGTTTTTTCCTGTGCTCCCTCAGGCTTTTGATTTTCTTCCTGATCAGCTTCCACAGCTTTTTCTCCAGTTCTCCATATACCTGATATTTCATCGGGAAGATGGTCGGAGCACCTTCCGGTGTACATTTCTTCTCATATCTCTCATCCATACAGCTGTATCAGCCCCCATTCTGCAGTCCATGTTCACAGATTTCGCCCTTCCGGACCGGCGAAACCATTCTCAGCCAAATATATTCACGCTCCAAATTTCTTCTGCACTGCCTCTGCCAGAAACTCCGCCGTACCATCCACTCCGAACAGAGAACTGTCGATCAGGATATCCTTGTGACGCCTGTCATCCGGCAGATAGCCTGCGTACTGCATGTGATAGGAATTTCTCGCTTCATCCACAGATTTCATCATGCTGCGGGCCTCGGATTCCTCCATATGAAGATCCTCGATGCAGTGTTTCAGTCTGGCCTCATAGGAGGCATAGATATAAATATGAATCGCGTTTTCCACGTCGCTCAGGATAAAATCAGAACATCTTCCCACGATAATGCAGCTTTCCCGCTCCGCAAGGAATTTAATGATATTCTCCTGGGCCTCAAATATCTCATCCTGTGTGTTGCTGGTACCCTTTCCAAGGGGAAACATCATCCTGGAAAAGGGATTTTTCACCTGCTTTACCGCTTTTTCTTCCTGCTCATTTACCAGAGATACCGGCAGTTTCAGCTTCTGGGCCGCCTGATCCACGATATCACGGTCATAATATTCCACTCCCAGAAGTTCACTCATCTTTCTGGCAATCGGACGCCCCAGGCTTCCGAACTGCCGCGTAATTGTCACAACGTATTTTTCCATAGAATTCACCCTTCCCTTACATTACAAACCCTGCCGCACAGAAACAGACCACGGAAATTCCGCTGGCGATCAGTACATAGGGAAGCTGTGTCAGCGCATGCTCCATGTTGTCAACGCCTGCGGACTGCGCTGCCAGCAGTGTGGCATCTGAATAGAAACATGCATGGCTTCCGAAAGTACCGCCGGAAATGATGGCCGCCATGATCAGTACCGGATTGGCTCCCAGTGCTGCCCCCAGCGGAAATACGATCGGCGTGATCACAGAACTCATACCCCAGTCAGAACCGGTGGTAAAAGCCAGAACTGCTCCCAGAATGAATACCATCATAGGAAAGATTTCCGCAAACAGCAGCGGGGTTGCTTTCTCAATAATATACTCTGTCATTCCCATCTGTCCAGAAATATCTTTCAGCACAAAAGTCACCAGCAGCATGGTCAGCGTAGGAAGCATGTCTCCGAATCCCCGGATCATGCTGGAGAGAAAGTTGTCGACCGAAAGAATCTTTCTTGGCACATAGAGTACGAAACATACAAGCAAAGCAATAATGACAGCCACCAGGATATCTCCTGTGGCAACAGCCACTCCCACCAGCGTCAGCATGGGAATCAGGAAATTCCATACATTCCCGTCCTCCAGTCCTTCTTCCTCATCGTGGTTATATTTTCTGCTGGCATCCGAATATACCTTGCCGGTCTGCTCCACCCGCTCAAAAGCAGATTTCATAGCGCCCAGCTTCGGCATTTTTCCCATAACAAACAGAAATACCACGATCAGAGTGATGATCGGATAAAAGCAGAATGGAATTGCTTTGATATAAGCCTGCATCGCGGTGGTGCATCCCAGCTGTTTGACACTCTCCTGCTCAAAAAACAAACTTGCGTAAAAGACGGCCCAGGTAGAAAAAGGAAGCAGAAC
>JAQXWO010000277.1 GCA_029225485.1 Lachnospiraceae bacterium
TTACTGGATTTTTATGCAGTAATTCTGAAATAATGCTTCCACATACAAGGACTATCGGAAATCCGTACAAATCAATTTATTTGAAATTTGGCGGCAAATGTCGTATAATCGGAACGTATTTTGTCTGATGATAGGCTGAGATGATCTCAGCATAGATTAAGGAGGTGCAGATTTTTCTGCAGACACTTTATATGAATACAAAATCATTACATACTCTTGGAATTGATATTGGTTCCACTACGGTTAAAGTCGCAGTACTTAGTCCGCAGCAGGAGCTGCTGTTCTCTGATTATGAACGGCATTATGCAAATATTCAGGAAACACTTGGCAGTCTGATCCGCAAAGCCTGCGAGGAGCTCGGTGATCTGGAGGTTGCTCCGGTGATTACCGGTTCCGGCGGACTGACTCTGGCCAACCACCTCGGCGTGCCTTTTGTGCAGGAGGTCATCGCAGTGGCCTCTTCTCTGGAGAAAATGGTTCCCCAGACGGATGTGGCCATTGAGCTGGGCGGTGAGGACGCCAAGATCATTTATTTTGAAGGCGGCAATGTAGAACAGCGTATGAACGGTATCTGTGCAGGCGGTACCGGCTCTTTTATTGACCAGATGGCTTCCCTGCTGCAGACGGACGCTTCCGGGCTGAATGAATACGCGAAGCATTATACTTCCCTTTATTCGATCGCGGCCCGCTGCGGTGTTTTTGCCAAATCGGATATTCAGCCCCTGGTCAATGAAGGGGCCACCAAAGAGGATCTTTCCGCTTCTATTTTTCAGGCAGTTGTCAATCAGACCATCAGCGGACTTGCCTGCGGCAAACCGATTCGGGGCCATGTGGCATTTCTTGGCGGCCCGCTTCATTTTCTGTCAGAGCTGCGGGAAGCATTCATCCGGACACTGAATCTGGATGAAGAGCATGCCATTGTACCGGAGAATTCTCATCTGTTCGCCGCCATCGGTTCTGCTTTAAATGCCCGCCCGGATGTGACAGTTACACTGGCCGGGATGCAGGAAAAGCTTTCTTCCACGATTAAGCTGGAGTTTGAAGTAGCCCGTATGGACCCGCTGTTTCCTTCCCAGGAAGATTATGACCGTTTTCTGGAACGCCAGAGCCGCCACAAAGTAAAGACGGGCGACCTGTCCACCTACCACGGCAAATGCTTTCTCGGTATCGATGCCGGATCCACCACCACCAAAGCTGCACTGATCGGCGAGGACGGTACGCTGCTCCATTCTTTCTACAGCAACAACAACGGCAGCACACTCCGCACTGCGATCCGGGCCGTACAGGAGATCTATGAGAAAAAGCCGAAGGATGCACAGATCGTCTGGTCCTGCTCCACAGGATACGGAGAGGCTCTGGTCAAATCTGCTCTTCTGCTGGATGAAGGAGAGGTAGAGACCGTATCTCATTACTATGCTGCCTCTTTCTTTGACCCCGAGGTAGACTGTATCCTGGATATCGGCGGTCAGGACATGAAGTGCATCAAGATCAAAGATCACACCGTAGACAGTGTACAGCTCAACGAAGCCTGTTCTTCCGGATGCGGCTCTTTTATCGAGACCTTTGCCAAATCACTGAATTATTCTGTTCAGGATTTCGCCAAAGCAGCTCTGTTCGCGGAGCATCCCATCGACCTGGGTACCCGCTGCACCGTATTTATGAATTCAAAAGTAAAGCAGGCTCAGAAGGAGGGGGCTGAGGTATCTGATATTTCAGCCGGTCTGGCCTACTCTGTCATCAAAAATGCTTTATATAAAGTAATCAAGGTATCCGACGCCTCCCAGCTCGGACGCCATATCGTCGTCCAGGGCGGTACCTTCTACAACGACGCTGTTCTCCGCAGCTTTGAGAAGATCGCTGACTGTGAAGCCATTCGCCCGGATATTGCCGGGATCATGGGTGCTTTCGGTGCTGCTCTGGTAGCGCGGGAGCGGTATCAGGAAGGTGCCGAGACCACCATGCTGTCCATTGACCGCATCAACAGCCTGCAGTTCACTACTTCCATGACCAAATGCAAAGGCTGTACCAACCAGTGCCGTCTGACCATCAACCGTTTCTCCGGCGGAAGACAGTTTATCAGCGGCAACCGCTGTGAGCGGGGCATCGGAAAAGAACGGAACAAGGATCATATTCCAAATCTGTTTGAGTATAAGAACAAACTGCTGTTTTCCTATGAACCGCTGCCGGAGGATGAAGCAGAAAGAGGCATCGTGGGTATCCCCCGGGTGCTGAACATGTACGAGAATTACCCCTTCTGGTTCCGTTTCTTTACGGAACTGAAATACCGGGTGATCCTCTCTCCCCCTTCCAACCGGAAAATTTATGAGCTTGGCATCGAATCAATTCCCAGTGAATCCGAGTGTTATCCTGCCAAGCTGGCTCACGGACATGTAGAATGGCTGGTGAAAAAAGGCATCAAATTCATCTTCTATCCGTGTATTCCCTATGAGCGGACGGAGTTCCCGGATGCCCAGAACCATTACAACTGCCCCATTGTCACCTCCTATGCGGAGAATATTAAAAACAATGTGGAGTCTCTCAGGACTGAACATGTACGGTTCGAGAATCCTTTCATTGCCTTCACCAGTCTGGAGATCGCCACAAAGAGGCTGAAAGAAGTATTTTCTGATATCCCGGCCGAAGAAGTGGCCCGCGCTGCTCAGGCAGGCTGGGAGGAAATGGAAAAAACACGGCAGGCCATGTATCAGAAAGGTCAGGAGACTCTGGAGTATCTGAAGCAGACCGGCCGCCACGGCATCGTCCTTGCCGGCCGCCCCTACCATATTGATTCTGAGATCAATCACGGAATCCCGGAGCTGATCAATTCCTATGGTCTCGCTGTCCTGACAGAGGATTCTGTCTCCCAGCTCAATCCGGTAGAACGTCCACTGATCGTCATGGATCAGTGGATGTACCACAGCCGTCTGTACGGAGCAGCCAATTTTGTAAAGACAAGAGATGACCTGGATCTGATCCAGCTGAACTCCTTCGGCTGCGGTCTGGATGCGGTCACCACAGATGCTGTAAGTGACATTCTGAGCCAGTCAGGCAAGATCTATACCTGCCTGAAGATCGATGAAGTCAACAACCTGGGAGCCGCCAGGATCCGCGTCCGGTCACTGATCTCAGCGATCCGTGTCCGCGAGCAGCGCAGGGATACCGAGCGTGTCATCCGCCCTGCAAATATTGAGCGTGTGATCTTTACAAAAGAGATGAGGAAGAATTATACCATTCTCTGTCCGCAGATGTCACCGATCCATTTTAAGATGCTGCAGTCAGCCATGAATGCCTCCGGCTATCACATTGAGGTCATGGCCAACGACAACCGGCAGTCTGTGGATGTGGGACTGAAATATGTCAATAACGATGCCTGCTATCCGTCCCTGATCGTTGTCGGCCAGATCATGGATGCACTGCTCTCCGGCAAATATGATCTGAACCGCACTGCGGTCATCATGACCCAGACCGGCGGCGGCTGCCGTGCGTCCAATTACGTAGGCTTTATCCGCCGTGCGCTGCGCAAGGCAGGTATGGAGCAGATTCCGGTGGTTTCTCTGAACCTCAGCGGTCTCGAGGGCAACCCCGGCTTCACCATCAGCTATCCCATGGTAAAGAGAGCCATGTTTGCAGTCGTATTCGGAGACATCTTCATGCGCTGTCTCTACCGGATGCGGCCTTATGAGCTGGTTCCCGGCTCAGCCAATGAGATGTTCCATAAATGGGAAGACCGCTGCTGCACCTTTGTATCCGGCAACCCGTCCTTCGGACAGTTCAAAAAGCTGTGCCGTGAGATCATCCAGGACTTTGACCATCTGCCGGTCAGCGATGTGAAAAAGCCCCGGGTCGGCATCGTGGGCGAGATCCTGGTAAAATTCCTTCCCGCCGCCAACAACCATCTGGTGGAGCTGCTGGAAAGCGAGGGCGCAGAAGCCGTGGTGCCGGATCTGATGGATTTCCTGCTCTACTGCTTCTACAATCAGAACTTTAAGGCAGACTATCTGGGAACCAAAAAGAAGACCGCAAGACTCGCCAACCTCGGTATTGCGATCCTGGAAAAGCTGAGAAAGACCGCCGGTGATGAACTGAACAAGAGCACTCACTTTGATCCTCCCTCTCACATCGAGGAGCTGGGAAATATGGCAAAGGATATCGTATCCCTCGGCAACCAGACCGGCGAAGGCTGGTTCCTGACCGGCGAGATGCTGGAGCTGATCCACTCCGGCGTCAACAACATCGTCTGCACCCAGCCTTTCGCCTGCCTGCCGAACCATGTGGTCGGAAAAGGAGTCATCAAAGAGCTGCGCAGACAGTACCCGCTGTCCAATATCGTGGCCATCGACTACGATCCAGGCGCCAGCGAAGTCAATCAGCTGAACCGCATCAAACTGATGCTCTCTACCGCCCAGAAAAATCTGAACCGTGAAAACAGCGATACGAAATAAAATAAAATGAACTGGTCAGACCAGAATGCACCACATTTCGCCGGACCATGAAAGCCGTCGGATTTCATTCAAAAAAGACACATTCCGCAATGTATCTTCGGAATGTGTCTTTTTCTGTTCCTGATTTGAAATATGATTTAGCAGATATGCCGCACGACAAAATCCGCTGCATTTTGAGGTTGGATCGAATGATTCCTACAGTCTCTCTTACAGATCCAGCTTCAGGTCATTCTCCTTGATCCATCCGCATTTACGTAGCGGCATGGCGATCAGCGGAGTAAGTACCGCCGGCAGTACAAAACAGATCAGTACCAGCCCGATCCAGTCTCCGGCTGTGATTGCTGCTTTCGTACCGTTTGCAATGTCATTCAGCCAGCCCGTATAGACTCCGATCTGTCCCACCAGACCGCAGGTACCCATACCGGATGCCACCGCTGCCCCATTCATCTGCATCTTGAATACACAGGTTGCTATGGGACCTGTGATGGCAGAAGCCACGGTCGGAGCGATCCAGATACGGGGATTTTTCACAATATTGCCCATCTGCAGCATAGAAGTACCGATTCCCTGAGCGAACAGGCCGCCCCATTTGTTCTCCTTAAAGCTCATCACAGCAAAACCAACCATCTGGGCACAGCAGCCTGCCACAGCTGCTCCGCCTGCCAGACCGGTAAGGCCCAGAGCTGCACAGATCGCTGCGCTGCTGATCGGTAGTGTCAGTGCCACGCCTACCAGCACGGATACCAGTATACCCATAAAGAATGGCTGCAGATCGGTTGCCCACATGATCGCATTGCCCACAGAACTGGCCGCTTTTCCGATGGCCGGGGCAAATGCCATGGAGAACAGTACACCCACGGCGATCGTGACACTGGGAGTCACGATAATATCGATCTTGGTCTCTTTTGAAACGATCTTGCCGCATTCCGATGCCACAATCGCTGCAAAGAATACGGCCAGAGGTCCGCCTGCGCCGCCCAGTTCATTGGCTGCACCGCCGACGGCGATCAGTGAAAACAATACCAGCTGCGGTGTCTTCAGTGCATATCCGATGGCAACAGCCATAGCCGGACCAGTAGCCGACTTAGCGTAGCCGCCGATCTTCATCAGCACCTCAATGCCCAGCTGCTCACCGAGAGTCGCCAGAATCGTCCCGATCAGCAGGGAAGCAAACAGACCCTGGGCCATGGCACCAAGGGCATCGATCCCATAGCGGCTGGCCGAAAACACCACATCCTTTTTCTTCAGAAAAGCTCCTAACTTACTCATTTTTTCTTCTCCTCAATTGTATTTATATATAAATGCCATCTCCCTGCTGTCGCACAGACAATGGATCCGGCATATATATCTCACACATCTTCAATCTGCCAGTCGATCGGTGTCACACCATGCTCTTTCAGGAACTTATTTGCCCTGGAGAAGGGCCTGCTCCCGAAAAATCCCCGGTACGCTGACAACGGACTCGGGTGCGGCGACTCAAGCACCAGATGCTTCGGATTGTTCAGCATCGCCTTTTTCATCTGAGCCGGACGCCCCCACAGGATAAACACGATCGGACGGTCCTGCTCATTCAGAATGCGGATGGCCGCATCGGTAAACTCTTCCCAGCCGATTCC
>JAQXWO010000278.1 GCA_029225485.1 Lachnospiraceae bacterium
TGCCGCGCCTCTGGTCAGTCCGACGATGGCTCCTCTGGCATACTGATCCCAGTAGGGTGCTCCCAGTCCGGTAAAGGCCGGAACTACGTAGACGCCATTGGTATCCGGCACTGCTTTGCAGTATTCTTCTGACTGGGACGCGCTTTTCAACATGCGCAGCTCATCTCTCAGCCACTGGATCGAGGCACCGGACACAAACACACTTCCTTCCAGGGCATAACGGACCTTATCATCGGAAGATGCCGCTATGGTAGTCAGCAGGCCGTTTTCGGATTTCACTGCCTTCTCACCGGTATGCATCAGCAGAAATCCGCCGGTGCCGTATGTATTTTTCACTTCACCCGGGTCAAAACAGCACTGTCCGAACAAAGCCGCCTGCTGGTCTCCCGCCACGCCTGCAATGGGGATATCTTCTCCGATCAGGCATTCTCTGGTCCTGCCGTATACACAGCTGGAGGGCCTCACCTCCGGCAGCATTTCTTCCGGAATGTCCAGCCGTTTCAGGATATCTTTATCCCATTCCAGCCTGTGGATATCAAACATCATGGTACGGGAGGCATTGGTATAATCCGTCACATGCACCTGACCGCCGGTCATATTCCAGATCAGCCAAGTATCCACCGTCCCAAACAGCAATTCTCCCTTTTTCGCCCGCTCTCTGGCTCCTTCTACATGATCGAGGATCCATTTCAGCTTTGTGGCGGAAAAATAAGCATCGGGAATCAGGCCGGTTCTCTCACGGATCAGACTGTCAAATCCTTCCTCTTTCAGCTCATCGATCATCTGGGAAGTCCTGCGGCACTGCCATACGATTGCGTTATAGACGGGACGTCCCGTGCTCTTTTCCCACACGATCGTAGTCTCTCTCTGGTTCGTGATACCGATGGCCGCGATAGTTTCCGGTGCTGCGCCGATCTTTCCCATGGCCTCGGCAGCCACGCTCATCTGAGATGACCAGATATCCATCGGATCATGCTCCACCCATCCCGGCTGCGGAAAGATCTGCTCAAATTCTCTCTGCGATACACTGCAGATGTTCCCCTGACGGTCAAATAAAATACATCTTGAACTTGTTGTGCCCTGATCCAGAGCCATAATATACTTTTCCATAGTATCCTCCTTCATCTTTATCTCACGATGCTTTCTGTTTTCCTGGCATATGTAAATTTCAGGCAACTGTTCAGAGCCAACCTCCAAAATACATCGCATTTCGTCGGTGTGGCGTAGCCGCCAAATAAAATTTCAATAACAGCCTTAAAAATGCAAGCATTTTACGTCTGTTTTATGAAATTATGCCTGGCTCTGAACAGATACAATTTCAGAAAGCATAATAAATCCTACACTTCTTCTGCGTAATGGTATCCCTCGATCCAGCGGATATTCTCCAGGATTTCCCTGTGCAGCATTCTCTTCGTAAACTGTAACGTAAGAGTGGCACACGTATCATCCGTATACCATTTGTTCTCTGCTTTCCTTTTCAGAGATGTTACCTTGATCTGGTTATCATGCAGATACATGACCAGCCGAAAGAGAAATTCTTCGTTTTCTCCTTCCACATATAATACCATGCTTTTTGACCGTTCCATGATTTTTCTGTCCACAAACCGGTAAAAAAACGAGGATGTGTAAATAATGCAAAGCCCTGCAATTCCTCCAAAATAAAACCCGGCTCCAATGGCAATGCCAAGAGCTGCGGTCACCCACAGGGCTGCTGCTGTGGTCAGTCCCCTTACCCGGTTATGACTGGTGACCATAATGGAGCCCGCCCCGAGGAATCCCACTCCGCTGATGACCTGTGCCGCCATTCTGGACAGATCTCCCGTCCCGTTTGCCACATGTTTGCAGATATAATCATTTGTGATCATGACCAGCGTTGCACCCAGACAGACCAGAGAAAAAGTTTTCAGTCCGGCAGGACGTCCTTTCATCTCACGTTCCAGTCCGATCGCCGCTCCGCACACAGACGCCAGAAGCATTCGCAGTAAGGCGCTGCTCTCAAAAGCAGTCAGCCCGAAAGACATCAGTAAATCCATGATCTTCTCCTATTTAACCTCCTGCTTCACAATAGATAAAAAGCCCACTCGGACACTCCATTTCGAAGCATCCGAATAAGCCTTTTAAGTTTCTTCTCTCATTCTCATACTTAATAAGTAACACGTTCCGCCCATTCCTCAAAATGAAAATCCAGCCCTTTGCAGGTAAACCTGCACGGTCTGTCTTTTCATTGGGCTTCATACGCCTCGCCATGCAACCCACAGACCGCCTGCTGTCGCAGGCTATCCGCTGCTTCGCTGCTTCTGTCTGTGGGTGAATGGGCGTTCCGCCCATTCCTCAAAATGAAAATCCAGCCCTTTGCAGGTAAACCTGCACGGTCTGTCTTTTCATTTTGTTGCATGGCTGAACTGTTACTTTAATAAAGCAGATTCGGAATAAACATTGTCAGTCCTGGGATGTATGTTACGATGATCAATGCGATCAGGAGCGCTATGATAAACGGCATACATTCTTTTATAAATTCCGTCAGTTCACATCCTGTTATGGAACAGCAGGTAAACATCATGGAACCGAATGGCGGTGTCAGACCGCCGATCATAATATTCACGATACAGATCAGGCCAAAGTGTACCAGATCTACGCCCAGCTGACTCACTACCGGACAGAGCAGCGGAGCAAGAATGATCAGCGCAGCTCCTCCTTCCAGGAACATACCGAGAACCAGAAGAAGAACGTTGATGATCATAAGCATCACATATTTATTCTGGGTAATGCCAAGCAGCAGGCTGGTCAGCATCTGCGGGATACGCTCCCAGCTCATATAGTAACCGAATACATTGGCTGCCACGATGATCAGAATGACGCTGGAGGTTCCCTGAATCGTCTCCCGGAGGATCTTCGGAATATGCTCTAACTTCAGCTGATGATAACATACCGTACCCACGATGGTGCAGTAAAGCACAGCCACTGCGCCTGCCTCTGACGGAGTAAAGAGACCGATTCTCAGGCCGAGGATAATACCGAACGGAAACAGCAGAGCCCAGATGGAGTCCAGTGCCTGCTTCAGGATTTCTTTCCCTGTGGCATGTTTGGCACGGCTGGGTGCATAATGACGCTTTTTAGAAATAATATGCACTGCCAGCATCAGACAGACCGCCATAAAAATACCAGGGACATATCCTGCCATGAATACCTTTCCTACGGATACTCCCGCAATCAGTGCATAGACGATCAGGTTGATTCCCGGCGGGATAACCGGCGTAACGGCGGAAGACGCCGCCGTGATCGAGGCGGAAAATGCCTTGCTGTATCCGCGCTTCTCCATCTCCGGAACCAGCATTTTACACTGCATGGCCGCATCCGCGTTGGCAGATCCGGACACACCGCCCATCAGCATACTAAGCAGTACGTTCACCTGCGCAAGTCCGCCCGGCAGATGGCCGGTAAGTACCTCCGCAAAGCTCATCAGCTTGGTACTGATGCCTGCATAGTTCATAATAGAGCCTGCCATAACGAAAAACGGGATGGCAAGCAGCGGGAAAGACTGTGTACTGGTGATAAATTTCTGGAGGATCAGGTCCATAGGAGAACTGGTATCAATGATCCCAAAGTAAACCAGGGAGGCTGCAAACAGCGCATACGCAATCGGGATCCCGGAAAAATATAAAAGAAATACAATAATTACCGGTAAAAATGCCATGAACTACACCTCCTCACCTTTACTTAATTTTCTGATGCATGTAATCAGATGCATCACCGAATACAGTGTGGTCAGACCAAATCCCACGATCAGAGAACTGCTTACCCAGGCAGAAGATACCCCCAGCACGGCTGTCGGCTTGATATAGGACAGGCTTACAAACTTGCAGCTCAGATAAAAAATGACTCCGTTGATCACTACCAGGATCATATTCACCAACAGCTTCACTGTCTTGCGAAGCGGTCCCGGCATTTTATTCACAAGAATATCGACTCCCAGATGCATTCCCCGTTTATAAGCCGAAGCAGAGCCAAGAAATACGCTCCATACAAAGCAGCTGGTAGCCACTTCCTCCGACCAGTAAATACCGGAATGCAGGAAATATCGGAAGAAAATATTTACAAGTACCAGCCCTGTCGTAATGATGATGAAAATACTGGCCAGTATTTCTTCAAAATATTCCAGTATAAACTTAATTATTTTTTTCATGATTGTTCCTCTCCAGTAACATTACAAAATTCTGACTAACCGGATATGTCTGCTGACGCAGGCATCACCAATAAATAAAAAGAAGGGAGGCATTTGCCTCCTCCCTCCTTCTCTGACATCTTTATTCTTCCGGCATTTCTGCGATGATTTCCTGGAATCTGTCATACAGGCCAGGTGTAACATCCTTCATATCCTCGTAGATCGGAGCAATCGCTGCCTGGAAAGCCGCACTGTCAACTTCATTGAAAGTAATGCCCATTTCATTTTCCAGTTTTTCTCTTGTAGCTGCTTCACCTTCGGAAATCTTCTTCACCATACGTGCAGCACCTTCATTGAACTCTTCCTGCATAATGGTCTGATACTCTTCCGGAATGCTGTTCCATACATCAATATTGATATAAGCGCCGCATACGCCCAGAAGATGTTTCGTCAGGGCCATCTGTTTTGCAACCTCTGCACTTCCGTTGGTAGCATATGCATCAATGGTTCCCTCCAGGCCGTCTACAACCCCCTGCTGAACAGCAGAGATCGTCTCTGAGAATGCCATCGGAGTAGCAGTAGCTCCCATATAGTTGATCGTATTTACATACAGCTCGCTGCCCGGAGTTCTGATCTTCATCCCCTTCAGATCTTCCGGCTTCTCGATCAGTTTGTTGGTCATCATGCTTCTGAAACCAAAGATATAATCGAGGTTCAGGATCTTGATTCCCTTCTCCTCCGCTGCTGCCATCATGCCCTTTACTTCATCAGATTCCAGCAGATATTCATACTGATCGTAGGAAGTTACCAGCATCGGACCTGCAAGCACATTGAAATCCGGAACATAATCACCCAGATAAGACGGGTCTTCTACTGAAATAAAGTTTGCGCCGCGTACTACCTGCTCAAGTCCGTCCTTGTAGGTAGCAAGCTGTCCCTGCGGGAAATGCTGGATATCGATCGCTCCGTCTGTTCTCTCACGAATGTTGTTGCAGATCTCCTCCATGGTGATCGTCAGCTGCTCATTGGGTGCAAATACGTGGCTGAGCTTCAGTTCCAGATGAAAATCCTCCTCAGCTAAAGCGCCCATTGACATAGATGCACACATCACTGCTGTCAAAACCATTCCCAATACATGTTTTCTTTTCATTTGTTTTCCTCCTTATATACAGGGGACTCCCCCTTGATTACCTTCTCATGAATCAGATACCTCTGATCTATCTGCCCTCTTCCATCTCCTTTCGGATCTTTGTGACACGATCCGGATAATTGCCGATGACCGAATCTACCCCCCGTCCGATCATGGTCCTGATATCCGCTTCTTCATTCACCGTCCAGGTATTGATCTCAATTCCCTGACTCTTTACCTCCGCCACCGTCTCTTCATCCAGACTGAGATGAAGAGGATGATAACACTCAACACCGCATTTTTTCACATAATGTCCCGGTTCGATCAGCCAGGACTCCGTCAGCAGCCCGCATTTGATATCCGGGCAGAGCTCCTTCATCCTTCTGACAGAACAATGATTGAAAGAAGAAATAATGATCCTGTCTTTCAGATCATACTCCTGAATCAATGCCCATACTTTTTCCTCAATGGTGGGATACTCAAAGATACCTGTCTTTAATTCGATGTTGGTCACGATATCTCTGTCCTTTACCAGTTCAAAATACTCTCTCAGCGTGGGAATATGCTGCGGCTCACACTGCCCGGCAAACCGGAAGGACACATCAAACCGCTTCAGTTCTTCACTGGTAAAATCCTTTACAAGTCCTGTACCATTGACACAGGTACGATCGATACGTTCATCATGGATGATCACCAGCTCTCCATCTTTGAGCAGATGTACATCCAGCTCTATTCCGTCACAGCCTTCTGTCTCGACTGCCTTCTGAAATGCCAGCATCGTATTCTCCGGATACTTCCCGCTGAATCCTCTGTGGGCAAAGTTCTTTACCATATTCCTACACTCTCCTTTTCCTGTTTTACATCCGCCATACTGCCGGATTCGTGGAAGATACAGAAATCGCTCCTGCTGAAAGAGCATTCATGACATCCTCCCGATCTGAAATCAGCCCGCCGGCGATCACCGGGATTCTGACCGTCCTGGTGATACGCTTTATGATCTTCGGCATCAGCCCCGGAAGAATCTCCAGCATATCCGGTCTGGCATTCGCAATCTGCTTCGGGATATTCTCATAAGACATGGAGTCCAGAATAAATGTCCGCAGGATCGTGTAAAATCCCAGTTCTTTTCCACGCTTGATCAGTGATGGTCTGGTCGAAATAATACCATCCGCCCGGGTATGGGCTTTAATAAAATCTACCGCAATCTCCTTGCCTCCCAGGCCTTCCACCAGATCCACATGAACGATGGCTGTCTTATCCGCCTGTTTGATTCGATTGACAATATCTCCTATATTACAGATGTCGCCGTAGAGAATGAAAACCACCCGGATATCTTCACAGGAACAGCAGACACGGCATCCCTCATCATCCTTCACCGCCGCAATTACAGGATTCGCCTCAATCAATTCAAAAAAAACGGGCTTTGTCATTACGAAACCTCCATCGCAATCAAAAAATAAAATGATGTGGTGAAAAAAAAGAATACAGAATATAGGCAATATCTCCATTGCCGCTCCCGTACTCTCACTCTCTCTGTACCAGACTCAATTTAATTGCTTGAGTACATACTAACATATTATACTAAAAATAGCAATAGAAAAAAAATTTTTAATGCAAATTTACTCCCGTTTTTTTCATTTTACTTATTTTATACATTTGTTTTTCATGAATTTACTTGACGCAGGCCACACAAAATGTTATATTAATAACAAACCAGATACGATTAGCGCGAGATGGAGAGATGCGATGTAAAGACACTGATAGTGTCCTGTTTACATCGTTTTTTTACGTTTTTATTTTAAGGAGGAAAAAAGATGGAAAAAGACAACAGACCCTATGTACCCTGGCAGCTCGTTGATGATTTCATGACGGCAGTTCTGTCTAAACTGGGCGTACCGGAAGATGAAGCAAGACTCTGTTCAGATGTTCTTCTGGAAAGCGACAGACGCGGCATTGAGAGCCACGGCTGCAACCGTTTCAAACCGATCTATGTAGACCGGATCAAAGCAGGTATCCTGAATCCGGTGACAAAGATTGATATTCTGAAGGAGACCCCGACGACTGCAGTTCTGGATGCCAACGACGGTATGGGCATGGTAGCCAGCAAAAAGGCCATGGACATGTGTATTGACAAGGCACACAAATACGGCATGGGTATGGTAGCAGTGCGCAACTCCTCCCATTATGGAATTGCAGGCTACTGGGCTACTATGGCAACCAAAGAAAATATGATCGGTATCACCGGCACCAATGCCCGTCCCTCTATTGCCCCCACCTTCGGCGTGGAGAATATGCTTGGTACGAACCCGCTGACCTTCGGCATGCCTACCGACGAGCCGTTCCCCTTCATGCTTGACTGTGCTACCTCCATTATCCAGAACGGAAAAATCGAGTACTATGCACGTATCGGCCATGACACTCCCGCAGGCATGGTAATCGCAAGAGACGGTTCCGAGCTGACTGACAGTGCGCAGATCCTGAAAGATATCAGAAGCCAGAAGGCAGCGCTGGCACCCCTTGGCGGCATCGGCGAGCTGTTTGCCGGATACAAGGGATATGGCTATGCCACCGTTGTAGAGATTCTTTCCGCAGCGCTTCAGTCCGGTATATTCCTGCGCGCTCTGGACGGCAAGGATGAAGACGGCAAGATTCGTCCGTACCACCTGGGTCACTTCTTCATGGCAATCGACACCGAAGCATTTATGGGTGCGGAAGCCTTCAAGAAGACCTGCGGCGATATTCTGAGAGAACTCCGTGGTTCCCAGAAAGCCCCTGGTCAGGACCGTATCTACACCGCCGGTGAAAAAGAGTACGATGTATGG
>JAQXWO010000279.1 GCA_029225485.1 Lachnospiraceae bacterium
TCTGGCACTCCAGTGTCTCGTCATTATCAAGAGTCAGGGTAATCGTAGCACCCTGCTCACAGTCCTGTGAGCCGCAGCTCGCGCAGTTTCCGCTGCAGTTTTCCATATCGCTCATTTGCAGATTCCTTTCTTACATACAAGATTTGTTAAAAAATTTCCATATGTACGGCGTACCAGACATCGCCGGAAACGCGGTACCAATCAGTATCTTTCGATACCAGCCCCATTCTATCAGAGATACCGGAGAATAGCAAGAAAATAATCAAACGATTGCATTTCCTCCGGTTCCCGGGTATAATAAGACTAAACTTCATTCATATATAGAAAACCAGCTGTCTGGCTCAGGCATATCCAACGCGTCTGACCTTGAAACGGACACCCGGAGAATCTGTCTGCCTGAAAAGGACACTTGTGTCCTGCACAGGCAGACAGATTCTGCGAATGTCCGGGACAGAGGCAGCACGCGTGGATATGCCTGAGCCAGACAGCGTCGCTTCAATTAGTAGAAAAAAGAGGAGGACAACCAAAGATGCACCTGATTTCGTGGAACGTAAATGGATTGCGTGCCTGTGTCCAGAAGGGATTTCTGGATTATTTTCGTGAGGCGGATGCAGATATCTTCTGCCTGCAGGAGACGAAGCTTCAGGAGGGACAGATCGAACTGGATCTGCCGGGCTATCATCAGTACTGGAACTATGCAGAGAAGAAAGGCTACTCCGGCACCGCAGTATTTACGAAGCGGGAGCCGCTTTCCGTATCTTATGGACTGGGGATTGAAGAGCATGACCATGAGGGCCGTGTGATCACACTGGAGTATGAGACCTTTTATCTGGTCACCGTTTATACCCCCAACTCTCAGAATGAGCTGGCCAGATTGTCCTACCGGATGGAGTGGGAGGATGCTTTCCTGGCATATCTGAAGCAGCTGGAAGAGAAGAAGCCGGTGATCTTCTGTGGAGACCTGAACGTGGCTCATCAGGAGATCGACCTGAAAAATCCGAAGACCAACCGGAAAAATGCAGGCTTCACCGACGAGGAGAGAGCGAAATTCACCCGCCTGACAGAGCAGGGCTTCATTGATACCTTCCGTTATTTTTATCCGGATCAGGAGGGGATCTACAGCTGGTGGTCCTACCGGTTCAAGGCAAGAGAGAAGAATGCCGGATGGCGCATTGACTATTTCTGCGTCTCAGAATGTCTGAAGGATGCATTGAGAGATGCCCGGATTCACACAGAGGTACCTGGTTCCGATCACTGTCCGGTAGAGCTCGAGATCGCACTTGAGTGAGACTATGACTTTGTTTCATAACCCGCACTGTGCGTTCATCCTGCGGTCGAATATGTGAATAGAAAGCCGAAAAAACAGTATCGGCCCCACATCCCCGGCAGAATATAAATATCACGAAGCAGTTTCAGCGGCAGAAGGAGGACGAATTGCATACAGAGAAAGAGCAATATCATCATAAAGAAGACAACTTCATCGTAACCGAAGAGAGCAGCACCCGGCCTGGCATCCGGATCGAGAAGGACGGCGTCGTATTTTCCTGCGAAAGCCCCGAAGGACGCCCCCGGCTGGTCCTTTATCAAAAGGGGGAGACGGCTCCGTCCCGGGAGATATCTTTTCCGGAGCAGTGCGGCCCCGGGGGACTGTACAGCATGAAGGTAAAGCTGCCCCGGAAAATAGAATACGAATACAATTATCGCTGCGGCGATCAGGTAGTGACGGATCCCTATGCCCCCCGTATCTGCGGCAGAGAAGTCTTTGGACAGAGACAGTCTGAGACAGACCATATCCTTCGGGGAGCCATACAGCAGAAAACCTACGACTGGCAGGAGGACCGCCTGCCCCGGATTCCCTTCGAAGACGGCATCATGTATCAGCTCCATGTCCGGGGCTTTACGATGCAGAAGAATTCCGGTGTGCGCCACAAGGGCACCTTCCGGGGCGTCATGGAGAAGCTTCCCTATCTCAAAGAGCTCGGCGTCAATCAGCTTCGCCTGATGCCCTGCTATGACTTTGATGAGATCATAGTCAGTCCGCCCATGGGTACCTCCGTCAGCCATCTGCCGCAGCAGAATCTGGAAAAGATCAATTACTGGGGATACGGCAGCGGCTATTACTTTGCACCGAAATCCTCCTACGCATCAGTGCCGGGACGGGCGGCAGAAGAGCTGAAAGACCTGGTGAGAGCCTGCCACCGGGAGCAGATCGAAGCCATCCTGGAGTTTTACTTTGACGACCACGCAGACTTTTCCATGATCGCCAGATGCCTCAATTACTGGGCAGCCGAGTATCACATCGATGGCTTTGCCGTGATCGCCCGGGAGAGCGTTCTGTCCGAGCTGGGACGTCTGCCCCTGTTTGCGGACCGGAAGCTGATCGCCACCTGGTTTACAGGAGATGCCCTGTCCCACAGGAAAAATCAGAATGCCCGGATGATGGCAGAGTCCAATGACGGCTTCAAGAACGACTGCCGCCGCATCCTCAAAGGAGATGAGGACTGCCTGAAGATATTCAGTGACAGATTCCGGAGCAATCCTGCAGATCACGCAGTGATCAACTATATGACGAACCATGACGGCTTCACCCTGATGGATCTGGTGTCCTACGACCGGAAACACAACGAGGACAACGGCGAGCAGGGCAGAGACGGCACCGATTACAATTACAGCTGGAACTGCGGCACAGAAGGCCCGGTAAAAAAGAAAAACATACTCCGCCTGAGGATGCAGCAGATGAAAAACGCCTGTGCCATGATGCTGCTGTCCCAGGGCACCCCCATGCTGCTGGCAGGAGATGAGTTCGGCAATTCCCAGCAGGGCAACAACAATCCCTGGTGTCACGACAGCGAACTGACCTGGACTGACTGGAGCAAAAGACAGGGCATGCGGGAGCTGACCACTTTTGTCAGTCAGCTGATTACCTTTCGGAAGAGCCACAGGATCCTTCATATGGCCCGGGAGCCCCGCTGCTCCGATATGCGTTCCTGCGGATACCCGGATCTGTCCTTCCACGGATCCAAGGCCTGGTACGGCGCCTTTGAACCCATGAACCGCCATCTGGGCTGCATGTACGACGAAGAATACGCAGGCGGAGAAGGCTTCCTCTATCTGGCCTTCAACTTCCACTGGGAGTCCCACACCTTCGCCCTGCCCATCCTGCCGAAGCAGATGAGCTGGCATCAGATCATGGACACATCAAAAAAGGAGAGTTTCATCACCCCGGATGAACAGATTATCTATGAAAAAGAAAAATCATTCGAAGTGCCTCCGAGGACAGTTGTCATCCTGGAGGCGCGCCTTACATCTGCTGACCTGGCAGAAGATCAAAGGCCACTTTAAGACTATTACAGAGCACAAGATCCTGGTGATGCAGCACTGCTTCCGCATCGGCCTGTACCGCCAGGGACTGATGCACGACATGTCAAAATACATGCCCTCCGAGTTCCTTCAGGGCTGCATGTACTACCAGGACGGCAAGCGCAGTCCCAACAACGGAGAGAGGGAGGACAAGGGATATTCCTTTGCATGGCTCCACCACAAAGGGCGGAACCGCCATCATTTCGAGTTCTGGATGGACTATGCACTCCATCCGGATCGGGAGGAGTATCCCCTGCAGCCGGTGCAGATGCCCCGGAAATACGTGGCCGAGATGCTGATGGACCGGATCAGCGCCTCCAAGAACTATAACAAAGAAACCTACACCCGGCACGATCCGCTGCAGTACTTCGAGAGGGGCAGAGGCCACTATCTCCTGCATCCCCAGACCTGCAGAGAACTCCACGGCATGCTGCGCATCCTGGATGCAAAGGGTGAGGAAGCTCTGTTTCATTTTGTGAAGGATTACTACCTGAAAGGCGGGAAGATCTAATCCGGATAATTCAGCCTCTCCGCCCCCGCCTGCTCCAGCACCTCCCTGAGGTACTTATTTGCATAATAGCGTGCCATAGGCAGGTTCATATCCAGATAGTTGCCGCAGTCCTTCGCGCAGGCCCCAGGGATCTCACCCTCAAAATCACGGATGAAGGCAAACATCTCCCGCATCAGCGGCAGGATGTCCTCCGATACATAGTCCCCGGCCAGCAGCAGATAAAATCCTGTGCGGCATCCCATAGGCCCGAAGTAGACGATCCGGTCTGCATATTCTGTGTGGTTCCGCAGGAAGGTAGCACCCAGGTGCTCGATGGTGTGCACCTCAGCCGTGTTCATGACCGGCTCCTCATTGGGCTTCGTGATGCGGATGTCAAAGGTAGTGACGGTCTCGCTGCCGATATGATCCTTCCGTGAGACATAGAGTCCCGGCAGCAGGCGGATATGGTCAATGGTGAAGCTTGCGATTTTTTCCATAAATATACAATTCCTTTCTCCAGATAAATATGTTAAGATACATGGCTGAATGTGACGCCATTTTTCACTGCAGATAGTATCATAGCAAAAAAAGCAGCGGGAGACAACCGTTTCTTTGCAATTGTGCATACATAAGGGAGAAAGACAGAAGCGTATATTTGCAGGGAAAAAGCATAAGTAACAAAAATTGTCTGTATTTTCACAATATTTGTGGTAAGTGCTGAAATTGGCGGGGTGGGGTATTCTGAATGGGAAAAGGGTTTACAACTAAATAGCAGGGTAGTATTATGAATATATCGCAGAATCTGTGGCTTTTTGCAGTGTTTTTCTGCTGCAGCCCGACCATAGATCTGTCGAAGGCAGAGCAGTTCATGCTATCAGGATGGAGGAATCAGATGAGTATATGTGATATACACTGTCACATTCTTCCCGGAGCAGATGACGGGGTCTCTTCCTCAAAGGAAGCACTGGAGGTGTTGCAGGAAGCACAGAGGCAGGATATACGTCAGATCATTCTGACGCCGCATTATTATCCGGGACTTTATGAGGTGACATCAGCTCAGGTGAAAAAGGGGCTGGGCGTGCTCAAAAAAATATGTGATTATCAGAAGATTAATATTAAGCTGTACGCCGGCCAGGAATGCTTTTATCATACGGAACTGACAGAGAAGCTGAACAGAGGCGAGGTACTGACATTGGCCGGCAGCAGGTATGTGCTTGTGGAGTTTGATCCGGAGAGCCCGTATAGTTTTATCATAAGCGGTCTTCGGCAGCTGCAGGCGAATGGATACATTCCGGTTCTTGCACATTTTGAACGGTATGTTTGCCTGAGGAAGAAAGAAGCGCTGCTGTATCTGAAGGATTTGGGGATTCAGCTTCAGATGAATTTTGACACATTGCTGGAGAAGGACACATTTTTTCACAGAAATCCCTGGCGGGCTCTGGTGAAGGACGGGATTGTTGATTATCTTGGCAGTGACTGCCATGGCATGGAGTTTCGTCCGCTGCAGGTCGATCAGGCGGTGCAGTGGCTCAGGACTGAGACGGATCCGGATATTCAGGATCGGATGCTTGTCGTCTCGCAAAATAAAGTTCCTGTCTCCTGCACAAAAACAGCGAATTATTATATC
>JAQXWO010000280.1 GCA_029225485.1 Lachnospiraceae bacterium
TGAAACTCAAGAGAGCCCTGTTTGAGTGAGCTGGCATCAGCCAGCGAGCGAGTGGCGAACGGCTGTCTTGGAAACACAGCTGGCGCATTAGCAATTCCCGGCGCAGCGATTTAAACTCCTCTGGCCCCTGCAGACCCACCGTCCGCTGCTACGATAACCTTCCGCAGACTGATTTCGATTCTGCGGCGTCTCGTATTAATTAACTAAAGCCCCCTTTATTTAACGAAAGGGTATGTCGCACACATTTTACATGCGCTCCGGCGCCGAGAATCCCAGAAGATCGATGGAGGTCTCCAGCACTCTGCGTGTCAGATCCAGAAGCTCGATCCAGCTTCTCTGCTGTACCTCATCTTCCGTGCCAAGGATCCTGGTCTCGTGGTAGAAGCGGTTGAACTCGTTCGCCAGATCATAGATGAAGGAACAGATCCGGTGAGGTGCCTTCTCCTCATATGCCTGTTCCATCATGCTGTTGAACTTCACAAGCTCCAGCATCAGTGCCTTTTCACTCTCATTGGCAGGAGCCAGAATGTGTCCCTGCTCCACGCTTTTTCCGGATGCACGGTATTTGTTCAGAATGGACTTGATACGTACAATCGTGTACAGAATGTAGGGGCCGGAATTTCCTTCAAAGGAAGTGAAGCGCTCCATATCAAAGATGTAGTCCTTGGATGCCTGATTGGAAAGGTCTCCATACTTCACGGCGGACAGACCTACCAGCTTCGCAGTCTCCCGGGCCTCATCCGGATCTACCTCGTGATTTTCGGTAATCTTCCGGAACATCTCTTCATTGATATCCTCCAGCAGATACTCCAGACGCATCACACCGCCGGAACGTGTCTTGAAAGGCTTTCCGTCCCTGCCGTTCATAGTGCCGAATCCGATAAAGGTCAGCGCCGTCTTATCGCTGACCAGACCGGTCTTCCGTGCGCAGCGGAATACCTGCACAAAATGCATCTCCTGACGCTTGTCCACGCAGTAAATGATCTCGTCCGGATCATATTCTTTCTTTCTGTCAATAATCGTCGCCAGATCGGTAGTCGTGTAAAGTGCGGCGCCGTCTGATTTCAGGATAATGCAGGGTGGAACCTCCTTTGTATCGGATTCTTCCTTCACGTCCACAATCAGGGCTCCCTGATCTTCATAAGCGTATCCCTTTTCTTTCAGATAAGCAACCATATCCGGTATGTAGGGCTGTGCATCCGACTCTTTTTTCCAGAGTTCAAAGGATACATTCAGATTGCCGTAATTCTTCTTCAGGTCTTTGATGGAAACATTCAGAATATGCTGCCACAGTGCACGGTATCCTCTCACACCGTTCTGGAGCTTCGCCGTAGCATCCAGGGCTTCCTCACGGTATGCTGCATCCTCCTTGGACTTGGCGCTTGCCGCCGGATAGATCTCCTCCAGCTCGGAGATCGTAAAAGGTGCTTCCTCCGGATACTCTCCTGCAAAGTTCTCATCAAAATAAGGAAGCTCCGGCTGACGGTGCTTTACTTCAGTGATGATCAGACCCATCTGCAATCCCCAGTCTCCCAGATGTACATCGCCGATCGCCCTGTGTCCCATAAACTGACAGATCCGTTTCACACTCTCACCAATGACTGCAGAGCGCAGATGTCCCACATGAAGGGGCTTTGCTACATTGGCTCCGCCGTAATCAATGATGATCGTCTTCGGCTGCTCTGCTTTATCCACAGACAGATTATCATCTGCCTGCATCGCAAGCAGATATTCTGCCACAAACTCACCGGAAACTTTCATATTAATAAAGCCCGGATTTACCGCCGCTACGTCTGCAAATACCTGTTTCTCTTTCAGGACTGCCACCACATCATTTGCTATCATGATGGGTGCCTTTTTATATCTCTTGGCAGCAGCCAGGGCTCCGTTGCACTGATATTCACATAAATCCGGACGATTGGAAATGCCCGTTTTTCCATAGGATGCTTCATAACCGCATACTTCAAATGCGTCCATTACTTCCTGACTGATCAGGTCCAGTATCTTCTTCATGATCTTCCTCCCTTTGTCTGCTCATTCTTTCGACATTTATCAAGTATATCACAGCGACCGCGGATTCTACAATATATAAAATCCATAATTTATCCAAACAGATCGGAAGTCTTTTTCCCAAGGGTGACAGCGATCTCCTGCAGCTTCCTGTTGTTCTCATACAGGTTTTCCAGATAATCTCCGATTTTTCCATCGGACCGCTCATCTGCCTGCACAAGGGACAAGCCGCTCTCCTGAGCCGGATAAATGATCAGACTTGCTGCAAAGGCAGGTTCCCGGGCAAACCATTCATATACTTCCCGCTCAAGTTCCGGATATTCTTCCAGGGTTTCATCCAGAATCACTGCTTTTACATGGCTGTAATCCATATAACGGTCACTGTATTCTTCCACCTGCTGCTGGATCCCGGATAGTGTACTGCCGCGAAAAATGGTGAGATTCCCCTGCTCCACCGGTTCTGCCTGCAGAGAAAACCCGGTTCCATCTCCAGTTTCTGTCTCATTTCCACCCTGGCCGTCGGTTCCGCTGTCTGTCGTCTTCTCTTCCTTTCTTTTTCCTTTCTTACTGTCTTCCATTTCTTGTGTCTGTTCTTTCCCTTCTGTCTTTTCTTTCTCTTCCGTCTCTTCCTCTTCCTGCCCTTTCCCGCCTCCGCCGCTGCCGGAAGCTTCTTCGCCATTCCACGCATAGATCATCACCAGCTGCTCTCCTTCCATCCGCAATTCCAGCGCCATGGGAAAAATACGGTCTTCCAGTTCTCTGGCTGTGCAGCCGGTCAGCAGGATACACAGAATTCCAAAAAGCATCCCCGCCTTTTTTGTTTTTCTCCTGCATCCGCGAAAATACAGCAGTATATATACAAAGATCATGAATGGAGTCAGAAGATACAGATTAAAGGCCCGATAATAATTGATCGCCGCCTCAGGACTTCGAAACCCTGCTGCTCCCCAGAATATCACAAAAATAATAAGTCCCCGAATCACCCACAGGACAGCCGGCAGATTGTCATCAGCCGATATCCTCTCCTTCTGAAATTCCGTCAGTTCCCCCGCCAGTTCTTCCTGCCAGCCTCCTGCAATACCCTCTCTTTCCCACCACTTCTGTTTTTCTGTTTCCGATACCGTCTGCCATTTCTTTTCTCCTGTTTCCAGCATGATCTTCCATTTCAGTCCGGCTGCCTCCTGCCAGAGCCGTCCTGTCACTTCATTCAGTGCCCACAGACTGCTTCCCACAGAAAATGCCAAAGAAAACAGCAGAAGCATCAGGAAAAAGACATCCCAGCGCTGAATGAATCCTCCCGGTACCGTCACATTGCTCATGACCCTTACGGTAGGAAATTCAAACTGAAACATGCCTGCTGTTCCAAAAGAAGACGCCGTGATAAACAACAGGATTCCTGCCGGCAGGATGCTCCAGGCTGCAGCCCGGCGAAGCAGTCCGACTGTATTTCTTTTCGCGGAAAGACAGGGAAGCAGAACAGGCAGAAACATCCCTCCCATACAGGCAAACACCTCATAGCTTCCCGCGGCAAGTCTCTCATCCGGCAGTAACCGGTGTTCCACTCCCGGAACCAGATTCATACCAGCGGCATCCAATGCAGCCATGAAAAGAAACAGCACCAGAACCACCGGCACCGTCAGTTCGCTGAGCCTGCCCTGTATTTCAACCGTACCGGCCGCCAGATAGAGTCCGGCAGCTAAGGGCAGTGCCGCCAGAACAGGCAGTGGAACTTCCGGAAGCAGATAGACGGAGGCCAGATTTGCACATAAATTGATGCAGACTGTCGTATAGACCAGAAAATAAAATAATCCTGCAATGTAAACGAGCCATGCCCCGACTGTCCCGATTCTTCTGGAAAGCAGTTCAAAAAAATCATGTTCATCCTCTGATACCCGGACGATCAGGCCTGCAAAAATCACCCAGAACAAAAATCCTGCTGCCAGACACCCCACCATGGTTCCGAGGCTTCTTCCGGCGAGACAGACAGGAAGCATCAGGCAAAGTCTGGCCAGCCAGTCCAGAATCAAAAATGATTTCATCTGACGCGGTGATATTTTCTGATTATGCGAAAACATGCTGTGATTTTCCTTTCCTTTTATTTTCTGCTGTCGGTTTTTCCGTTCTCCGAATGAGTCCTGACTTTGCTGTCAGAACCGCTGTATGCTTTCTGTCCCGTGTTTTTCCGGTATCTTCTCCTGGCTCCCGGCCTGGTAAATACAGGACGGAACGCCAGCTTCTGCAGCGGCCCCCGAAGGATCCCGTCAGTCACTGCAGAGATTCCGTCTCTGGAAGATGCCACATAGGGCATCAGATAAGGAATATCGAAGCTCTCCAGACGGCAAAGATGGATCAGAAGCAGGAACCAGCCGAACACAAATCCATAGATTCCCAGAATCCCGCACAGAACTATCATCCCGTATTTCAGCAGCCGTATTGCCTCCGACAGTTCTTCATTGGGAATCGAAAAAGATCCAAGGGCCGTAAGAGCCGTCACGATCACCACCACAGGGCTGAGCAGATTTGCGC
Source organism: Lachnospiraceae bacterium (assembly GCA_029225485.1). Taxonomy (GTDB): domain Bacteria; phylum Bacillota; class Clostridia; order Lachnospirales; family Lachnospiraceae; genus Choladousia. The sequence continues at coordinate 4,537 of JAQXWO010000280.1, forward strand.
TGACTGCTGCCTGACCGATGATCAGACCTCCCACAATCCCGATGGTATTTCCGATAGCACCGGGCATCCGGATCCCTGCCTCACGGAGCAGTTCAAAAGAAATCTCCAGAAACAAAATCTCCACCAGCCCCGGAAACGGGACCCCTGCCCTGGCCTCTGCCAGAGAAAGAGCCAGGGCTGTGGGCAGCAGCTGCGGGTGAAATCCGGTCACTGCCAGATACAGCCCCGGCATGGAAAAGGCAAGAAACAGGGCCAGATAGCGGATACATCGCAAAAGAGAGGCGATCTCAAAGCCCCCATAATAGTCATCCCCGGTCTTCATCAGAGTGTTCAGCGTCGTTGGCAGAAGCAGCGCTACCGGTGAATTATCTGACAGCAATGCGATCCTGCCCTCCAGAATGGCCATGGACGCCTGATCCGGACGCTCTGTTGTCTGAAATCTCGGAAAGGGCGTCCAGGAAAAACGCTCTGTCAGCTGCTCCAGAATACCACTGTCAGGCACTGCATCAATACAAATATTCTGCAGTTCCTGCCGGATCCGCTCCAGCAGCTCCGGACGTACCAGATCTTCCATATATACAAGGGCGGTCACCGTATTGGAACGCAGTCCCACTGAGTTTTCTTCCACCTTCAGTCCTGTGCTGCGGATCCGCTTACGGATCAATGCTGTATTCAGCTTCACGGATTCACTGAAGGCCTCCCTGGATCCCCGAAGCACTTTTTCCGATTCTGCTTTTGATACTCCCAGTCCCGGATAACCCTGGCTGCTGATCTTCAGTGCTTTCCCGTATCCATCCAGAAAAAACACTGCATTTCCCGCCAGCATGGCATCCATGGCTTCCTCCAGAGAGGTAAATTCACTGCTGTCGGAGATGCCGGCTCCATTTTCCGAAATCACCCTTCGGATATCCCTGGCGGGCAGCTCCCACAGATGATTCAGCAGTTTTCCGATCACAGAGTCCTCCAGCATCATGTTGCTGACTGCAGATTCGATGTATACGATCAGGCAATCCACCGGTTCCGGCATTCCGGGAGCCATTTTCCGGATGATAATATCATCGCATCCCCTGCAGAGCCGACGGATACGCGCTTCATTTTCGCTCAGTCTTTCTGAAATCCTGTCTTCCATACATGTCTCCCATTTCCCGTGTCATTTCTCCTCAGACCTTTTCTATTCTTTTGCAGTGTTCTGTGCACAGCATGCAAAAAAAGCAAGGCCAAGGGATCCTCCTGAGATATCCTTTAGTCTTGCCTCTTTTTCCTGTCATTATACCTGCTCTTTTTGCCCGTCCTGTCTGCCGGCTCAGTTTTTCCGCTCCAGACGGTGAATCATATACTGCTTCTGCCGCTCCACATGAAGTACGATAATCTCCACTGCTTTCGCTTCATCCCGCTCTTCCAGCGCATGTACGATCTCCTCATGCTCCTGCACCAGCTGTGCATGAGACAGTTTGTCCTTCAGATACTCCATCCGATACCGGTACATCTGTTCCCGCAGATTGTTGAGGATCTGTACCAGCTTGCGGTTTCCGGTCATTTCATAGATCACTGCATGAAACTCCTCGTCTGCCTCCGCATAGGCGATCACGTCTGTCCCATACAGAATCCTCTTAAACTCATCCGAGGCTTTCTTCAGACGCGTCATCTGCTCCTCCGCATAATTTCTGCAGGCCTGTCTGACAGCCAGTTCTTCCAGAGCCAATCTCACTTCCAGCACATCCTGCAGATCCGACAGGGTAATATCCGCGACGATAGCACCCTTGCGCGGAATCATGATCACCAGTCCCTCCAGCTCCAGCTTTCGGATCGCTTCCCGCACCGGAGTACGGCTGACGCCCAGCTTCTGGGCCAAATGGATCTCCATCAGCCGCTCTCCCGGCTCCAGTTCTCCCTTCAGAATCGCCTGCCGCAGCGTCTGAAACACCACATCCCGCAGGGGCAGGTACTCGTTCATCTGCAATTGAAATGTATCTACCATCTTATCCTCCGTATCCTGTAATTCTCTGGTCATCCTCTGTCTGTATATATCCGTCAGCGATCCTGCTCTCTTCCATCCGGCTGAAAAAACTCTGTCAGGAAGACATCGCGTCCGGCTCCGTTCTCACACATCCGGCGGTAAGCCGCCTCCGCCTTTTCCCGGTCATCAAACAGTCCGAACACCGTCGGTCCGCTTCCGCTCATCATGGCCCCGGCTGCCCCCAGCTCCAGCATCTCCTCTTTGATCTCCTGCACCACCGGATACGCCGGGATCGTGACCGTCTCCAGCACATTTCCCATTTTCTCAGTCATACCGGAAAAATCTCCGCTCCAAACAGCCGCAATCTGCCCGTCAATATCCGGATGATCCTGCAGCTCATCCGCTCTCAGATGACCATACACAAAGGCAGTCGACACATCGATCCAGGGCTTGGTCAGCAGCACAGAACACTGTGGAGCCTCCGGCAGCCTTGTCAGACGCTCTCCGATGCCTTCTGCCAGCGCCGTACCCCCCATAATACAATAGGGAATATCTGCTCCCAGCTTCACACCTCTTTCACAGAGCTGTGCCTCCGACAATCCAAGGCTGTACAGATCATTCATCCCCTTCAGTACAGCCGCCGCATCCGTACTTCCTCCGGCAAGCCCTGCCGCCATGGGGATCTTCTTTTCCAGATGGATCCTGATCCCTCCCGGCAATCCGAACTCTTCTCTCAGCAGTCTGGCCGCCCGGTACACAAGATTCCTCTCATCTGTCGGCAGCTCCGGTCGATTGGTGCTGACAAATATCCCCTCTGTTTCCACCTGTGAAAGTACCAGCTCATCACACAGTCCAATGGTCTGCATCACCATACGCAGATCATGGTAACCATCCTCACGTTTCCGAATCACATCCAGACCAAGATTGATCTTGGCCCGGGCTTTCAGCTTCAGTTCACTCATAACTTATCCCCTGTCATGTACATCATTCTGACTTTTTGCATTTTGTATACAATCTATTTCTTCTTATATATCATGCATTTCCCCGCTCTGTCAAGTTCCAAAATGGAATATTCGGTGATTTGCAGGATTCTGCGGCGTCACCTTCTATTAATGTTCCCCGCCCTGCATCACATTCTTCATCAGCACCAGGCACTGTCCCCTTTTCAGTTCCTGGGATTCCAGCCCATTCATTTCCAGGATCTGTTCAGGCATCATGCAGTATTCCCTGGCAATTTTCCAGAGGGTGTCGCCTTCCTGCACATAGTAGCCTGTGATTCCCGGAATCTGTTCCAGTTTGTTCAAATCATATTCTTTTTCATGCACTTCACGTATGCAGATCTGATGCTCCGGCCGGACTGCAAATACATTCAGACTGACCAGCGCACGTACCTCGATTTCTTCGCTGTCGGTCATGGTGGCTGACAGCTGTTCCAGACCTGTATTCAATGTAAAACGGCAATCCTCGGTCAGTCCCTGTATCTCTGCCAGGTGAGAATAGGGCACGATTCCCTCCAGTACCGCAAAAGGCATGGAATCATCCGCGGAAATATAGAGAATCGATGCCGGAATGGCGCCTTCTATCTGAATGCCGCCGGGCACGATCTCTGCTTTATCCACTTTTACACTGCCATTACAGTTACAGATCTGAAGGATCCTGGGCCTCGCCGGCTGAATCCGGATTTTTCCCCCGGCACGGCATTTTGATTCATTGCGCATCACCAGGCTCTCATAAATCTCATCGATTGTCGCCAGTTTTAATTCCTGATCCGGTGAAAACAGGTCCTCCAGTATCTCTGTCTGCTCGTTTCCGTACAGACGTATCTCCAGCTCCAGCACACCGTCGAGATGAAGTAACCGCAGTTCTCCGTCCGTATCCTCCCGGACCGAAAGCTCCATCTGTGCCGGAGTCACTTCAATATCCGGCACCATGTCCGCCGTGCATCCGCCGCAGGACACCTCTCCCTCAAAGGGCACGGAGTATTCCATCCACTGCACAGATTCTTTCTCATCCTCGGCACAGTACAGCACAAACAGAAAAAGCTTTCCCTGCACTTCGATCTTTCCGTCAAGCACTCTGGTACGGCAGCTTCTCATCTGAATATTTTCCCAGAGAATTTCCCGGATATTTGGTTTGTTCGGGGCCAGAGCCATTTCTTCCTTCAGGCGCAGGATATCTTTATTCTGCACTTCCAGCTGCATCAGCTCCAGTTTTTTGCGTTTTTCACAGGTCCTGATCTTTGTCTGAGTCTCCACCGCTGCTGTCATATCGTACATTTCATCCACGGATGCAGTGAAACTCAGCAATCCCCGCACCGCCAGTTTTCTGGAATTGATCAGGGACACGCTCAAATCCTCCGTCTCGTGACACAGGCGTACGGTTTCCCCTGCCTCCAGCCCCGTCATCGGAAAGGACTCTTCAAAGGGTATCCTGAAGTCCAGCCGGTGAAGCTGCCGGTCTTTTGTGTCATCCATGTACAGAATACTCACCTCGACAGAGCCATCGGTATACACTTTTTCCGATTCGGTTCTGACATTATCCTGAATGATCCGGTTTTTGGTCTGAATAATGATCTCTACATCCGGTCTGGCATCCGGCACATTAAAATCCTCATCGATCGTAAGCTGCGTTTTTGCATGCTTTGCCTGACGGCACATATGTATGTTTTTCATCAATAATTCCACAGTCATTCCCCTCTCTGATCACTCGATCACCACTTCTTTTTCCCGGGCCTCCATTTTCAGGACAAGACAGGGCCAGGAAGGCTCTTTCGACAGCTGTTCCTGATTGGACGGTCCAATGAGACGGGTATCCAGATAGACCGCCGTGTCATCCTCCGTACATTCCGCCACGGAAATACTGTATCCTCCCGTCTTCTGTTCCCCATAGCCCCGGATCAGATACAAAAAACCTCCGTCCATATAGGACATCCTGATCTCTCCCTGCTTATTTGCTTCGATCTCTTCTGCCAGCTCCCGGGGGACTTCATCCAGAGCCATGACCGTAAATTCCACCTCCCGGCGTTCCTGATCCTTCTCATTCTTCCCGCAGCCGGTCATCAGCAGCACCGGTATCACTGCCAGCAGCCATATCTTCCTCCATCTTCTCAAATCCGCCACCCACACTGCCGCACTTTACCATATATTATTACGTGCCTTTCTAAAATATGACTGCAACTTTCCTGTTCTCTTTTATTCGCGGTTATGGTATACTGAACCTGCTGATTTTGATTATTGCATGATTCGGGTGTCAATAACACCGCCCGGATCATGACTTTCATATCAGGCTGTCACAGACAGCCAGGGAGGCTTATTACTATGAAACTCTACACAACTGCTCCGGCCGGAGCAACCTTACTTCAGAATGCTTTTATCGACCGATATATGGTGCATGCCAATGGCGAATTCGTAAAAGTATATATCTACCTCCTGCGGTGTGCCGGCTCCAATATGGAACTGACCCTCTCTTCTGTGGCCGATGTCCTGGAATATACGGAAAAGGACCTGCTGCGGGCGCTTTCCTACTGGGAAAAGCTGAAGCTTCTCCGAATGAATTATGCAGCCGACGGTACGATCCTGGATATTACATTTGCCGATATCACAGCGCTCCAGTCTGCTCCCGGCCCGGCAGTCCAGCAGACTTCTGCTCTGCGTGCAGCCACGTCATCAGGTTCTGCTGTTTCCGGAGTTCAGCCCCGCCAGATGGCCTCCTCCGGTGAGCAGGCCGTTTCCCGTGATCCTGCCAGGATGCAGGAACTGAAAGAGCAGGCAGACATCCGGCAGCTCTTTTTTGTGGCAGAACAGTATCTGCAGCGTCCCCTTTCTTCCGCCGAACAGGAGGATCTGCTGTATTACTTTGATACTCTGCACTTCTCGGTTGACCTGATCGAATATCTGCTGGAATACTGTATTTCCAAGGGGTCTGCCAGCAGACATTACATACGCAAGGTCGCCCTCGCATGGGCAGAGGCAGGGATCACCACAGTCACTCAGGCCCGGGAGGAGACGAATCTGTACAACAAAAATTATTTTTCTATTATGAATGCATTCGGGATCAAAGGACGAAATCCTGCCGCTCCGGAGCTGGAGATCATGTCCCACTGGATCAATGAGCTCGGTTTTACTCTGGATATTATCCTGGAGGCCTGCAGACGCACCATACAGCAGACACATCAGCCCAACTTCCAGTATGCCAACAAGATCCTGGAACAGTGGAAAAAGCAGGGAGTCCACTCTGCTGCCGACATTGTGGCCCTGGATCAGAAACGCAAGGCACAGCAGAAGGAAAAAGCACAGCAGTCTTCACAAAAATCCGGCAGCAATAACCGTTTCAACAATTTTACACAGCGTGAGTACGACTACGGCCAGCTGGAACGGCGGCTGCTGAATTCCTGAATCAGAAAGGCAGGTGAGATACGATGGGAATCACAAATTCTCAGTACAACATGATCATGCGCAGATATGAACAGCAGCAGCTGCAGAATCAACAGCAGCTCTCTGACCGGCGCAGGGAGATCTATCAGCGTTTCCCGGAGTATGCCCGGCTGGATGGAGAAATTGCATCATCCAGTACCGCATGTGCCCGTGCCATGCTGGCAGAAGGGATCTCCTCCCCTGACGGCAGCACCGACACCTCCGGCAGCATGAGTTCCACCAGCGCCCTGCGTCTCCACATTCAGGAATTGTCCGGGCGAAAGCAGCAGATCCTGACCTCTGCCGGATACCCGAAGGATTATCTGGAACTGCATTACCACTGTCCTGACTGCCAGGACACCGGCTATGTGGGTACTCAGAAATGCCACTGCTTTCGTCAGGCGATCATTGATCTGCTCTACTCTCAGTCGAACCTCAGCGATTTTCTGGAGCAGGAAAATTTTTCCAGATTCTCTCTGGATTATTATTCCGACGAAAAGACTGACAGTGTGACCGGTATGACCGCCCGTCAGACGGCCTCCCGGACCCTGGAGGAGTGCAGGAATTTCGTCGCCGATTTTGATACTTCCTTCGAAAATCTGTTTCTGTATGGCGACACAGGACTCGGGAAAACCTTCCTGTCACACTGTATCGCCCGGGAACTGATCGAGACGGCCCACTCTGTCATATACTTTTCGGCATTCCGCCTTTTCGAACTCTTTGCCGATGCCACCTTCGGGCGCACCACGGAGGATGTTCCCTCCGAGCTGGAGCAGCATGTATTTGACTGCGATTTTCTGATCATCGACGACCTGGGCACTGAGATGACCAATACCTTCGTTTCCTCCCAGCTGTTCCTGATCCTGAACGAGCGGATCCTGCGGCGCAAAAGCACCCTGATCTCCACCAATCTGAACCTGGGCACCTTCGCGGATATTTACTCGGAACGTGTATTTTCCAGAATATCCAGTTCCTATACGATCCTGAAGCTCATCGGGGATGATATCCGCATCCAGAAAAAGCTGCGCCGGTTGATTTCCTGAAGCAGACCGCGCGCCCCAGGCAGCAGCCGTCATACGTCTGAACCTGATAAAATACAATTCGGGGGGTTGACCGGAGCGTATTTTATGATAGAATGAGCGTAAACAGAAATACTGTATACAAAAATACATGTTTGATTTCTACTGATGACTACACCGTACTCTGACTTTGAGAAAGCATACGGTTCATTATATGGAGGAAAAAATATGCAGTCTGCATTTGAACGAAATATGGAAACCATTCCTGTCGGTGAACTGGGCATTATTGCCCTGAAGAGCTGCGAGACACTGGGACAGAAAATCAATGATTATATCGTCCAGTGGCGAAGGGAACGGGAACATGAGCAGAAAGGCAATCCTCAGCTTCGCTGTTATTCCAAGGATTCTTACCTGGTGGATGCCAGTGTACCACGCTTTGGCTCAGGCGAAGCAAAGGGCATTATCAACGATACTGTCCGCGGAGATGATCTTTACGTGCTTGTGGATGTCTGCAATTACAGTCTGACCTACTCCCTGTGCGGTCAGGTCAACCACATGTCACCAGATGACCATTTTGCAGATCTGAAACGTATTATCGCTGCTGTGGGCGGAAAAGCCAGACGTATCAATGTCATCATGCCCTTCCTTTATGAGAGCCGTCAGCATAAGCGTACGGGCCGTGAATCCCTGGACTGTGCTCTGGCTCTTCAAGAGCTGATAAAAATGGGTGTGGACAATATTATCACCTTTGATGCCCATGACCCGAGAGTCCAGAATGCGATCCCTCTTCACGGTTTCGAGACGATCCAGCCTGTTTATCAGTTTATCAAGGGACTGTTCCGTGCCGCTCCCGATCTGGAGATCTCTCCGGATCGTCTGATGATCATCAGCCCGGATGAGGGTGCTGCCGGACGGGCCATTTACATGGCAAATATTCTCGGTGTCGATATGGGTATGTTCTACAAGCGCCGTGATTATGCCCACATTGTGAACGGGCGCAATCCTATCGTTGCTCATGAATTCCTCGGTGCTGATGTGGCCGGCAAGGACGTTGTGATCCTGGATGATATGATCTCCTCCGGAGACAGCATGCTGGAGGTCGCTGCCGAACTGAAAAAGAGAAAGGCAGACCGCATTTTCCTGTGCTCTACCTTCGGACTTTTCACAAATGGCATGAAGAAATTTGACGAGGCTTACCTGAAAGGACAGTTCTATGCACTGCTGACCACCAATCTGGTCTATCAGTCGCCGGAGCTTCTGAAGAAGCCTTATTATACCGGCTGCGATCTGAGCAAATACATTGCCCTTCTGATCGATACCCTGAACCACGACGGCTCGATCAGTGATCTGCTGAACCCTACTGCCCGGATCAACAGATTCCTGGAAAAGAAGAAAGCGGAAAAACTGCAAAAATAAGAAAAATCCTGCAGGATCTGTACGTGCGGCAGAACCTGCAGGATTTTTGATTTCATTCTTTTCAAATATTCCGAAGCAGCTCGATCTCCCTAGCATATCCGGGCAGCTCATTCGGTGTCTCAAGACAGAATGGCAGATGAGACAGTTTCGGATGATGCACCACCCTTCGAAGGGCTTCCAGCCCCAGAGAGCCTTCTCCGATCTTTTCATGACGGTCTTTATGGCTGGCAAAAGGATTTTTACTGTCATTGACATGGACAGCCTTCAGCCGGTCCAGTCCGATGACCCGGTCAAATTCCTCCACCACTTCATCCAGGTGATTCACGATATCGTACCCTGCATCATAGACATGGCAGGTATCCAGGCAGACGCCAAGCTGCTCTTTGCACCTGGTGCGCCGGATGATCTCCGCCAGCTCTTCAAAGCGGCTTCCCACTTCGCTTCCTTTTCCTGACATGGTTTCCAGCAGTACTGTCGTATGCTGTTCCGGCGTCAGGATCCGGTTCAGCATCCCGGCGATCAGCTCGATTCCCTGATCAATTCCCTGCCCCACATGACTGCCGGGATGAAAATTGTACAGATTGCCCGGAATGTACTCCATCCGCCTCAGATCATCCGCCATGGTCATCTCTGCAAATTCCCTCGTATGCTCCTCTTTGGAGCAGGGATTGAGGGTGTACGGGGCGTGAGCGACTACAGTGCCGATCCCGTGCTCCTGTGCATACATCAGATAGGCTTCCACATCCTTCGGATCGATCTCCTTCGCTTTGCTCCCTCTGGGATTTCTCGTAAAAAACTGAAACGTATCAGCACCGATGGACACCGCTTCCTTTCCCATATGGAGAAATCCCCTGGAAGAAGAAAGATGGCAGCCCAGCTTTATCTTTTCACTCATATCCTGCATTTTCCTTTTCTTTTATTTTTTCCAGAATGCGCCGTTCTCTGTCCTGACAGGTAAATAGGATCACCTGCCGCCTGCTGTGATACAGCCAGGTCATCACAGATTCCAGACGGTCATCATCATACATGGCAAATGGCTCATCCAGGATCAGCGGCATCCCATGATCCCCGGAAAAAAGATCGCCTGCTGCGATCCGCAGAGCAAAATAGACCTGTTGTATGGCTCCATAACTCATCTCATACAGCCGCAGCAGCCTGTCTTTTGTCTGGATCCGGACATCTGACCTGTCATCCAACGTCACTTTCGTATATTTTCCTCCTGTGATCTGAGACAATACCAGAGAGGCATGATCATTCAGACTTCCTCCCGACTCCTGCAAAATAGCAGACGACAGCCCTGCGATCCTTTCCATAGCCAGATTCACTGCCTCGATCTCGATGTCAAGGCCTTCCGTCTTCACATGATTCTGATACAGTATCTCCAGCTCATGCTGCAGTTTTTGGTACTTTTCCTCACGGTCCGCGATCTCTTCCCTGATATTCTGAAGCCTCCACTGCTGCTCTTCTCCGGCGTCTTCGGAATCGTCTTCCTCTCCTTCTTCCTCTCCCAGAAGCCTGTGTACCGGTATTTCCGCGATCAGAAAAATAACTCCAAAAATACCCAGAAACAGCCTGGCCTGAAACACAGAAAGCAGCCATGCCCCGGTGAAGGAAAGGATGGATGCGATCACCAGGAGGATCTCCATCATGACACGATAACGCCCCGATCTGCGTTCGCCTGTCTCCTGACCTTTGTTCTGTAGATTTCCCGCCTTCTTCCGCATCGTCTCTTCCCTGCTTCGCAGAGCTTCCAGATCCTTCCGCAGATAATCCGCTTCTGCCTGTCTGCGGCCGATCCGTTCCTCCAGAAGAGCTTCCTCCGCTTTCTTTTTCTGCTCCAGCTGTTTCTTTTTTTTGCGGAGGCTCTGAAGCGCCCGGGGTACATCCGTCTGCATATCCAGAGCATTGTCATAATTTACCATAAATCCCCGCAGTTCTTCGGTCAGCGCATCCTCTGTCTCTCCTCCGGCCTGACGGATAGAAACGGTATTTTGAAAAGCCGACTCGCTCATCCCGTTCATCAGACGTGAAATGAGCGCTTCGCCGTCTTCGATTTCCCGTCCCTGTGTCTCACTGACCACCGTAAGAGACTGATGCTCCCGGTCAAAATTGCGGTCGATCCGGTAGATTTCCCCGCCCTCCCGGATCCTCATGCTTCCGGCAAAATATGCGGGATTCTCCCAGGGCTGCCGGAGACTGTACTCATCCAGTCTCGCGGGTCTGCCCCGTCCCCTTGTCAGTCCAAACAGCATGGAACGGATAAAAGAATGGATCGTCGACTTACCGGTCTCATTTTTTCCATATATGATGTTGATGCCCGGTTTCAGCGCCAGCCGGTGATCTGTAAATTTCCCATAATGTTTCAAATATAACTCAAGAATCTCCATACAACAGTGCCTCCAGTCCGTAGCGCAGCGCCTTCTCCTCCACCATGCCCTTCGGTGATTCCCCGAAGCTCTCGATAAAATCTCCGATCAGCTGACCGCGATACTGACGTCTCAGCTCCTCCACAGGGAAAGCCGGAATCGTCCCATCCTCGATGTCCAGAATACGGCCGCATTTCCTGTATTCTCTCAGATCCGGCCGGAACTGAGGCGCACGCTGACCGGTAAACCGGATCCGGTACATGTTCTGCTGTCCTTCCCGGTGAATCAGCTCTGCCACCTTTTCCCTCAGAGAGTATCCGGTATCCTGCTCTGTCACCTCGATCTCTTCCTGCAGATAACTGCGGGAGGCAGACTCCACAAAGGACAGCTTCACCCGCTTACGCTGCACCTCTCCCAGCACATAACCGTGGGCTCCTGTGTCATTACAATCAATCGGCTCCAATGCCCCGGCATAGAGTGCCAGACCCTGGATAAATACCTGGGGTTTGTGAATATGCCCCAGCGCAATATAGTCAAAACCGGACTCCATCAAAGCATTTTTAGAGATCGGAATATGGCCGGCATCTCCCCCGTGAGCCAGCAGAATGCGGAAATAATCATTTTTATCCGCTTTCAGTCCGTCATACAAAGGAGTCGTAATCTCCTGTTGGTGATAGCTCAGACCGTATACCTCTGTCTTCAGTTCAGGAAGACGCACCTTCTCACACTCCGGCGAAAACAGACAAACCACATTACTGCTCCACCCAAAATTCAGATAAGGTGAAGAGGGCTTCAGGTAATCATGATTGCCGGCGATGAGTACCACCATTGTCTTTTCCAGTGTGGAAAAAAGATAATCCACCTCCCGAAGCTCCTGCAGCAAAGGCTGTCTGTGAAACAGATCTCCTGCGATCAGCAAAAGATCCACCTTTTTTTCATTGGCATCCTCGATACATCTGCGAAAGCTGTCCCAGATCTCTCTCCCCCGGTCCTTTGACCAGCTGTATCCCGAATCCGGCGCAGCCCCCAGATGTACATCTGCAATATGCATAAAGCGCATGCAGTATTCTCCCCTTTCATAAAAATATCTCTCAGTATACCATAGATTTTCCCATTCATCCATGCTATAATTTTCTCACCGTTCAGAGGCTGGCTCTGAACGGTGTAAATCAACACTCACAACGAAAGGGGAATCACTATGGGAAAAATCGCATCCGAATTCAAGGAATTCATCATGCGCGGCAATGTCATGGATATGGCAGTCGGTGTGATCGTCGGCGCAGCATTTAACAATATCGTTTCCTCCCTGGTAAATGATATCATCATGCCTGTTGTCTCGATCTTTACCGGAAAGATCAATTTCACCAATCTCATGCTTGCCCTTGACGGAAACACCTACAAAACGCTGGAAGAAGCACAGGCTGCCGGAGCGCCTGTCATCGCCTACGGCAATTTTATCCAGCTGGTGCTTCAGTTTCTGATCACTGCATTTGCTGTATTTATGCTGATCAAAGGCATCAATGCCCTGCGCAGACCCGCGCCGGAACCGGAGCCGGAAGTCACCACCAAGATCTGTCCCTTCTGCCATTCCGAGATACATATCGAAGCGACAAAGTGTCCCTTCTGTGCATCAGAACAGCCGGAACATGCAGAGTAACATAACATATTCCGATTCATTCCCGAAAAAAAAGCCTGCCCCAAAGTTCACACGGGACAGGCTTTTTTGACTGTTTATTTCAGTGCTTCTACTGCTGCTCTCTCGATCGGGAGACCTTCCTTATACCGTTTGATGAATGAATCAAAGCCTTCCACATCCTTCGGATCCGGAAGCATCTCGGAACCTGCGTCTCCTGCAAATACATGATTCTCAAGATATGCATCCAGAGTCTCGCCATCCTTCTTGTTTACCATGTAGGATGCAAGAAGAGCGATTCCCCAGGCACCGCCTTCTCCTGCCGTCTCCATCACGGATACCGGAGCGTTCATGGCTGCCGCCATGATTTTCTGACCTACGCCCTTTGTCTTGAAGAGACCGCCATGGCCAAGGATCTTGTCTACCTTGACGCCTTCCTGCTTCAGCATAATGTCAAGTCCCACCTTTAATGCACCAAGTGCTGTGAAGAGGTTGACGCGCATAAAGTTGGCCAGGTTGAATCTGCTCTCCGGAGTACGCACGAACATCGGGCGTCCTTCTTCAAAGCCTGTGATATGCTCTCCTGAGAAATAATTATATGCCAGAAGTCCGCCGCAGTCTGCATCACCCTCAAGGGCCTTGTTGTACAGAGTGCCGAACAGCTTGTTCATATCCACTTCTACGCCGAACGCCTCAGCGAATTCTTTAAACAGATTGACCCATGCGTTCAGATCGGAGGTACAGTTGTTGCAGTGTACCATACCTACCAGATTGCCGGTGGGAGTCGTCACAAGGTCGATCTCCTCATATACTTTGGAAAGTTCTTTTTCCAGAACGATCATGGCAAATACGGAAGTACCTGCTGACACATTACCCGTTCTCACAGCCACACTGTTGGTAGCTGTCATACCGGTGCCTGCATCGCCCTCCGGCGGACAAAGCGGAATGCCTGCCTTCAGCTTTCCGGAGGGATCCAGAAGCTTCGCGCCTTCCTCTGTCAATGTGCCGGCTGCTTCTCCTGCCAGAAGACTCTTCGGCAGAATGTCTCTCAGTTTCCAGGGATATCCCTTCGGGGCAACAAGCGCATCAAACTTCTCGATCAGCGCCTCGTTGTAATCCTTTTTCTCAATATCGATCGGGAACATACCGGATGCTTCTCCGACACCGATCACCTTCTCGCCTGTCAGCTTCCAGTGAATATATCCCTCCAGAGTCGTCATAAAGGTGATATCTTTGACATGCTCTTCTCCATTAAGAATCGCCTGATACAGATGGGCAATACTCCATCTCTGCGGAATATGATACTGGAACAGCTCTGTCAGCTCCGCAGAAGCCTGCTCTGTGATGGTGTTTCTCCAGGTACGGAAAGGTACCAGCAGCTCTCCTGCCTCATTGAAAGGCATATAGCCATGCATCATGGCGCTGAAGCCAATGGCAGCCAGAGACTCTATCTCTACACCGTAAGTCGCTTTTACGTCCTCTGCCATCTTCGCATAGCTGTCCTGAAGTCCTGACCAGATCGCCTCCAGGCTGTAGGTCCAGATGCCGTTTACCAGCTGATTTTCCCAGTCATGTGCTCCCGATGCGATCGGGGCATTATTTTCATCGATCAAAACTGCCTTGATTCTCGTAGAACCAAACTCGATTCCAAGGATTGCCCTGCCGGAAGCGATGGTCTCACGAGCTTTGGTGATATCAATTCCCATTTGTCTGTCCTCCTGTAAATAAAGTCGTAGTCTTGGGCAAAAAGCACATCCACGTTATTTCTGCCCGGCAAAAACTGTACATATTATACCATTAAATACAGCGTTCGGCAAGATATTTTATGCAAGCTCCAGTGCCTGTTCCAGATCGGCAATGATATCTTTTACATTTTCTATTCCAATGGACAAACGGATCATTCCCGGTGATACTCCCGCTTCTGCCAGCTGCTGATCGTTCATCTGACGGTGAGTATGACTGGCAGGATGAAGTACGCAGGTCCTGGCATCTGCCACATGAGTCACGATAGACGCCAGTTTCAGAGAATCCATAAAGCGCACTGCCGCCTCTCTGCCGCCCTTTAATTCAAAAGAGATCACGCCGCAGGTACCATTCGGCATATACTTCTGTGCCAGTTCATGATATTTGTCTCCCGGAAGTCCTGCAAAATTAACAGAGACGACTTTTTCATGAGCGTCCAGATATTCAGCCACCTTCTGGGCATTGTAGCAATGACGCTCCACACGAAGGGGCAGTGACTCCAGTCCCAGATTTAAAAGGAAACAGTTCATCGGCGACGGAATGGAACCCAGATCACGCATCAGCTGCACAGTAGCTTTGGTGATATACGCTCCTCTTCCAAATTTCTTTGTATACACTACTCCATGATAGGACTCATCCGGTGTGGTCAGACCCGGGAATTTGTCTGCGTGAGCCTCCCAGTCAAAATTACCGCTGTCCACAATGGCGCCGCCCACCTGTGCGGCATGTCCATCCATATATTTTGTAGTAGAATGGGTCACAATATCCGCACCCCACTCGAAGGGCCGGCAGTTCACCGGAGTAGCAAAGGTATTGTCAACGATCAGGGGAACACCGTGAGCATGAGCCAGCTTTGCCATCTTCTCGATATCCAGCACCACAAGAGCCGGATTGGAGATGCTCTCTGCCAGAACCGCTTTCGTATTGGGACGGAAAGCAGCCTCCAGTGTCTCCTCATCCGCATCCACATCCACAAAGGTGCATTCAATGCCAAGCTTTTTCAGTGTCACGCCCAGCAGATTAAAGGTGCCGCCGTAGATGGCAGAGGCACAGATCACGTGTCCTCCGGCTTCGCAGATATTGAATACGGCGTAGAAATTGGCAGCCTGTCCGGAAGAGGTCAGCATCGCTCCCACACCGCCTTCCATGTCGGCAATCTTCGCCGCCACAGCGTCATTGGTGGGATTCTGCAGTCTGGTATAAAAATACCCGTCATCCTCCAGGTCAAACAGCTTTCCCATCTGTTCCGAAGTATCATACTTGAAGGTAGTGCTCTGATAGATTGGAAGCATCCGAGGCTCACCGTTTTTCGGCTGCCAGCCGGAATGAATACATTTGGTTTCAATACAATAATCGCTCATTTTCTCCTCCTGGTTCCCTGTATTATAAATTATCAAAAAGCCGGACGGTCCGCTCCCTGCATCAGCAGCAGAAGAACCGGCCGCCGCAGCAGCAGTTGCAGAACATATTCAGGAAACAGAGCTTCATGCACCAGTCACCTGCATCTGCCATGGGATCTCCGTAATTCTGTCCCATGGTCTGATACCACTGCCCGCCGTACTCCAGCTGCTGTACCAGCTGCTGATACTCATAATTTCCCGGCTCCATCTCTGCCGCCCTTCTGGCATGCTCTTTTGCCAGCACATTATTGCCCTGACCGGAATTGGCCAGTGCGCTCAGGTAATACCATTTTGCATTTCTGTTTTCCATCTCAGAAAGGACATGAAGCGCCTCTGAGAAATAGCGGCTCCGTATATAATTGGCCGCCGCCTGCATACGCACATCTTCACCAGACCAGTCCTGAGAGCCGGACTGCCTGTAAGCACCGCCATAGCTGCCGGAACCACCATAACCATAACCGTATCCGGTATTCTGCTGGCTGCCGCCATGCTCTCTCTCATACATGATCTGCTGATAAGCCTGCTGGATTTCCTTAAATTTTTCTTCTGCCTGATCCTTATTCGGATTGTTGATATTGGCATCCGGGTGATACTTTCTGCTGAGTCTGCGGTAGGCCTTTTTTATCTCCTCATCCGATGCATTCTCAGATACTCCCAGTACCTCGTATGGATTTTTCATTCCTTTTCCTCTGATAAACTTTTTCTATTCATCTTCTGCAGTGCGGCGTATTTGCACCAGACGCCTGAGTACAGGATATTGCGGATAATACCTGCGTAAGCAACGATTGGAAGCCGTTCAAAGGCTCTCGCGGCTTCTGCCATCATCTCTGCCATATCTTCCCGTATCTTTTTCTGCAGTTCCTCCTCCCAGACATCTCCCATCTCTGAAAACAGATTGTAGCTGCCTTTCTTCCGGTCCTTCTTCACATCCTCCAGCGCATCCATCAAATAGACAAATTTGCCGATATAAAAGCCCATGGTGCGGAGCTCCTCCTGCCATTCATCCTCTTTCCAGACGTAGACCTCCTCCAGAAAATGTCCGGTCAGACCTGCCACATAGTCGATGTCTTTTCTTCCCTGTGCCTCTGCTTCTGACAAAAGACGGATATTCTTCTCAATCGCCTCTGCCTGCCTGGGATACCTGCCACGGATCTTCTCATAGTCACTGCGAAGCAGTGCGGCAGCCGCATGCTGGGGAAGCTTCTTTTCATCCTTCCAGTCATCCTCCAGCTTCTGCCAGGCCAGAAGTACGCTCATATCCGCCGCGTAATCGATTGCTTCATTCTCCACAGACAGATGCTTCCTCACCGGATGGAGTATACATCTCCGCCGCGTATTCTCCTGCTGCGGCTCATACAGACCTGTCAGCAAAATGGCAAGAAAGGTCAAATCATAGTTTAACATCATCTGGGCGGTACGTCCATACCTGAGATGAAGATTTCTGCACAATCCGCAGTAAAATCCACGGTATTCCTGAAACTCCCGCAGCTTCAGTTCCTGCTCATTTACATAAATATAACCAAACATGTCTTCCTCAGCTCTTCTTTACAAACTCATGCTTACATTTCGGACAGGTGATACAGATCTTTCCCTTCCCTTTCGGCACGCGGATCTTCTGTTTGCAGGAAGGGCAGTGATAAATGTGATAGATCTTTCTCTGCTCTCTCTGTCTTGTTGTCATGCCGATGGCAGACAGGCATTTTTCCTTGTAAGAAAGATATTTCTGATTCTCTGCGTAACGCCGGGTATAGTTCCGTGAAAACATGCGGTAATAGCAGAGAAAAAGCAGTACCAGGGCAAGCCCGTAGATCAGGCCGGTACCGGTAAACATGTTCACGATCAGCAGGATAAAGCACAGGATCAGCATGAACCGGGACAGCTCATCTGCGCCATATCTTCCACTCATAAATCGGGCAATACGTTCTTTCATAATAAGCAGCATCCTTCCTTTTCTAACTTTTGTTAAAACTTTACCGCCCAAATCCTGCCATGTCAACGCAAACTGCCAAGATTTCATATAAAATTTAGAGAATTTAGAATTATTTTTCCTCCTCCTTTGAGGAAATTAAAGGAAACGAAAGAATTGCCTCAAACTGATCACCTTCTGTCTGCAGCCGGAAGGTACCTCCCATCAGCTGCGTCAGATTCTGGGCGATGGACAGCCCAAGGCCGCTGCCCTCCGTGCTCCGGCTCTTATCTCCCCGGACGAATCTGCCGGTCAGTTCATCCGCCTCGATGGTCAGCTCCTGAGCAGAGGTATTCTGCAGGGACAGCCGCGCCCTGTTTTCCTCTTTTTCCAGGATGAAATAAACAGAGGTCCCTTCCTTTGCATATTTACAGATATTTCCCATCAGGTTCTCAAGCACACGCCAGAGCTGTGCGCCGTCTGCCAGGACGGGAAGAGGCGCCCGCTCCAGTTTCAGCACTGACCGCAGATCATGTTCCTCAAAGCGCTCCTCAAACTCCCCGTATGCCTGTTCCAGAATACTGCCGAACTGGATCTCTGTCATGTGCAGTTCGATATTCCCGCTGCTGATCCTGCTGGCCTCCACAAGATCCTCTGTCAGCTGCTTCAGTCTCTGGGATTTCTGATCCAGGATCTCAATATAATGGCGTACTTTCTCCCCCTCCGGATTCTCCCGTTTCAGCAGATCCACATAATTGACAATAGAAGTCAGCGGTGTCTTGAGATCATGGGACACATTGGTGATCAGCTCCGCTTTCAGCCTCTCATTCTTTACAATGGCTTCCACCGCTTCCTGAAGTCCGTCTCCCATCTCATTGATTGCCCGGGCCATCTCACAGGTCTCTCCCTGAAGGGTGGAGGTATCGATTTTATATGTCAGATCTCCCGTGGATATCTGATGGATCCCTTCCCAGACACTCTGTTTTCCCACCTGATCCCTCAGGAGATAAAGAAGGACCGCCATGTCCAGGATCACCACTAGAAATGCCCCTACGATTCGTCCGAAACATACTGCAAATAAAATATTCAGTGCGAAAAACCCGACATACAGAAAAAGGAAACGCCAGGAAACGAGTCTTGCAGAGGTCACCTGCTTCCAGCTGCGGATCAGCATATAGCAAATGCTGTTGCTCCACATTGTCCTGCTCCGCAGACGGCGCATCATGCCGGTGCAGGCAGAAAGAAAAATCAGATAAGCAGGAACAGTGATAAACGACACGATACTGCGCACAGTATCCGATATCACCGTCTGCCTCCCCAGGAAATACAGGTAGATCTGGCAGAATATGACTCCGATGATCAGATAGAGGCCTGCCGCAAGTTCCGTGGGAACAGCGTCCACCCGGTACAACTGCACCGTGACCCTTCCTTCTGTCCATCCGGTATTCATCATCGTAAAAATAAAGCAGACCAGCACCACAACCAGACTGCATACCGCCAGAATACTTGCCCCGAGAAGGATACCGCCTCTCTTTGTAAAATAATCCGCATAAGTCTGCAGCTCGTCACTGACCGGAAAAGACAGATCGACCGCAAGAAGGACTTTTTCATTCGTATTTACAAAGCGTTCCGTCATAAACCATTCCTCTGCAGCCTTGTTCAGCACATTATCCGGATTGACCATCATGATATTAAAGCTGCGCTCTCCTTCATAGAGGTATACAAAATCTGTCTCCTCCGCCAGCAGACTGACAGCAGTTTCATAATCCTCTGCATCCAGATTGGTATACAGCTCCCCGGTAGAAGAATTCTCAATACAGTAACGAAGATTGCTGGGTGCCTCCCGGGACCAGCTCTCCTTCTGCTGCGTCTGATATTCCTCATATTTGTCTCCCAGATCATGGCAGACCTGGG
This sequence comes from Lachnospiraceae bacterium, assembly GCA_029225485.1. Taxonomy (GTDB): domain Bacteria; phylum Bacillota; class Clostridia; order Lachnospirales; family Lachnospiraceae; genus Choladousia. The sequence goes on from JAQXWO010000280.1 coordinate 24,303, forward strand.
AAAGTGTCTGATAAATCTCCTGCACAAACCGGGAGGAATCCGAATACCATCTGGAACACTCTGCCAGAGAGATTCCTGTCACCGGGCGGATGGTCTCCAGCTCCTCCGATCTGGCATCCAGCCGCTCCCCGGCCGACAGGCTGCCTCCTTTTTCCTCCGACTTTGCCTCATAGATGGCTTCATCCAGCTTCTGCAGACTGCCATCTTCATAGAACTCCAGCAGATCCTGCAGCAGATAAGTGGTATTCAGATCCTTGACTGTCGCTTTTCCTTTGCCGTAGGACTGAATATCGATCTCTTTTTCGCCGTCAAACTCACCCTCTGATTCAAATAATTCACTGTTTTGCTGTCCCCGTATCTTATTTTTCACGATCGTGTCCACCTGACGGAAAAAAAGATCGGATTCTTCAAACTTATGGGCGATCTCCAGATAACTGTCCGCCCCGTCCATCCAGAATCCGATCGTGAGAATGCAGAAACATAATATGCCTGCCGCCATGGCCTGCATCAGGATCAGAACAGCCTTTACGCTCTTTTTATAAATCAGTCTCCCCAATTCATACCCCCTAAAGCTTTTCGACTTTATATCCGATACCCCAGATTACCTTAAGATATTTGGGATTTTTGGGATCGATCTCGATTTTTTCACGAATGTGACGAATATGTACGGTAACTGTATTGTCCGCGCCGAAGGCTTCTTCCTTCCAGATTGCCTCATAGATCTGTTCTATGGAAAATACCTTTCCCTTGTTTTTCAAAAGGAACAGGAGGATATTATACTCGATCCTGGTCAGCTTCACCGGCTCCCCGTCCACAGTCACTTCCTTGCGGTCATCATTGATCACCAGACCTCCGGTACGGTATATTTTTTCCGAACTGTCCTCCGGCTGCATGGAACCAAAATCGGTATACCGGCGGATCTGGGATTTCACTCTTGCCAGCAGTTCCAGCGGATTGAAGGGTTTTGCCACATAATCGTCCGCCCCCAGATTCAGTCCCAGCACCTTATCCGTATCCTGGGATCTGGCTGAAAGAATAATGATCGGAATACTGCTCTCCTCACGGATCTTCATGATCGCGTGGATCCCGTCCATCTTAGGCATCATCAGATCCAGGATCAGCAGATGAACCTCATGCTGCTTCATCATCTCCAGAGCCTGTTCTCCGTCATACGCCTTCAGTACATGAAATCCCTCCTGTACCAGATAGATCTCTATGGCATCCACGATTTCTTTTTCATCATCACAAACAAGAATATTATACATGACGTCTTCCCCCTTCGCGTCTTCTGCCGTGTCTACAGACGGTCAGCAGTATAATCAAAATGCTCCAGTTACACGATCCCGGGCATTGTCATATTGTCCAGAGCATCCGGGCATCATTTGCCGGCACCGGACACATTCAGTGTAGCAGGAGCATTTTAAATCACTGTCAAGAATTTATTAAACTTTTCTTAGTTTCTACTTTGCCTGAATCACATGCATCATATTCGTCATGGCGCCTTTGCCCTTTACCATGTAAGTAGCCGGATCACCAGCCGTGAACACCACCATATCTCCGGACTCTACATATCCTTCCCTCTTCACCACATACATGGCATGGGAAATAATATGCTCTGCCGAGTCCTCAGGATATCCTTTCAGCGGCGTCACACCCCAGTAGATCTGCATCTTTCTCTGAGCCCAGTCATTGGGAGTCACGGCATACACCGGAATCGGAGACCGGAAATTCGACATAAGCCGGGCAGTCTGGCCGGACACTGTAGGTGTCACAATACATCTTGCATTGACATAGGCAGCGGTGCTGACTGCTGCAGCTCCCACTGCATTGGATACATTTGCATCTCCTCTCAGGGACCGGTAATCCACATTTGACTCATAATTCAGATACTGCTCTGTGGATTCTGCGATCTGAACCATCATCTTCAGCGCTTCCACAGGATATTTGCCCATGGCTGTCTCGCCTGACAGCATGATCGCGTCCGCTCCCTCACGGATGGCATTTGCCACATCCGTGACCTCCGCTCTGGTGGGACGCGGATTGCGGATCATGGAATCCAGCATCTGTGTGGCAATAATGACAGGTTTGTATTTTTTGTTGCACTTCCTGACGATCGCCCTCTGGACATGGGGCACCTCATAGGCGGGAATCTCCACACCCATATCTCCTCTGGCAACCATGACACCGTCAGCCGCGTTGATAATACGGTCTATATTCTGGATGCCTTCGCCATTTTCGATCTTGGCGATGACATCGATATGCTCTGCATTATGATCCTTCAGAATCTGTTTGATCTCTTTGATCGCATCTGCGTCACGCACAAAGGACGCTGCGATAAAATCGATTCCCTGCTCGATGCCAAAGATAATGTCTTCTTTATCTTTTTTCGTGATAGCCGGAAGGTTCACCTTTACGTTCGGCACATTAATACCCTTGCGCTGCCCCAGTTCACCGCCGTTCATGATCGTACAGATGATCTCTGTGCCTTCCACGGCTTTTACCTGAAGCTCGATCAGGCCGTCATCGATCAGAATCGTATCTCCGGGCTTTACATCCTTCGAAAGCTGTGGGTAGGTCTGGGACACACGCTTCTGCGTTCCCGCGATCTCCTCGGAAGTAAGGATAAACTCTTCTCCTTCTTTCAGGAGAACCTTTCCTCCATTTTCCAGTATCCCGGTACGGATCTCCGGTCCTTTCGTATCAAGCAGGATCGCAATCGGCTTTTTCAGCTCCTCCCGGACACTTTTCAGCAGATTCATCCGCTCCCGCTGTTCCTCATAAGAACCATGAGAAAAATTAAATCTGGCAATATCCATGCCGCTTCTGACTAGTTCTTCCAACACTTCTCTATCGTCTGAATTAGGACCCATCGTACAGATAATTTTTGTCTTTTTCATGTTATTCTCCTTTGCTGTCTCCGTTTTGACAATCAACCATACTTTTATTGTATCATAATTTGAAATCTGAGGAAACCGATTTTCACAGATTATTTACATTTTACGAAAAATTAACACCTTATATACAAATATACAAAGTAAAAGACCTCCGGCAAAAACACTCTGCCGAAGGTCTTTTCTTTCCTGCTGTATTAATCCGGTATGATCCTGGTAGCCCATACCGCACTGCTGCTGATACCGCTGGTGATGATTCCCAGCTTTCTTCCAGCCGCATGTACCACCTGTCCATTCCCGATGTACATGCTCACATGATATACATAACCGTTCTTCGCATAAAAGATCAGATCTCCCGGGAGCGCTGAGGAAACCGGGATCTGCATGCCATAGCATGCCTGATCGCAGGCCACTCTCGGCAATGAATATCCGTAATATGCATAGATGCTCTGAACAAATCCGGAGCAGTCCGCTCCTGCCGTCAGGCTCGTACCTCCCCATACGTAAGGATTTCCCAGAAACTGCAGTGCAAAATTGACCATGGATTCCCGGGTGAGGGCGGACTGAGACGCTTTTTTCACAGAGGTCAGCGTGTAATAGCATGCCTTATTTTCCGCAGGCTTCACCAGAACCTCTGCCAGCTGCAGACTGTCTTCTCCCTGCTCCTCTATCTGAGTATCTGCCTCGTCTCCGGTCAGCAGTTCTTCTGCTTTCACAAAACCTCTGGCATCTCCGGACTCAACGTACAGCCACTCGCCCTGACTGTCTTCCAGGATATAGCAAAGCCCGTTCTCCGGAAGCGTGCCGATCACCCTGGCAGAAGCCTTTTTCTGCTCATAGATCTCCAGATCCTTTTTTGCAATGGCATAATCTTTTTCTGCCAGAACCTCTCTGACAGTCGTCCGGGTATAAGTAAAGGCGTCATTTTCCGACCTGGCCAGTATCAGACGTGCTTCCTTCAGTTCGCTTTCTCCGCGAACCTCCACGATACGGGAAGCCACATCACCAGTCGCAAGCTCCTCCGCTTTCACAAATCCCCGCACGTTTCCGGACTCAATATATACCCATTCCTCATCACGGTCTGCCAGAATGTAGCAGAGTCCGCAGTAAGGAAGCTCTCCCACTGCCTGAGAAGTCTTTCCCTTTTCCTCGTATACCTCACAGCCTTCACGATTCTTTACGATCGCATATTCCTTTTCCACCTGAGTAAAACGGAATTCCAGCTCCACCTCCGGAGGAACCACAATATTCTGATGGGCAATCAGCTCTTCATTTGTATCATATGGAGAATCTCCGGTCTCTTCTTCCGTCTCTGGATCTGTTTCTGATTCCGTTTCTGTCTCACTTTCCGTCTCTGACTCTGTTTCACTCTCCGCTGTCTCTGATTCAGAAACCGGGTCTGTCTCTGTGGCAGGCACTTCCGTCACAGGCTCCGTGACCGGTTCTGTATCCGGCATTTCCGTTTCAGTCTGCTGCTCCGTCGGGGCCTGAGTCTCCGATTCTGTCGGCAATTGTGTTTCTGACTCTGTCGGAACCTGGGTCTGCGGCTCTGTCGATGGCTGTGTCTCTGACTCCGTCGGCGGCTGCGTCTGCGCTTCTGTCGGCAGCTGCGTCTGTGCCTCCGTTGATGGCTGTGTCTGCGCTTCTGTCAATGGCTGTGTTTCTGATTCCGTCGGAGCCTGGGTCTGCGGCTCTGTCGATGGCTGCGTCTGTGTCTCTGTCGGCGGCTGTGTCTGCGTTTCTGTCGGCGGCTGCGTCTGCGCCTCCGTTGACGCCTGGGTCTGCGCTTCTGTCTGCGGCTGGGTCTGCGGCTCTGTCGGCGGCTGTGTCTCTGTCGGCGGCTGCGTCTGCGCCTCCGTTTGAGCCCTGGTTCCGGCTTCCGTCTGGGTTTCCGCTGACGCTTTCACCTGCGGCTGTGTCTCTGCCTGCGCCTGAGTCTGCGGCTCAGCAGATGTCTGCGCCTCGGTCTGAGACTTTGATTCACCGGATTCTTTCACACTGGCGGTGGTTTCCGCTGTTTCTTTCGTTTTTTCCTTTGCTGTTTTATCTGACTGAGCAGCCTGCGCTGCTCCTGTTTTTTCGACTGTATCCTGTCCTTCTTCTGCCGTCAGATCTTTCTCCGCGGCATTGTACTGCACCGTGTGAAAACTCCTGTCGGTACAGGAAGGTGCTGCCATTGCCAACACCAGACAAAGCGTAAATGTCAGCAATTTCTTTTTTCGCAAATCTATCACCCCTGAATTTTCTGCTTCTGATCAATACTCCTGTTATCAAACTATTTTATCAGTATACCATAAATCTGCGTTCATGTCCATGCTTATCTTAAAATTTCAGGGATTTCGCTTTTAGCTTAACGGCATTTGCATATTTATAAATAGTCCCACTTTCAGCATTTTATTTGGCCTGTTTTCTTACAGACACTTTTTCAAATCTTATTGTATACTCAATTGTTGGTAACATAATTATACAATAAAATGTGTCCTTTTAGTGGATTATACAGAAATAAACAGTAACTTTTTATCTCAAAAGTAGATTTTCTGTCATGCTTTAGGAAACATGCGCAAAATAGGGATTTTTTCTTAAAAACGAAATCCCTTACTTTCTTATTTTTTTCATATTCTCTATATATACTGATTTTCAAAAATACAAGGCAGAAAATTATTTCAACCAATTTTCTGCCTTGCATAAATTTGCCTATCCTCTGCGTCTTCTAATGATCAAGCCTATTCCTGCCAAAATTACAATCAATGACAAAACAAGCGTGGCTACTAATGGGATAATAGGAGTATCATCACCTGTAGCAACACTATCTCTATTATCACTATCTTTTCCAGACTGTGAAGAATCCGTTTCTTCAGCAATGCTGTTCGTTTCCGACTCTGTTTCTTTTATTGTTTCACTCTCGGTCTCAGTCTCACCATCTGTCTGTGGCTCGCTTTCAGTATCTTTCTGTGGTTCACTCTCTGACTCTGTCTGCGGCTCGCTTTCAGTATCTGTCTGTGGTTCACTCTCTGATTCTGTCTGCGGCTCGCTTTCAGTATCTTTCTGTGGTTCACTCTCTGACTCTGTCTGCGGCTCACTCTCAGTATCTTTCTGTGATTCACTCTCTGACTCTGTCTGCGACTCACTTTCGGTCTCAGGTACAGAATACTTATTGGTCACAACCAGTGCAGCTGCACTGTTACCCGGCTCAACTGTAACTATATTACCCGGTGTAATCGTCACATCAGCAAACTCATATTCTCCAATGTTTAATGCCGGCACTTCTTCAATAAAATATGTTCCAAATTCTACTGCAGTGCCTGCAAGACCATATCCATTGGCATCCACAGAAACAACCACGCTGTCAACGTATTCTTCACTGTCATTAAAAATATTGAAAGTATACTGTGTACCTTCTGCACCCGCAATTGGATTTCCATCCATATCCACTACATTTTTCTGAACTGTAATATATCCCATTGCATCGGTTGAGCAGCCAAGCACAAAATCCATTCCTGAAAAAGGAATAAAATATCCAGTCTGCCATGCCGCCAATACTGGTACAAGCACCGGACACCCATTAGATATATCCCAATAATTAAATGTAGATGAAAATACCATAGTTCTGGTGTATTGCATCCCCGTCTCACTGTCAGTAAACGTAACGTTTTTGCTAAATGACAAAGAATACTGAACAGGCGCATCCTTTGTTCCTACCGGATATACACCCGGAATACTTGCCTGAATCACTCCACCATTACCGACGCTCGGAATAATACTGATCTGATTCTGGTATGCTGAAAAGCTCACAGAGTTTCCATTCTGCACAGCTGTTATGGTCATTGAAGCAATATCCTCTGCTGTAAGAGTAATAATTTCCTGAAGCAATTTACCCCCAACAGACAAATTTGCTGCAGAAGCTATACTGATGTCAATGTGCGTTGCACTACCTGTTAAATAATACGGAGAGGCATCTTCTTCTTTCAACTCAGACAACGTCTCTTTCTCAATCTCCTCAGGCATATATGAATCAACACTTACAGTAATTACTGTATCATCCGTCACAATGCCATCTACTACATACTCATTCTCGTTTCCAGAGGATCTGGCTTCCTGTACTCCATCCACAATAACAGAAGTGATTACACATCCCTGATCTGGCACTACAGAAAATATAATTGTTCCATTTTCAGCTTCACCATATCCATTAGTAATATCCTGGCCATTACTCAGAACAGTTGCGCCTTCATCTGTTGAAAAATATACTGTATTCAAATCATCTGTTGATACAGCGGTTTCACTTGGGAGAGTATCCGTTTCCTGTAAATTTTCTGTCTCCGTATACGACTGTGTCTCTTCGACGGATGTGTCTATCTCTTGTACATCATCTAATGATGTACTGCTTTCTGCCATTTCTGTCTGTATCGGATCTGTTGTGGAATACTCTGTGTTTTCCATAGTTGAATATTCGGTGTCTCCCACAGTGGAGTATTCGGTGTTTTCCGCAGTGGAATATTCGGTGTCTCCCGCAGTGAAGGATTCGGTGTCTTCAGCTGCTAATACACCTCCAGACTGCACAATCATCGCCGACGCCAACACCCATGTAAGCATCTTTTTCCATTTCAAGTTTCTCCTCCGCATTCTACTTTCCTCCAATATTATACAAAAAACTGAGAACTATTGTTTTACTATAAACATCCATTATAACTTATTTAGTATAACTCTGAATTTGTGTGATGTCAACATATTTCATAAACGCGCTGTGTTTCCTTATATAATATGATGCCAAACGTAGCTGAGTAAAATTTCGTAAAATAGATATAAAATACTTGAAGTTATAAGTCTGTTTTTGAAACTATATTTGACGGATACGTCACACCAATCAGTACATCGTTTCGTAAATAACTATAATATAATTTACAAATCCAAACTGATACAATAAATCTTGTCTAATACAGAGAAGCATCACATGTATTCAAGCATGTGACACTTCTCATTAGTTTAAGAACACGTTACTTTATTTTTATCTTTTTCACAGAACTCCATTTTGAATAGACAGTTCCATCTTCCGATTTTTTGTACGTACGAATTCTTACATAATACGTCTTTTTGCTTTTCAGCTTACTAACATTATATGATGTAGTTGACGCTTTAGATATAGTCTTTGTTTTTGAGGACTTAAAT
>JAQXWO010000281.1 GCA_029225485.1 Lachnospiraceae bacterium
GAGAGATCATTCTCCAGACGGCAGAGCTTACAAAAGAAAATGATTCCCTTGGCTGTGCGAAGCTGGTGGTATTCTGTAATGCACCGGATGACAACCCCTTTATGGCGGGAGCGTTCCACGGAGTGACAGAGGCAGATGCGATCATCAATGTGGGCGTCAGCGGTCCGGGTGTGGTGAAGCATGCGCTTGCACAGGTGCGGGGAGCTGATTTCGAGACCCTCTGCGAGACCATTAAAAAGACAGCCTTCAAGGTGACAAGAGTCGGACAGCTGGTGGCACAGGAGGCTTCCAGACGGCTCGGAGTACCTTTCGGTATCATCGATCTTTCCCTGGCACCGACTCCGGCTATCGGAGACAGTGTGGCAGACATCCTCTGTGAGATCGGTCTGGAATATGCCGGCGCGCCGGGAACTACGGCAGCCCTTGCACTGTTGAATGACCAGGTGAAAAAGGGAGGCGTCATGGCGTCTTCTTATGTGGGAGGACTGAGCGGCGCTTTTATTCCTGTCAGCGAAGACCAGGGTATGATTGATGCGGTGCGGGCGGGAGCCCTTTCCATCGAGAAGCTGGAAGCGATGACCTGCGTATGTTCCGTCGGCCTGGATATGATCGCGATTCCCGGAGACACCAAGGCATCTACCATCTCCGGCATCATTGCGGATGAGATGGCCATCGGTATGGTAAATCAGAAGACCACGGCTGTCCGTGTGATTCCTGTTATAGGCAAAGGAGTAGGGGAGACGGTGGAATTCGGAGGACTTCTGGGATATGCTCCCATCATGCCGGTGAACCAGTTTTCCTGTGATGCATTTATCAGCCGGAAGGGAAGAATTCCGGCGCCGATCCACAGCTTTAAGAACTGATACGGTGACTGTACGGGATTGCTGTGAAGGAGGAGTTTCAATGTATTATGTGCCGGACGGTACCATCCGATGCGGATATTATGAGTGTGAAGAGTGCGGCAGCCGTTTCCTGGATCTGAAGATCGGTCCCAGGATCCTATGCCCCTACTGCGGGGAAGAGGCGGACATGGAGATCGGACCGGATGAAGAGATGCCGGAGGTTCGGGAGACGGCAGTGCTTCTGCAGGTGGTGGAAGGTGAAGAAGAGGTAGAAAAAATGGATATGCTGCTCAGTCTGGCGGCTACCGGCGGGGATTACAGCTGGATATAAATAAAAACTCAGTCTGAGCGTTTACAGGATCACCGGTCCGTTTTTGTATTCGGACCGGAATTCTGCTGCGTATTTCAGGGAACAGATGCTCCGGTAGAGGTGAGAGGCCCAGAAATTCTGTGCCAGCATCTTCTGACCGGATTCATTTAATAATCTGGAGGCATGTGCCGGTTTCGTCAGAAGCGGCAGAGTGCCTCTTTTTTTGATCTCTTTCAGCAAAACAGAGGATTCCCGCCGGAATCCAAGGATGCGTGCAAAGGACAGGATGCCTTCCTGACGGAACTGTTCCGTCTGACTGCCGGTGATACCCAGAACCAGATGGAGCAGACAGCGCCGGATCCTGGCCTCGGTCATCTGTTTTGTGCGAAGCAGAGCGACGATCTCATCCCAGGATCTGCCGATACAGGAATAACGCAGCCGGATCAGCCGGTCAGACAGATCCGGAGAAATGTCAAGGATATCTTCAAATCCGCTGCCGGTCAGAAGCTTTTCGTTGAGATAGGGAAGCAGGTCATCCGTCACAAGAATCTGTGAGGAAGCCGCTTCCAGAGGATCACTTTTTATCCTGTGACGAAGTGCTGTGGCAGAAGAGAATTCTCCGGAAATCTCCGTGTCATGGTAACCGTGTCCGATCCGCTGGATGGGAAAAACCTCCATAGGGGAATGTAATTTTTGCAGTGCCCTGCAGTACTCGATCCCGAGAATATTGTTGGGACTGGAAAGAAAACCGGACAGGGAGGCGCCGGCATTAAAACCCTCTGTAAGAATATGTGTGGATACATCTTCAGCAGAATCGAGATATGCAGAAAAAGCTTCTGCCCGTGCTTTGGGAAAGCTGTGGCCTTTTGCCAGAAGTGTCCGCAGAGTTTCCTGATATTCCTGCGGTTCTTCGCAGAGGATTTCTGATGCCTTGCGGAAAAGTGTCAGATCAGGAGTCTCGCATCCAAAGCAGAGTGCGTCCGCACCGATCCCTGCCAGCAGAGCAACGGCCCCTTCTGTAAAATACTCGGCGCTGCCTGTGGCATAACAGACGGGAAGCTCCAGAACCAGGTCTGCTCCGGCCTCCAGAGCCATTTTCGTGCGTCTCTCTTTTGAAAAAATGGCAGGTTCACCTCTCTGGACAAAATCGGGGCTCATGACGACAACCGAAAAGTCGGCGCCGGAGACCAGCTTTGCCTGTTCCAGATGATATTTGTGACCACTGTGAAAAGGATTATATTCTGCAATAATTCCAACGATGCGCATAAAGCTCCTCCATTCTGCGGGAATGCCTTGTTTTATTTTAAGAACAATGCACGATATTACAATCTTATCAGAGAAAAAAGTCTTTCGCAATGTAAATTTTATCTTGTCCGCTGTAAGAATTTGGGTTATAATCGAAAGCAAAATAAGCTATACAAACGAAAGGAGTCCATGAATCATGGCAATTATTGATATTCTGAAAGAAAAAGCAAAAGCTGACAAGAAAACGATCGTATTACCGGAGAGCGAAGACAGAAGAACGTATGAAGCAGCTGCCAAGATCCTGAAGGAAGGAATCGCAGACATCGTTCTGGTAGGTTCTGAGGAAGTGGTTAAGAAGAACGGAGAGGGACTTGACCTTACCGGTATCAAGGTAGTTGACCCGGCTACATCTGACAGAACAGCTGCATATATTGACAAGCTGGTTGAGCTGAGACAGAAGAAGGGCATGACTCCGGAGCAGGCGAAGGAGATCCTTCTGAATCAGTATCTGTACTATGGCGTTATGATGGTAAAGATGGGCGACGCAGACGGAATGGTATCCGGCGCATGCCACTCTACAGCTGATACCTTGAGACCCTGCCTTCAGATCCTGAAGACAAAACCGGGCACAAAGCTTGTTTCCGCATTCTTCCTGATGGAAGTTCCGAACTGTGAGTTTGGCGAGAACGGTACATTCGTATTTGCTGACTGCGGACTGAACCAGAATCCGACATCAGAAGAGCTGGCAGCTATCGCAGCATCCTCCGCAGAGTCTTTCAAGTCTCTGGTTGGCGCAGAACCGAAGGTGGCATTCCTGTCCCATTCTTCCAAGGGAAGCGCAAAGCATGCAGATATCGACAAGGTGACTGCAGCAGTGAAGATCGCAAAGGAAGAGAATCCGGATCTGATGCTGGACGGCGAGCTTCAGCTTGACGCAGCCATCGTTCCGAGCGTAGGCGAGTCCAAAGCTCCGGGCAGCCCGGTGGCAGGCCACGCAAACGTACTTGTATTCCCGGATCTGGATGCCGGAAATATCGGATACAAGCTTGTTCAGAGACTGGCAAAGGCAGAAGCATACGGCCCGGTTACCCAGGGTATCGCTGCTCCGGTCAACGATCTGTCCCGTGGATGCTCTTCAGACGATATCGTAGGCGTTGTTGCGATCACAGCAGTACAGTGCCAGAATAAATAATCAGATTAACCTACATACTCAGGAGGATATTGAAATGAACGTATTAGTAATCAACTGCGGAAGCTCTTCACTGAAATTCCAGCTGATTAATTCCGATACAGAGGCTGTTGCGGCAAAAGGTCTCTGCGAGCGTATCGGTATCGACGGAAGACTGGTTTACCAGCCGGCCGGCGGAGAGAAGGAAGTCACAGAAGCTCCGATGCCGACTCATACAGAAGCCATCAAAATGGTACTGGATGCTCTTGTAAATCCGAAGACGGGCGTACTTTCCAGCCTTGATGAAGTAGAAGCCATCGGACACCGTGTACTGCACGGAGGTTCCAAAATCACCGAGTCCCGCATCATCGACGATGAAGTCATCTCTGTTATTGACGAGTGCTGCGACCTTGGACCGCTTCATAATCCGGCCAACCTGATGGGTATCCGTGCCTGCATGGAACTGATGCCCGGCAAGCCGAACGTGGCAGTATTTGATACCGCATTCCATCAGACCATGCCGGCGAAAGCATACCGCTATGCGATCCCGACCAAATTCTATGAGAAATACGCAGTTCGTAAGTACGGTTTCCACGGAACATCCCACAGCTTCGTATCCAAAGAGACCATCAAGTATCTTGGACTGGACAAGGACAATTCCAAAGTGATCGTATGCCACCTGGGCAACGGCGCTTCCATCAGTGCAGTTGAGAACGGCAAGTGTGTAGATACCTCCATGGGACTTACTCCTCTGGAAGGACTTGTGATGGGTACACGTTCCGGTGATCTGGATCCGGCAGTTCTTGAGTTCGTATGCAAGAAGGAGAACATCGATGTATCCGAGATGGTTCGCATCCTGAATAAAGAATCAGGCGTTATGGCTCTGTCCAACGGTCTGTCCAGCGATTTCCGTGATCTGGAAGAGGCTATGGAGCAGGGAAATGAAGCAGCAGCACTGGCAATCGATGCATTCTGCTATCGTGTAGCAAAATACGTTGGTTCTTATGTGGCAGCCATGAATGGTGTAGATGCCATCGCATTTACCGGCGGTATCGGTGAGAATGCAGGACTGGTTCGCGGAAAGGTACTTTCTTACCTTGGATATCTTGGAATCCAGATGGATGAAGAGATGAACAAGAAGCGCGGTGAGAATTTCGTACTCTCCACAGCAGATTCCAAAGTAAAAGTAGCAGTTATCCCGACCAACGAGGAGCTTGCAATCTGCCGTGAGACAGTAGATCTGGTAAAAGCTGCAAAGTAAAATATTTTTGTAAAGAATAAGTACTTGACAAACTCTGCTTGTATGTATATAATTTACCAAGTGTGTCAAGGGAGGAACTGATTTTGGTAGATCTTACAGATGTGATACTGACAGAGGGGAAAAAATCTGTATATACAGCAGAACTTGGACTCGATTCACTGTCGTATGCAGCCGGTGATTTCCAGATCAAGGATAAATCACCAGTGAAGCTGACTGTAGAGAATAAGGGTAGCCGGAAGTTTGAATTTTCGGTCGAGACCGTGCTGAATGTCATGATCCCCTGTGCACGATGCCTGAAGCCTGTGGTACGCAGGCTGGAGATTCAGACCAGTTATGAGACTGAGCTGGATGACAACGAGTATATTGATGGATATAACCTGGATGTGGATCAGCTCATTCATGATGAATCTCTGCTGGTCTGGCCGGAGCGGGTGCTTTGCCGTGAGGATTGTAAAGGTCTCTGCGATATCTGCGGACATGATCTGAACGATGGCCCGTGTGGCTGTGAGCATACGGAAGCAGATCCCAGAATGGCAAAAATCCTTGATATCTTTAACAAATTTAAGGAGGTGTAACCCGTGTCAATCTGTCCAAAGAATAAATCTTCCAAAGCGAGAAGAGACAAGAGAAGAGCAAACTGGAAAATGACTGCTCCGAACCTTGTAAAGTGCAGCAAATGCGGCGAACTGATGCTTCCGCACAGAGTCTGCAAGGCTTGTGGAACATACAATAAAAAAGAAATCATCGCTATGGACTAATTCCATACGGTGGATCATGACTCCCCGGTGTTGCCGGGGAGTTTTTCTACGCTTTTTTAATACATGTAAAATGTGCGAAAGAAGTTAAAGGGGGCTTTAGTATATTAATACGGGACGCCGCAGAATCCTCGGTTGGCTGATGAAGGTTTCAAACATGCATCGGGAGGGGCTGCTCCGGTATGGAAGAGCTTGATCGCTGCGCCGGGAATCACTAAGCACGGCAGTCCTGCCGTACAAGTGATTCCATCG
>JAQXWO010000282.1 GCA_029225485.1 Lachnospiraceae bacterium
TCCCCGGTCTTTCAGGTCGCGCACTCTCTGAAATGTCTCAATATTACTCTCACTGTATACTCTGTGTCCCTGTGCGGTGCGCCTGATCTCTACCTGCAGTTCCTCCTCCCAGTAACGCAGAACGTGCGACTCGACACCCACGAGCCGCACTGCTTCTGATACGGAGTATTCTTTTTCGTCCATAATCGTTTCCCCTTTGCCGCTCAACATGACAGAAAGGCAGTACATTGTTCTTCCGTCTATTCATATATATGCGGAAACGGTCACGGATAGAACCTTTTTACTTAAAATATAATAATAAAATCACAGACAAACAGCAGGGACATCCATCTGCCATGATGGATGCCCCTGCCATATCGTACGCAGTACCTGAATTGCGTATTTGTTTTAATTATTTCACTGTCACAGTGACTGTTGTCTTCTTAGAACCGGATGTGACAGTGATCTTCGCTGTTCCTTTCTTCTTCGCTGTGATCACACCCTTGGAGCTGACTGTCGCAATCTTAGTGTTGGAGCTCTTGTAGGTGATCTTCTGCTGGGAAGTAACCGGAGTCACTACCGGGCTGAGCGTCACTTTCTTACCCTTTTTCAGAGAAACCTTCGAAGACGGAACCGTGATCTTTGTTGTCTTGACGGTATCTTTTTGTACCGTCACTTTGACTGTCTTTTTCATTCCGCTCTTCAGAGTGATCGTCAGTGTCGCCGTACCAGTCTTGTTCTGAGCCGTCAGTTTGAAAGTTCCTGCCGACTTGACATTGGATACTTTCAATATCTTCGTATTGCTGGATTTTACAGACTTCAGCGAATCACCCTTCGCCATTTTGGATACCTTGAAGGCTGTTGTGGACTGTTTTACTTTCATCTTCAGGCTGCTGGCCGTCAGAGTCATGGTGGCTTTCAGTTTTTTGCCTGTAGTCCTTGTATCTTTATTCTTGCAGACAGAACAGGTTCTCGCCTGCTTTTTGGGTGACAATGCCGTGGCGTCTGCTGTTGTCTTCCAGGTACTCCATGTATGGCCCAGGGCTGCTGTCGCAGGATTTCCGATCTTCTTCGTTCCCGCCGCGTCACTGAAGTTCTTTCCACAGGTACTGCAGCTCCAGTATTCTGCGTTTCCTCCGGCTGTACAAGTGGCTGCTACTGCCGCATGGTGCGTCAGACGATGGCCAGCCGCACTGACCGGTTCTGTCTTCTTCTCACCACATCCTGTTCTGGTACAGGTGAAGGTTTTCACTCCGGCTGTTGTACAGGTGGCGGCTGTCGTTATCTTTCCGCTGTCCCAGCTGTGACCAGAAGCAGGTATCGACGTCGCTGCTGTCGTTGCATCACATTTGCTACAATGTCTGCTCTTGCTTCCGGCTGTTGTACAGGTGGCCGCCGTGTCTGTCGTATAACTGCTGCTGTAGCTGTGGCCGGTTGCCTCGACTCTCTCCATCTTCGTTGCACCGCAGCCTGTTCTGGTACAGGTATATATCTTTTCTCCTGCAGATGTACACGTCTCAGCTTTTGTTTTTTTGCCGCTGTCCCAGCTGTGGCCGGGAGCCGGTATTGACGTCACACTGGTCTTTGCTCCACATTTCGTACAGTGTTTGCTCTTGCTTCCCGGAGTCGTGCAGGTCGGTGCAAGATCTGTCGTATATGCGCTGCCGTAGCTGTGACCCTTTGCCGGAATCGTCTCTTCTTCCTTTTTGTTACAGTAACTGCAGATCCTGACTTTTGTCCCCGGCTTTGTACAAGTCGGCTCCGTAATAGTTTCGCTGTATTCATGATCTGTTACCGTAAGGCTGTATTTTCCTACGGCACTGTCCTCCATGCCTTCTTTCTCTGCCATCGTCAGCAGGCGGCAGGTTTTGGTGATTCGTATTGGTCCCGTATAACGAAGTCTTGTCTCTTCCGTACAGGGACAGGAACCGTCCAGCGTATAATAAATGACAGCTCCTTCCGTATCACAGGAAAGCGTAATTTCCGTATCTGCATGTATGGTGGCTTCGTTTTCCACGGAAGCTTTCGGTGTCGCTACATTGGTCTGATTCTGCGTCGGAACTGATACACTTACCAATGTGCTGCACCTCAGATCTGTGCCGTCCATTTCAAAAATAATTTCACTGGTTCCGGGCATATTTGCTGTCACATGGACGGCAGCGCTGCCTGCCTCATCCAACGTAACTTCTGTCTCGTTTACGGTAAACAACGATCTGGTCACCGAAGAAATAATCAGCTTCTTACCCGCAGCTGCTTCCTGTGGAATTGCACGGACAATCACTTCCCCGCTTTCTCCCGTGACAAGCGAAAGTTCTTTATCAGAATCAATGGATTCCGGCTTTACCTGCACCGTAAGCGCTTCACTCTCAAAAGCTTTTAATGCGGTTCCTGCATAGCTGCGGGCATTATCTGTCACCCGTACTGTCACTGTTCCCTCCGGATCTACAGGAACATCAAAGGTAAATACTGCTTGTGATGCAAAGTATTCCCCTTCTTTTTTCGGATTCACTTCCTGATCCGGCAGCGTAATCACGCCTGTTGCCGGCTGACCGTTTACTTCCACCTGAATGGTAGCCGTATTGAGAGACTTCACACGCATATACTTACTAAAACTCAGTTCTACACAATCAGAATATGCCATAGCATGAGTCACCACCGGCTGTTCATAGGAAACCAGTCCCTCATTGACCTCCATCTGAGGCGGCGGTACATCCATCCACTCACTATACGCTGTCTCATATCCTTCTTTTTCATACTTCACCTGCCACCGGCCTGCAGGTACGTCCCATCCATACTCACCGTCTGCTCCGGTTACCTGAGGATTGACCTGACCATACTCTGCCGCATCCCACAGCACCTTCTCTTCATAAGGCACGTCATACGTATCATATTTTGTCACCTTCTCATAGCATGTAGCTATTACTCCCTCCAGCAAATTGCTGGCAACCGCCTCGTAGACATAACCGGAAGGATCCTGAATACTCCCTGCGACAGGACTGTTTGTTCTGGGATTCGGGCAACGCTCTTTAATAGCATCATTCAAATCATCAAAAATCTGCCGCATAAAGGTTTCACCGCCCAAAGTGGCTCTATTCCGTAACCATTCAGCCATCTTGCGTATCTTACCTTTTTGAGTCTTTTTGCTTCTTTCTTTGTAATGCGCATAAATATACTCCTGTGAGATAGAACCTGAATTTGCCTTACCTATCACATTCCGAATGCCAGCCGCAGCACCATCCCAGCCCCGACCTGCTAAATCCATCGCACCCGCAGCAGCATTCACTGTAGAGCCACCCAGATTAAGTAGCGTTCCAAAGAGAACTCCCACGCCTATTTGCGCATTCAGACCAGCTTTTTCTACATTTGAAATACAATCTAATTGCCCGACGTCTCCAGATAAAGCAATTCCCTTGCGCGCCAATTCTCCACCATAAATTGCCGGGCCCAGTAAAGAGACCAGATCCCAACCCGGTACAAAACCCAAGATTAATAAACCAGCATCAAAGAATTCTTTCGGCACACCATCGAACCAATTATTCCATTTCTCCCAAACGATATCCTCAAAATCATCATATACTTCTTTTATTTCATCATAACGGGAACTAACCGCCTCCGGCAGTTCTTTTATTGTATGACCATATGGGGCATCAGATGGAGCCTCTGCTCCACCTGCCGGCCTCGATAACGCCTCCTTTATCCGTTCCCATTTGTAATAATTACAAATATAAGAAGTATCTTCTGCTACTTTATTCCAGACGGGATCTTCCAGTAGCTGCATAATCTCATTTGCCTGCTTTATGATATCGGATGTATATTCTGTCCGCATCATAAAGACCGTATTCCCATCCTCAAAAACCTGTTCATCCACCATACCTGTATCCGTATCACGTACCAGACCGTATGTTGTGATGCCATCCTCCTGGCTCTCCAGCGTGAAATCCCCTTTCCGGCTCTTCCATTCTTCCGCAGTAAGTGTGGACGCGGTGACTGTCTGCGTCATGTAAGTCTTTCCGTCATACGTATAGTCCAGGGAGAGTGTGGCGCCATCCAAAGTGTCTGTAACTCTTGTTTTTTCCTCATCGATCTGTTCATCCAGCCAGGACAGATCAGGCTCCACATCCGTATACTCTTTTTCTACGTATTCTTCATCTGCATCGAAAGCCACACCTACCTGCACCGGTGTCTGATCTGCACTGGTATACTGGTCCGTGACTGTCCAGGCTCCAAGGCTGTCCAGATATACGGGATACAACGTACGGTAAGTACCATCAGACAGTTTTACATACAGTTTTACATAGCTGATCCGTTCCGGGTCATTCTCAGTAAACCGGATCACATAGGTAAAGTCCGGGTAGGAAGGCCAGTATCCGTAAGATATCTTGCTGAGCGTATTGGAGGTATAGTCAAACACGGTTTCATACTCCACCGGTGTTGTGGAATTGGCCGGATGTGCCGTATTGATCATGGTCACTGAGACCAATTCAATCTGCGTCGGTGACTGCTTCACGATCTGCATATCTGATTTTGCTCTTGTCCCCAGAGCGGATATTGTCTCCACATGAACAGCATGATAGGTCGTGCAGGTAACTTCTCCCAGATCTGCATCCGTCACCCACTCACCACTGCCGTTTGCCTGTGTTTTTGCAATACACTGGTCCCCGTCATAAACCATAACCATTGCCTGCGCACTGGCAGTTCCTCTGACCTGTACTACCTGACGTCCTGTCTTTTCCGGTATGTAGAATTCCAGTCCGGTCACAGAAAACAGTGCGGAATCCACCGGCAAAGTGATGTATTCACCATCCAGACAGAAACGCAGAAATGCGTTTACCACATACTCACCCTTTTTTGTCCCCTCCATGCAGAAACGCACGATCTCCTCCGGATTCTGAACAGGAAGCACCAGCATACCATTTTCTATCGTATACCCGGCATTGTTTTTTCCCACTCTGACCGTTCCGTTGATACAGCCGCATCCCTCCGGCAGCGTAAACATCCAGCTGAAATCCTCTGCTGACACATAATCACTTTTCAGCTTTGCGCTGGCTTTTACTGTTGTATAATTTCCAGCCGCAAAAGACGTTTTTCCGATGCTCACCTCCGCCTCTTCAAAACACTGGAAACATTCCTGATCCATGACAGGTACCTCATCCACTGTCTGTTCCGAAATCAGCGCAGGTGAGATCTCAACTGCCAGATTGATATAGTCCCGGCCGGAAGTCAATCCCAGCCCATCCATCATATCTAGACGGGCGACCTCACGGACAGACGGATGATATCCCATCAGCACCGCAGTATACGTTCCCTCTTTCAGTCCTGTAAATGTGACACTTTTATAAGAAAAACGAGAGGAAGACACACATGTTCCCGTCTCATCAAAGATAATTGCCACAGTTTCATCATTGAGATTTGTATCAGCCGTAATTTTAACTCCTCCATGCTGATACAATTCCACCGGCAGATCTTCCGATGTTTCTTCTCCGGTCACGATCTCCACGGAGACCGGTGAGAAATCATCTGATACACTGGAAAAAGTGACTCTCAACCTATCACCTGCCGACATACCGGAGGGAAGCAGCATTTCCGGATACTGCCACAGGAGATCCGTCACCTCCCGCTCCTGCGTGATATCATATACGCTTACGGAAATATCCTCTTTATCTGCATCTGTCTGCTGCTCCTCACCATTCAGCTTTGCCTGATAATACCGGAAGGAAAAACGAACAGATTCCCCTTCTGCCGGAGTCATTGCGATCTCCCGTGGAAATTCTCCGGCACTTCCGGACAGAGTCTGGGGAATATAACCATTCTTGCTGATACTGAGCGTGTAATCCGTATCACACACAGACAGTTTCGCAATCCCCTTCGCATTGGTTGTGGCAGATACCGCATCGGAGTACATTCCGTTTTTCTTCTGAATCAGTTCCGCAGACACCCCCTGCAGGTTTTTACCGGTCAGACTGTCTGTCACATGCAGTTCTGCTTCTGCAACGGCATAAGCGGTAAGCTGTGACCGGAAAACTGTTTCTTCTTCTGTCACCGTCACAGTCTGATCTTCCGGTCTTCGGTATATCCCACCCAGATTCTTCCCGAGTTCCGCGCTCCACCTGAGTGTTTTTCCCACAGGCACGCTGTCTATCTTCTTCCCGACGGAAATGACAGTATTATTCGTATCATACCAGCTGATCCTCGCCTGATCCGTGACATCTGTCCCTTCCGGATCAACCAGCTGCAGCTCCACCTGTTTCAGGATCCTTTCGGGAACCACAGTGATTTCATTGTCACCATCTGCAATCTGAATATCCTCAGATACCCCCAGCTCCTCTCCATAGATACCCATCATCGTTATATGATACGTTTTTCCGATAGACAGTCCGTAAAATGTACATGTCTCTTCTCCGGCAATTCTGGCTGAGCTGATCTGCTTTCCATCCTGATCCTGAAGAATCAGAGTGGAACCGGCATACAGGGATCCATCTGTTTCTGTCCCCTCAATGCTTACCTTCAAAGCCGACTGCTTTACATTTATATATGTGTAGGAAAACCCATTTTTTTCCGCATACTGTTCTGCTCAGGAATCGATGGGAACGAGAAGCACCAGATCGGAACATCCGTAAAAAGCTCCCCCCGTAACGGACTCCAGACTGACCGGAAGAGCCAGACTGGCAAGGCCGGTACACTTGCGGAAGGCATTGAGTCCTATGCTTTTCACTCCTTCCGGAATCACCACTTCTTCCAGCTGTGACAGTCCGTCAAACATCATAGAAGGAATGCTTTCGGTTCCTTCTGCTACCACGATCTTCTTCAGGCTCGTACAGGTATTTTCATTTCCATATCCCAAGCCATATCCCAGATTTCCCCCGGAGGCAGTCACCAGTGACAGGCTGGTACAATGGCGGAACGAATTCTGTGAAAGTTTTATTTCAGGATTCACCAATGTCAGTTCTGTCAATCCCGTGCATGAATTGAACGCACTCTCTCCCACCTGACTGATATTTTTCGGTATTGTGAGAGTCGTAATTCCGGTGCATCCACAGAACATACCAATTCCCAGAGAACTACAGTTTCCTGTCAGATCCACCGCCGTAATCCCGGTGCATCCATAGAATACTGACTCACCGCATGAAGAGAGATTCACCGGTATTTTTATCTGTGTCAGGCCTGTACAATTCTTAAATGCACATGCACTCAATGTACTCACCGACTCAGGAAACACAATCTCTTCCAGACTACTGCATCCCTGAAAAGCCCACCATCCAATACTGATCAGTTTTTCCGGCAAACTCACACGATGCAGTTGCGTACAGTCTTTAAAAGCACTGCTGTTTATTTGGGTTACAGAGTAATTATTTCCCGCCTCATCCGAGACAGTGGAAGGTATGTCCAGTTCTCCCTCCGGCATAGTTCCCTCATACCCTGTGCAGGCTGCTTCCCCCTCGCCTGTCACAAGAAACGTAAGCCCTTCAACCGAAAATGTCTCCTCCGCAGAGACATCCAGAAGCGGCTGAACTTCACCATCTGCCATTTCCGTAAGGATGAATTCCGATTCTGTCTCGTTCCAGGATACACTTTCCATTTCTGTTTCCGAATCACTCCAGGATTCGCTTTCAGATTCCGGCTCCGACTCACTCCAGAATCCGCTTTCGATTTCTGACTCCGGATCACTCCAGGACTCACTTTCGGTTTCCGGCTCCGGCTCACTTTCCTCAGCCTGTGCGGTATCAGACTCCGGATCTCTTTCAGATTCTGACTCTGTCATAATTTCCATCTCTACCCCTGAATCATCAGACGTATCCGTTTCTTCGGGCTGGTTCTGTGTTCCTGTCATTTCAGTTTCTGAAACGAATTCTTCAATCAAATCTACTGCCAGCTCTATTTCAGACTCTGTCTCAGATTCGCTTCCGGATCCTGTTTCAGATTCATTTTCGGACTCACTTTCAGACTCTCTCTCTGTCTCGCTTTCGGACTCCGACTCACTCTCCGCTTCATCTCCGGAAACAATGCTGATATCTGTCAGTTCAATCCCGACATCTGATAAAGTCTCTTCCGATGTCTGCTCACTTTCTCCTGTGGCATCTTCGTCTGCCAGCAGTATGTCATCCTGCACATCACCTGCCTGTGATACCTCGTTGACCGCAGCTTCTTCCATGACAGCGATTTCCGGCAGTTCTTCGGACAGTGCCGCGAAGGAACTGTTGGAAAATACCATCGAAAAGGTCAGAAACCACGCCGCCAATCGTTTCCATCTTTGATTTTCTTTCATACTTGAACCTCTTTCTCCATGCGATACTCACGATCCATAATTCTGATGAATCCATTGATAACAAAAGCAAAACCCCCGCATCAATATGTCTGATATCTTTTGATATTTTCATTATGTTATCCAATAAGTATCTGATACGTATAGTTAATTTGAGTATATTCGATTTGGTCATTCTTTTGGTCTGCTGACAGCAGACTTTTACATAAAAAATCCCTCCGGCATCACTGTACCGAAGGGACATCCTCATACACTTCTATTTCAAATGACGGGGCCGGGATCTGCTGATCCAGTTCTTTTTTCTGGGACTCGCTGCAGCCCAGCCACTCAAATCCTTCCAGTTTTTTCAGAACAGAAAAATCTGTCACTGGCGTATATTCCAGTCCTATGTAATTCAGCTCCCGGTTGTCCTCCAGAGGCGACAGATCACTGATCTTCGTCTTGCCAATGATCAGCTGACGCAGATTTTTAAACACGCTGCTGCCTTCCAGAGTGGATATCTCACCTCCGTACAGATCCAGAAAGATCAGATTCGTCAGATTTTTCAAAGGATTCAGGGTATTATGACGGTAATTATAGATCGTCAGCTCCCGCAGAGTCTCCAGCTCTCCGATCATTTCTTCCTGACTGTCAAAACCGGAGCTCATCATCAGTTTGTTCAGGGACAGCGTTTTCAATACTTCACTGTCAACCGGATACACTGACACCATTTTCAGTGTCTCTATACCCATGCCTTCCAGAGGCTTCAGCTCCTGCACACCGGTATGGCCGATATCCAGCCAGGTCAGGCCGGGCATCCCCGACAGCGGTGAAAGATCCTGAACCTGTGTCTCTTCCAGCGACAGTGTTTTTATGTATCCTGATCCGGACAGGGGAGAAAGATCGGTAATGGGATTATCGCAGAGACTGACTTCCTGCAGAGGAAGCTTCTCCAGGGCGGAAATATCGGTGATCTGCTGATGATCCAGTATCAGTGTATGAAGATGTCTCATCCATACACAGTCTGAGATGTCGTTGATGGTACCTGT
>JAQXWO010000283.1 GCA_029225485.1 Lachnospiraceae bacterium
TCCTGTAACACCTCTCACACACCCGATACAGATACCCCAGCGGCAGCGGCCTTGCGCAGTACGGACATCTGGAGATGTAGTCCTGCTTCCCTCTGACCAGATATTTCATGATGGCTGCCTCTGTCTTCTCACGTTCTCTGGTCAGCCATTTTTCATCGATCAGCTTGCCGAATCTCCGGGAAAACTGATAATACAGGTCCAACTGCTTATAATAGGTCTCGTATCGGGGAAGACCCCGGAGATTCAGTTCACCCAGGCGGGGATGAGCAAGTGAAATATCCGCGGAATAGGTCTGGCAGTATTCCAGCCACAGTTTTACCACTTCTTTGTCCTTGATGTCAATAGGGCAGCTGATCATACGGTAAAGGATATGCTTATCCTCGAATCCGTCGATCAGTTCCCGGCATTTGGATGCTTTTTCGTACAGAAACAGGATTTCCTCGATATTCTCTTTTTCGAAGGGCGCTGCAGGAGCTACGGAGTACCAGACCTGCAGGATACGGTCCAGAGGTGCCTCCAGATCCAGCAGTACCTGGGGAAAACCCAGACTGACTTTCTCTATGGGGAATTCTTCTTTTTGATAGCGTTCCCGGATGAATGGGAGCGCCTCTTCTCCCATGGCGTTGATGTAGCCGGTATTATAGATGCCGTATCTGCCGGCACGGCCTGCGATCTGTTTGATCTCGGATACGGTCAGCGGACGCCGACCGGTGCCGTCAAACTTTTCTGTCTGGACAAATATGATCCGACGGACGGGAAGATTCAGACCCATGCCGATGGCATCGGTAGCCACCACAACTTTTGTTTTGCCGCTGGTGAACAGGCTCATCTGGCGGCGTCTGACTTCGGGCGGCAGGCTGCCGTATATGACGCTGGCATCCATTTTCTGTGCCTCCAGACGCCCTGCCACATCCATAACGGATCTTTTTGAAAATACGATCAGTGCATCTCCTTCTGTCAGATCTTCCGGGAACCGGAATGGTGTCTCTTCGCAAAGCAGTTCAGTTTTTCGCTCATAACGTCTGATTTCGTATGTGTCATGGCAAAGCTCGATCAGATGCAGTAGTACCTGCTCTGCAGTCGGACTGGCACAGATATGGATTTCTTTTGCCCTGATTCCCAGGATTGCTTTTGTCCAGGAATGACCTCGTTCGGAATCCGCCAGCATCTGTGCCTCATCGATGACAGCGATATCATACTCCACATCATAATCTGCCATCTCTATGGTAGAAGCGGTCACACGGCTGTCTTCATCTTCTATGCACTCCTGTCCGGTCAGCATGGTACAGGCGATCCCTGACTCATGAAGACGTTCGTATACTTCCAGGGCCAGAAGGCGAAGCGGTCCCAGATATATCCCGCATGCGGCAGTCTTAAGGCGTTCCAGTGACTGGAATGTTTTGCCGCTGTTGGTGGGACCGATGTGCAGGATAAAATGACGCTTCATCTGCAGAGTCTCCGGGAATTCCATTTCCGGACGTGTCGGCACAAGCTCGATGATCTTTCCTTTCAGATTATTCTGCATATAATCTGCCAGAAGCATCGGAAGCGGCTGTGTACAGACAGCTCCCGGTACATCTATGGTCAGATAATCTATAAAATCCCTGTCTGCACGGGCACTCTGTTCTTCTGTCAGAGTCTTCCATTCCAGAGCCACAAGGCGGGGAATAATTTTCTGACGGGCAGTTCTGATCACATCTTCCCGCTTTTTATATCTGGCATAGCAATATATGTTTTTCAGCTGTCTGTGATAGTTTTCCAGCAGAGGAACTTTGAAACGGGCATTTCTGGTACTGCTGACGGACTTCAGCAGCTGATTTACATTTTTATCGAAATCAGAATATCGCAGCTTTCTGGCCGTTTTCTTAAAATCCAGATTCTCGTACTGGGAAATGTACAACTGATTCATTTTTTGTATTTTTGACATAAATTCTCCTGTTCTATCGATTCTCTGCGTCATGGTACATCGTTTCGCAGTTCACTGGCGCTGAAGTTTTACAACTGTGCTGTCGGAAAAGCAGACCATCAAAACATAAGGTAATTTATCGTGGATAATACGATACTGACCGTGTGAAATGTTTCTTCGCGTATGCATGACAAAAACGAAGTTTCACATGCTGTACAGATTTTTATCATGCATACACGAAGAAACAGGCAATACCTGCCTTATACTGTACAGATACTGCCTGCTCCGGGCGTCAGCCTTTCACACCGCCGGATGCAAGGCCGCTCACCAGGTGTTTTTCAATACACATAAACAATATGATGACAGGCAATGTCGCAAACAGGGAAGCCGCAAAAAGATACTGCCATTCAATCATGTTGTAGCCATTGAATATGGTAATACCAACAGTCAGTGGTTTATTCACATCACTGGAAATCAGCGTCAGCGCTATGGTGTATTCATTCCATGCATTAATGAAAATAAATATCAGGGTAGTCACAATGCCCGGCGCAGCCATAGGCAGCAGCACACGGATCATCGCCTGTACCTTATTGCATCCATCGATCCGGGCTGCCTGTTCCATATCCGGAGAGATGGCGATGAATGCGCCCCGCAGAAGCCAGATAGCAAACGCCTGATTAAATGCTGCGTTGATGAAAATCAGTCCCGGCAGGCTGTCGGTCATATTCAGCGTGGACATGACGCGGTAGATACCGATCAGAAGTACTACCGGCGAAAACATCTGAGATACGATCACCAGACCCAGGAAAAATTTCTGTCCTTTAAATTTCATTCGGGCAAGGGCATAGGCTGCCGGAATACCACACAGGATCGCAATCATAGTGGAGCCGCCCGCCACGATGACAGAATTCAGAAAATAACGAAGCAGCGGAGCCTTTGACCAGATATCCGTGAAATTGTTCCACAGCCAGACCACAGGAAATACGGTACCATCTGCCGCATAAATCTCCGCCCGGCTTTTCAGCGCCGTGGTAAACATGACGAGATACGGATACAGAATCGTCAGCGCCATCAGGATCACAAAAACATACAGACAAAGCTTCAGAGCTTTCTGCTTTGGCGTCTTTGCTTTTTTTATCATCATTTTTTCTTTTTGCCTACTCATCTGAACCCTCCTTTCTCAGGGATACCACCATGTAAACAGAGGCGCAGATACAGAGTATCAAAAAGCCCACCACAGATACTGCCGCAGCTTCTCCCGATTTTCCTTTGTAAAATGCCAGTTTATACAGGTATGTAACAAGGGTATCCGTGCGGTTTGCCGGGTCACCTTTTGTAATGGTCCAGATAATCGGGAAAGAGTTAAACACGTAAATTATATTCAGCACAGTACTGACTGTCAAAGACGGCTTTACCAGAGGAATCGTAATCTGAAAAAGACGCTGCCAGTAAGTCGCTCCGTCCACCGTAGCCGCCTCATAGTAAGCCTGATCAATACTCTGCAAACCTGAAAGAACGCAAAACATGACAAAAGGAACGGTAA
>JAQXWO010000284.1 GCA_029225485.1 Lachnospiraceae bacterium
TTTTGCTCCAGAGATAATAATGCGGTGCTCAGTTCATCCAGAGACAGACCGGTACACTCCTGAAGCTCTGACAGGCTTTTGGAGTAAAAACCGAGACTACTATACACCAATTTCTCAGATGGCGCAAGTGAATGTTGAACTGATTTTCTCCTTTTCCCGTCCCCCTCCACCTGAAATACACTGTCCCGGAACTGTTTTACTGACAAAAAGATGCCTGCACCCTGTGATATGAGTTCATTACATCCTTCACTCAGTTCATCTCCCACCCGTCCAGGCACCGCATATACGTCTCTTCCCTGATCCGCCGCAAAATCAGCTGTGATCAAGGATCCGCTCTTCCTTTTTGCCTCGACTACCACGATCACATCTGACAGACCGCTGATCAGACGGTTGCGAAGAGGAAAATGATATCGCAGCGGTCCGGTTCCTGGCGGAAATTCCGATATGAGTCCCCCCTGTTTCTCCAGACGTTCAAAAAGTACCCGATTACCGGACGGATAGACCCGGTCTGCCCCGCAACCCAGGATACCATAGCTGCTTCCTCCACAATCCAGAGTTTCCATCTGAGCAATGCCATCGATTCCGTAGGCACAGCCGCTGACCAGCTCTCCTCCGCATTCTGCCACAGCGCGTGCCACCAGCTGAGCCATTTCTTTTCCGTAACGGCTGCACATTCTCGCTCCAACCACCGCAATCTGTTTTGCCCCGGGCGCAGGCAGACTTCCCCGGTAAAATAATCCATAGGGTGCATCAGCGATCCTCCGGAGCTTTTCCGGATAATCCGACCGGGACCGGCTGATAAATTGTATTCCGATCCCCTCCAGTCTATGCGCAAAACTTTCCGGATCCTGCTCTTTCCTGAATTTTTCTACTTTCTGTATCCACCCATAACCCGCTTCACCAAACTTTCTGCAATCTCTCTCAGAGGCTCTCCAGACCTCTTCCGGTGTTCCGAAATACTGAAGGAGAAGTCCCTTTTCTTTCTGATAGAGCCCCGGTATACCACACAGCCATTGCCAGTATATTTCCATATCATCCTGTTTCTTTTGTTCTTCCGTGGTAAATCCCCATTTCTCTTTTTGTACCTGTTAATAGCCAGGCAAACTTACATAAAACAAACGTAAATTGTTCTGAAAAAATATCCTGCTTTGAAAACGCGGTCTCACTGCAGAGCTTCCTCCGGCCGGTAACACACAGCCTCGCTCAGATGTCTCACCAGGATGCACTCACAGCCATCCAGATCTGCAATCGTGCGTGCCACTTTCAAAAGTCTGTGATAAGTCCTGGCAGTCAGCCTTTTTTTCACATATACCTTCTGCATGAATGCATCTCCCTCCTCATCCGGCCGACAGTACTTCATGACAGCATCTGCTGTCAATTCCCCGTTAAACCGAAATCCGCTTCCCCGATATCGTTCCGACTGAATCTGATGGGCTTTCCATACCCGCTCCCGGATCTGCGCAGAAGATTCTCCCGGCTCACTACTCTGAATATCCTCGTAAGTAACTGGTTCTGCGTCCACATGAATATCGATCCGGTCAAGCAGCGGTCTGCTGATCCGATGCAGATATCTGGTCACTTCCGACTGTGAACATCTGCATCGGGAGCGATCCGGATAGTATCCGCACTTACAGGGATTTCGCGAAGCAATCAAAATAAAATCCGCTGGAAAAAGATAAGAACCGCTGTTCCTTGTGATACATACCTCTCCGTCCTCCAGCGGCTGCCGCAGAATCTCCAGCACATCCTTCTGAAACTCGGGAAGCTCATCCAGATATAAAACTCCCCGATGCGCCAGGCTGATCTCCCCCGGTCTGGGGACCGTACCTCCGCCCGCCAGACCTGCAGCAGAAATCGTATGATGCGGCATCCGAAAAGGCCTTTCACACAGAATCCCATCCTCCGGAAGTATCCCTGCCACGCTGTGTATCCTGGAAACCTCCAGAGCCTCCTCCACTGTCATCAGCGGCAAAATAGACGGAATCCTTTTGGCAATCATGGATTTTCCCGTCCCCGGCGGACCACTGATAAGAAGATTGTGACGCCCTGCCGCTGCGATCTCAGCAGCCCGTCTCACCATTTCCTGTCCACGGATATCAGCAAAGTCATATCTCGCTGTTTTACCGGCATTTTGAAAAATTTCTACTATATTAATAGTGCTCTGAGGAAGAAAAACGTTCTTCAGTAGATGATCTATAACTGCTTTCAGATTTTCTGCGCCATACACTGCGATTCCCTGTATCATTCCGCCTTCCCGTGCATTGGCTTCCGGAACCACACAGGCACTGCATCCTGCAGCCTTTGCTTCTTCCACCATTCCCATGATTCCGTGGATCCCGTTCAGTTCTCCGTTCAGACTCAGTTCTCCGGCAAAAAAGATATCCTTCACATACTCCTCCGGGAGATACCCATAAGCTGTAAGCAGAGCAACCGCAATCGGCAGGTCAAAGCCGGAGCCTCCCTTTCGGATATCAGCCGGAGCCAGATTCACCACAATCTTCCTGGGTGGAAGTTGAATGCCTGAATTTCTCAGTGCAGCCCGCACTCTCTCCTGTGCCTCCCTGACCTCAGAAGACAAATACCCCACCATGGAAAATCCCGGCAGACCATTCCCCACATCTGCCTCCACTGAAATCAATCTGCTCTCAATCCCGCAGATCACACCTGATACCACTGATGCAAACAACTGATACATCCCCCCTGGATATTCATATAACAAACCAAACCACATGTATGTGCATATCTAAAAATACTTTTGAAATATTGCGGCGAAATGCCCGACCTGACTATACAGTCTTATACAGATAAATAAGATTCCGATACAAACTATAATACATCTCTATTTGTTTGTTATTTGTACTATAGCACATAAGAAGATATAAATCAAGCTTTTGTTTATAAATAAGCGTATTTTTGTACCTGTTTCATAATATGAGTTGCCCGACAAATGAGCCTGATATTTACCGGACAGGATCCTGTTCAAAATAATCCGGTTCAGCTCATTGTCCTCTATAGTTAAAATCTGTTTTTGCAGTTTTATATCTGTTTTTCTTACAAATAAAAATAATGATATATTAACATATGTAATAAAAAAGGCAAAGCATTTTTCTGTTTTTTTCAGAATTTACTATGCTTTGTCCTTTTTACGATAATTGTTTGTTTTTTCTAAAAACTATTCTGCAACAGCTTTAAATGCCTCATCAAGATCTTCAATAATATCATCAATATTCTCTGTACCGATAGAAAGACGGATCGTATTTGGCTTGATTCCCTGATCGGCAAGTTCCTCCGGGCTGCACTGGCTGTGTGTCGTGGTAGCCGGATGAATGACCAGAGATTTCACATCAGCTACGTTGGCCAGCAGAGAGAACAGTTCCAGATTATCGATGAAATCCTTTGCCTTCTGGGCATCTCCCTTGATTTCGAAGGTAAAGATAGAACCTCCGCCGTTCGGGAAATATTTCTGATACAGTCTCTGCTGCTCCGGATCCTCTGATACGGAAGGATGATGTACTTTCTCCACCTGCGGATGATTGTTCAGATATTCGGCCACCTTCAGTGCATTCGCCACATGACGCTCTACACGAAGAGACAGGGTCTCCAGTCCCTGAAGAAACAGGAAGGAATGGAAGGGTGAGACCGTGGCACCCGTATCCCGCAGAAGAATAGCACGGATCTTTGTCACAAAGGCTGCAGCGCCGACTGCTTTCGTAAAACTGATCCCGTGGTAGCTTGGATTCGGTTCCGTCAGGGAAGCAAATTTCCCGGATGCTTCCCAGTCAAACTTTCCGCTGTCCACGATGACTCCACCAATAGCTGTACCGTGTCCTCCGATAAACTTGGTGGCAGAATGAACAACAATATCCGCTCCATACTCAATCGGACGCACCAGATAGGGAGTCGCAAATGTATTATCCACTACCAGAGGAATCTTATTCTCATGGGCAATCTTCGCCAGAGCTTCAATATCCACCACATCGGAGTTCGGATTTCCAAGAGTCTCAATGTAGATGGCCTTCGTGTTTTCCTGAATAGCCGCCCGAACGGCTGCTTCGTCAAAAATGTCCACAAACGTAGTGGTAATGCCGTACTGCGGCAGTGTATGCTCCAGCAGATTGAAAGAACCGCCGTAGATATTTTTGGCTGATACAATATGATCCCCTGCCTGAGCCAGATTTTCAATCGTGTAAGTGATGGCTGCCGC
The DNA here is from genome assembly GCA_029225485.1 of Lachnospiraceae bacterium. Taxonomy (GTDB): domain Bacteria; phylum Bacillota; class Clostridia; order Lachnospirales; family Lachnospiraceae; genus Choladousia. Next base: position 4,205 of record JAQXWO010000284.1, read on the forward strand.
ACCGGAAGCCACTGCCAGAGCTGCGACACCGCCCTCCAGAGCCGCGATTCTCTTTTCAAATACATCTTCCGTGGGATTGGTCAGACGTCCGTAGATATTGCCCGCATCGGAAAGTCCGAATCTGGCTGCCGCATGGTCTGAATTGCGGAATACATAGGAAGAAGTCTGATAGATTGGAACGGCTCTTGCATCTGTCGCCGGATCCGGATTTTCCTGCCCTACGTGAAGCTGAAGTGTCTCAAATTTAAATGTTCTCTCTTCTCTTGTTTTCTTGCTCATACTCTTGTCCTCCCGATTTATATTCTGATTTTTATTTGTCTGTAATTCTAAAGAAATTCTTTATTTCCTACCGATGTACTAAGTATATATCTGTTTTTCCTTTTTGTCTAATACATAGAAAAAAGAACTGGCTATAGGTTTTACCTATTGCGGATGATTGAGTCTTTTCTTCTGCATCAAATTCTGATACACTAAAGTAAAGACAACTCATTCAAAAAATTCAATATAAGACAACCGGGAGGTATACATGAATCGACTGAAACGCATCTTCGCCATTGTCGGCGTCGTCTTTCTACTGGGGATGTATCTGATCGTATTTATTCTCGGCATCACCGCAAATCCTGCGACCACAGACATGCTGATGGCTGCCGTGGCATGCACGGTTATCATTCCGTGTCTTCTCTACGGAATGATGCTGATTGCCCGCGTGCTGGACAACAGAGATCAGAACAAAAATCAGGAGGAGGACAAGAAATGAAGCTCTCAAACGTTATTTTTGATATTGGCTGTGTACTGGTGTCATGTGACTGGACATCCTATCTGCACAGCTTCGGATTTGACAGGGAAACAGAAGCCGCCGTTGTGAAAGCCGTCTTCTGGGGACCTTACTGGAAAGAGGTGGACCGGGGAGTCTGGTCTGACGATCAGATCCTGGAAGCCTTTACTTCTCTGGCTCCCGCTTACCGGCATGAGATCAAACAGGTATATACCCACGCAGACCGCAGTATCACCGGACTCTCCTATGCCAGACCATGGATTCAGGAGCTGAAATCCAGAGGGCTGCGGGTGTATTATCTCTCCAATTACGGAGAAGAACTGCGGCGCCGCACCGCCGATGCGCTGAATTTCCTCGATCTGATGGATGGCGGCCTCTTCTCCTACGAAGCAAAAGAGATCAAACCGGAAAAGCCCATCTATCTGGAACTGATGCGGCGCTATCCGGAGATTCTTCCTGAGGAATCTGTATTTATCGATGACTCGGAGCCAAACATCATCACCGCCCGGGAGCTTGGCCTGCATGGTATTGTCTTTCAGAATCAGGCGCAGGCGATATCCGAACTTGAAAAATTAATTTAAAAAAATACCGGATTTCCTCTTCAGAAATCCGGTATTTTTATCTTTTATCTGTAAATAATGTCCTCACGACCCGGTCCATTGGAGATCATGGTGATCGGGAAACCGATCTCACGCTCAATGAACTCAATGTAATTCCGGCAGTTCTCCGGAAGATCCTCATACTTGCGGATGCCGCGGATATCGCTCTTCCATCCCGGAAGCACCTTCAGCACCGGTTTTGCCTTTTCCAGCTTCGGAGTGGTCGGGAAATCGGTCGTCACCTTTCCATCGATCTCATATCCGACACATACCGGAATCTCATCCAGATATCCCAGTACATCCAGGACGGTAAATGCCACATCGGTGGTACCCTGCAGTCTGCAGCCATACTTGGAAGCAACACAGTCAAACCATCCCATACGTCTCGGACGTCCTGTGGTAGCTCCGTACTCTCCGCCGTCTCCGCCGCGTCTTCTCAGCTCATCCGCTTCCTCGCCGAAGATCTCGCTGACAAAGGCTCCTGCACCGACTGCGCTGGAATATGCCTTGCAGACAGTGACGATCTTCTTGATCTCATAGGGCGGAATGCCTGCTCCGATAGCACCGAAAGCAGCCAGCGTAGAAGAAGATGTAACCATCGGATAAATACCGTGATCCGGATCCTTCAGAGAACCCAGCTGACCTTCCAGAAGGATCGTCTTGCCATCCTGGATCGCCTGATACAGATAGGCAGAGACATCGCATACGAAAGGCTCTACCATCTCGCGATACTCTTTCAGCTCCGCCAGAATATCCTCCGGCTTCAGAAGCGGCTTGTGATACAGATGCTCCAGAAGCACATTCTTCGTCTCGCATACCCGCTGTACTTTCTCTTTCAGCAGCTCCTCATCAAAAAGCTCGCTGACCTGAAAACCGATCTTGGCATATTTGTCTGAATAGAACGGCGCAATACCGGACTTGGTGGATCCGAAGGATTTGCCTGCCAGACGCTCTTCCTCATACTGATCGAAGAGAATATGATAGGACATCACGATCTGAGCACGGTCCGATACAAGAAGCTTCGGCATCGGAACCCCACGGTCCACGACACTCTTCAACTCGCGAAGCAGCACCGGAATATTCAGTGCCACACCATTTCCTATAATACTGGTAGTATGTCCGTAAAACACACCTGACGGAAGTGTATGCAGAGCAAACTTTCCATAATTATTTACAATCGTATGGCCTGCATTAGCACCACCCTGAAACCTCACGATAATATCTGCCTTCTCGGCAAGCATATCCGTGATCTTTCCTTTTCCTTCATCGCCCCAATTGGCGCCTACGACTGCCTGTACCATAGTCATTCCTCCCAAACTGAACCGCGGCCTCTGTATATGTGCCCCGCCCCAATGATTCTTTTTCTTTATGTTATGATGACTGTGCGGAAATCTCTTCGTAAGTGAAGAAATATCCGCATACTCATCAAGTATACTACAAAAACAGATATAAGTAAAATAAAATTTTTGTAATCAGACATTAATTTCTGCCTTGACACCCAGAAGATCACGGTTTGCGTCCAGAATCGGCTGCACCACGTTCTTCACAAATGCGTCTACCTGCTCTCTGGAACGTCCTACATAGCGGGAAGGCTCCATAGATGCCTGAAGTTCTTCCAGAGTCATATGGAAGCTGGGATCTGCAGCGATCAGCTCCAGAAGATTATTTTCTTTTCCCTCTTCTTTGACATTGCGTCCTGCCTCCATGGAAAGCTCCCGGATCTTCTCGTGGAGCTCCTGACGGTCTCCGCCGGCCTTTACCGCATCCATCATGATATTCTCTGTAGCCATGAAGGGAAGCTCCGCCATCAGATGACGCTCGATCACCTTCGGATATACCTTCAGTCCGTCTGTCACATTCAGGCAGAGATCCAGGATACCGTCAACTGCCAGAAATGCCTCCGGAACAGAAAGACGCTTGTTTGCGGAATCATCCAGCGTACGCTCAAACCACTGACATGCGGAGGTGATCGCCGGATTGACCGCATCGCAGATCACATAGCGTGACAGAGAAGCAATTCTCTCACTTCTCATGGGATTTCTCTTATATGCCATAGCGGAAGATCCGATCTGGGTCTTTTCAAAGGGTTCTTCCACTTCTTTCAGGTGCTGCAGAAGACGGATGTCGTTGGACATCTTATGTGCACTGGCAGCGATCCCTGCAAGAATATTCAGGACTCTGGTATCTGTCTTTCTGGAATAAGTCTGTCCGGAAACAGGCACACAGGCATCAAATCCCATCTTCTCTGCGATCATCGGATCGATCCTGTCGATCTTCTGCTGGTCTCCGTCAAACAGCTCCAGAAAGCTGGCCTGGGTACCGGTGGTGCCCTTGGATCCAAGAAGCTTCATAGTAGAAAGCACATACTCCAGATCCTCCAGATCCATCAGGAATTCCTGGGTCCACAGTGTCGCACGCTTGCCCACGGTAGTCGGCTGTGCCGGCTGGAAATGGGTGAAGGCAAGAGTTGGAAGATCTTTATATTTTTCTGCAAAATCAGCCAGCTGTGCAATCACATTGACCAGTTTCTTCTTCACAAGGCGGAGCGCCTCTGTCATGACAATGATATCTGTATTGTCACCTACATAGCAGGAAGTAGCTCCAAGGTGAATGATCGGCTTCGCTTTCGGGCACTGTACGCCAAAGGCATACACATGGGACATGACATCATGACGCACTACTTTTTCCCGCTCCCGGGCCACTTCATAATTGATATCATCCTGGTGCTCTTTCATCTCCTGGATCTGTTCGTCTGTAATATTCAGTCCAAGCTCCTGCTCCGTCTCGGCAAGGGCAATCCAGAGTTTTCTCCAGGTACGGAACTTCATATCCGGTGAAAAAATATACTGCATTTCCTTGCTTGCATACCGCTCTGAAAGCGGGCTCTGGTATCTGTCTGTGCTCATTGGAATCTCCTTTTCTCTACACTTTTTACTTTTTATTTATCATACTCTCCGCGAATATCTTCCTTCGGAGGATCCACCGGGTACTTGCCGGTAAAGCAGCCTTTGCATATGGTCAGTCCGTCCACCATCTGTTCCAGGCGGTCGACACCGAGATATGCCAGAGAATCGGCACCGATGATCTGGCGGATCTCCTCCACCGTCCTCTGATAGGCGATCAGCTGGTCGCTGGCCGGCACATCCGTGCCGAAATAGCAGGGATACAGAAATGGCGGTGAGCTGACACGCATGTGTACTTCCTTCGCTCCTGCCTCCCGAAGCATCCGCACGATACGGTCACTGGTAGTACCGCGCACGATGGAATCATCGATCATAATAACACGTTTTCCGGCTACCGCATCCCGAAGGACGTTCAGCTTCACCCGGACACTGGACTCACGGCTGCTCTGCTTGGGCTTGATGAAAGTACGTCCCACGTAACTGTTCTTCACAAAGGCCGTGCCGTAGGGTATACCTGACTGCTGTGAATATCCCATAGCTGCTACATTACCTGACTCGGGAACTCCCACTACAAGATCAGCCTCCACCGGTGAATCCATGGCAAGGAATTTACCTGCACGGAGTCTGGCCTGGTAAACACTGACGCCGTCCATATAACTGTCAGGACGACCAAAATAAATATATTCAAAAATACAGCGGGCTGCCTGTTTCCCGCAGGCAGGATCCAGACACATGCTGCGGTCTGAGACGATCCCGTGCTCCGGAGTGATCGTAACGATCTCTCCCGGCTCCACATCCCGGATAAACTCTGCGCCGATCGTATCGAGAGCGCAGGTCTCGGATGCCAGAATATAGGCATTGTCCCGCTTTCCGATACAGAGAGGCCGGAATCCGAAAGGATCTCTGGCTCCGATCAGCTTTCTCGGAGACATGACGATCAGCGAATAGGAACCCACCAGTTTCCGCATCGCTGCTGCTACCGCCTGCTCAACATTTGCGGTCTTCACTCTCGCCCGGGCAATATGGTAGGCGATCACTTCCGTATCGATGGTCGTCTGAAAAATAGCGCCGTCGTACTCAAGCTCCCGCCGGAGCTCCGGTGCATTAACCAGATTGCCATTGTGGGCAAGCCCAAGAGTACCTTTTACATAATTCAGCACCAGAGGCTGCGCATTTTCCCGCGTACTGCCGCCGGCTGTAGAATAACGTACGTGTCCGACTCCGATATCTCCCTTCATCTTGCTGAGATGCTTCTGGGTAAATACTTCGTTAACCAGCCCCATGCCCTTGTGAGATAAGACCTTTCCCTTTGGACCGTTCGTGTCGCTCACTGCAATTCCACAACTCTCCTGGCCCCGGTGCTGCAGCGCAAACAAACCATAGTAAATCGTCGAAGCTACATCTTCCCCTGAAAAATCATACATGCCAAAGACACCGCACTCTTCTTTCAGCTTGTCCGTATACTCCTTCTGCTCATGAATTCCGCATTCCATCTGTCGTTCTCTCCTGTCTGTCTGAATTACTAAAGCTTCATCAATTACAGTTCCGCACTCCGCTTCGATCGGTGCCGAACCACAACGCAAGTATATCCTATCTGCTTTTAGAAAGCAAGATGAAGTATTTTAATTTCTTATACTTCTGCGGTACTGCTCTTTCAGTTCCTGCAGATATTCGTCTATATCTCCCTCCATCTGTTTCTTGACCTGCTCCTCAGGCTGAAGTTTCAGACACAGATTCGCATTGTATTCCTGAATCTTCTGTACGAGATAAGAATCCGCCTCAATCTCTTTCAGTTTCTGTTCATATTCCTGTTCTGTCAGATACAGAGGAAGGGCACTGATATATTTCCTGAATATTTCTTTTGTACCTGCGAGTTTCCAGGCTTCATAAAAACAGTCCGCCGCATATTCATACTGAAACAGCCCCGCATAGGCAGCGCCAAGATTGTTCCACACCGATGCATAGAACTGTGTCCCCAGCTTTCCCGGATTCCTGTGAGAAAGGATCATCCGGTACTGTGTGATGGCTCTGCCGTACATTTTTTCCTTTACCAGATAATCTCCCCTCAGCTTCCGGCGGACATCTGCAGGCTGTACTTCCAGATTGGACAGCTTTTCCTGAAACTCTCTGGACTCCTGGGGAGTCAGATAACCGGCCTCCCGGAAAATCGGAAACACAAAATAGGCGGCTCCGTCTTTCTTTTCCAGCTGTTCGTACAGCTGGCGGTACAGTCTGGTCAGACCAAGTTCATCTCTCAGCCAGTCGCAAAGCCCTTCGTTCATGATGGTCTCATCGATCAGATAAATATTATGGTAAAGATAAAAACATAACTCTTCCAGAGAGTAGATCGCCGTGCGAATGTTTTCTATATAATATGGTTTTTTCGCCTGCTCCAGCAGACACAGATCATAGCTCATATCCTACACCCGCTTTCCGTCAACATAAATATCTCTCTCCCACTTCATACCGGAAGATTTATAGAGACCGCCGAAGCCCAGATCTTCCACCTCCACATGGCACTGGCTGACCGAGGTAAAATACAGAGTCATACGCAGCCGAAGCGTACGGTCCGGCCTCTCCGGAAGACTGGTCAGATGAAGCATGTGGGTCACAGGATATCCGGAAGCCATAGGCGTCGAAATAATCCGTATCTCACGTTCCCCGGCGGGGATAAACTCGCAGACGTGGTGTGCCTCATACCAGTTGACACCGGCCGTCACCAGAGGATAATACGTTTCTTTTCCGCGAATGCGCATCTCCATCCCCAGATTCACCGTCACCATATCTCCGCCGCCAAACAGGATCCCCCGGTCTGCAATCAGTCCTGCCCGCTCCATCGCCGCATAGCAGGCGCCTCTGGAATAGAGATTCTGCCCCTGATAGGCATGACGCTTGTAACAGAGAAACTGAATGGATCGCTCCGCCCAGTCACGGCTGTAGAAATCGCTCATCAGATAGCTGACCGAAACCGTTCTCCGCTCAAAGACCTTCTTCAGGAGTTCAAAAAAGAGCCGGTCTTTTTCCTTGTTCCAGTCCGAATCCGTGCGCCCTGCCCGGACCTCGTCACTGACACTCTGCCGGGCGATCTCCTTCACCGAAGCCAGCGCAGGACGTGTAGAACGGTCAATATGAAGAATATAACCGATCATGGTCTCATTTTCATACTCCAGAAGAGCCACATCCTGATACCACAATTCTTTCTTCTGGTTTACCGTATAATAATAGAAGGAAGACAGATAATCCTGCACATAAATATACTTCCGCTCGATGCCGATTCCTTCCAGTGCTTCGGTGATCACTCTGCTCCACTGTTCAGTCAGATTGCGGACCGTCACCATCACATGAATTCTGGTCTGACTGGTCACAAACCGGAGCAGATCCCTGCACTGACCGAAATACAGCTCCAGCAGCTTTGCCGGGGAAAGCTGTTCCCCCGCCGCATCCGTCTCCTCCTGCCTTTCGATCCGCTCGTAGATCCCGGTGATCCGGCACCGGTCCCCCTCCTCAGCGGCGTCTTCCTTCTGATCCCAGAGATGCCAGACACCGCTGCTGTCCATGCGAAGCGCCATAGGAAGAAAGGGCTGTTCCTCCCCCGGCACTGCATGCAAAGTAAGTGGTTCCCTGACTGCCTGATGGTAATACGTCACCTGAGCGTGTTCCTTTCTCAGATCAATTCCGAGCATCAACTCATTTGCTGCCTGTATCATTTTCCTCACCTTATATCAGTGTAAATATCTCTTTTGCCAGATATTCCTGAAGCAGAAAGTTTTCCAGTTCCTCCCGGAGGGCCTTGTCATCCTGCCTGTCTCTTGCCAGAATCATTCTGTTCAATATCTCATACTGGGTATAGCCTGCGGATTCCTCTGCCGCAGCAGTCAGGATGCGGTCATCTGTCCGGATGGTACCTTCCTCAGACTGCTCTTCCAGATAACATTCCAGTGTTTCACCGGCAAACAGTGTAAACTCTTTCACGAATATCCCTTCAAAATAATTTTTCACAGCTTCTCTGTGGTATTCACTCTGCCCTTTTCTTCTATAATAAATAAATACCTGACGCTCCGGGCTGCAGACATACTCCACAAACTCTTTGCCCTCCATCTGATAGGGTGCCAGAAGCCTGTCCGGGAATTTTTTCCAGAACGCAAAGCGCATTCCTTTTGTGTTATACTCCTCCAGGAGCTGTATCACTCTTTTTTCCTGTCTTTCGTCCAGAGAAGGACGGCCGGAATAGTACTGAAGGAGTGCCAGACGGCAGACATCCTCCTGTTCCTGAGGCTTTCCCTTACGGAGACATGACTCATACTCCTGCTCCATGAACCGGAACACTGCTTTTCCCACAGGCCGTCCTTTGACAAAATATTCATAGGCACGGAGATTGACATACGCACGGCAAAGCTTTCTGCGTCCTATCTTTTTCAGATATGCTTCAAATACAGGCTCTGCCTCCTGTGTCTGACTTCGCGTAAACAGAACCATCATCATGATCTTCTCTTCGATCATCAGCGTGTCCAGTTCAAACTCACAGCCTGCCTGCCAGATATCCCGCATCTCCTGTACGGTTCCTTCATAATATAAAAGAAGGTATCTCAGCAATTTATCGTTATATTTTCCCTGCTCAAAACAGGTATGACACAGAGAAAGAAGCATACGGTTTTCTTCAAACTCACAGGCGATCACCATGCGGCTGCAGATCCGTACCAGCTGAATCAGCGGAATCCCCTCCGCCCCATAATGATTCAGCAGGTCAAATGCCTCCTCGCACATTCCCTCCTCTGCCAGAAGAATGATCATCCCTGTCTTGTCCGCCTCTGCAAACTCCTGTATCTCTATACTCCTGAGATAATCGGAAAGTGTATCGTCCAGCAAATGTCCCTGATAATAACTCAGGATCCTTGCTCTTAAACGGCGGCGGAATACATCTGCGAAGCAGCTCTGTCTCTCAGCTGCCTGCAGGAAAGGCAGTTCTTCCCGTGCTGTCTCTTCTTTCTGAAGGCTGCGGCTGCTGACATACAGTGCGGCTGCGGCTGATTCCGGCTGTTTTTCCATACACCACTGCATCAGCATCTCATCCTCAAATACAGGGATGATCCCGCACAGCAGCTGTGCCGGATGACGGCATTCCTCTCCGTCCACAACCATGACTACAGAACAGGGATCGTAAATCTGCACCCGCGCCCTTCCTCCGGAAAGCGGAACGATCTCTTCCTCCTTCATAGCCGGAGAATGTACCACAAGATACTTCATCTCCGGCGCCTCACAGACAATATCATAGCTGGAGAGCATGCGAAGCAACTTCTCCGCCATGGATCTAGTAAGTGTATCTCTGCGCAGCAATCCCCGGTATAATCCGGCCAGGGCATCTGTGAGATGACCTGCCTCCAGTTGCTCCAGCGTAAACTTCTGCATCGCACTCCGGTGCGCCCGGTACATCTGAGGATCCGTATCCCGCTGTCTCAGTATACTCTCGTAAATGGATGCGCGCTTCCGGTAATCCAGCAGATTATCATAGACAAAATACATCTGAATGATCTGTGGAAGCTCACTCATGGAAGTGTAATCCATGGAGGCCATATAATATTCATACAATCCGGTGATGCGAAGCCTCTCTTCCACCCCCTTTTCATACCATGGAAAATATTTCCCGTCCTTCTTATCACCCTTCATCAGAAGCAGACAGATGGCTTTCAGAAGTTCTCTGGATGGATGGCTTTCATATCCCACTGTCAATACATGAAACAGTGTATCATCATAGCGGGAAATATGACCTGCCAGTTCCACAGTCTGCTGCAGTACTTCCTCTGTCAGCACCTGCTCCTTCGCCGCAAACCGGAGGAGCTGAAGCTCAAAAGCTCCAAGCCGGTGCATATAGTATGGATTTTTCTGAAGGATCTGATATGCTTCCAGATACATAATACGGCTGCGGCAGCCCCTGGAAAACTGTGCTGCCACCGCATCATATTTCGCGTCATCCTCCTTCAAAAGCTTTTCATTCAGGTACATCAGGATCCACTGGAGAACCCAGTCGGAGGGATGATCTGCCAGCATCTGTGTGATCTGTGATTCGACCTGATCCACATAAGACGGATCCCTGCTGAAAAAAGTAGTCAGATAAAGGTAAAACCCGTACTGCGTCACATTTGAAAAACGCTCTGGATGTTCCTGCAGGCGATCGAGGATCTGCACTGCCTTCTGCCGCTTATCATCCGCATAACAGAGCTGTACCAGGAAAAGATCTGCGAAAGGATCTTCGCCTCCTGCCCCGGTGTAATTGTCAATGGCCTTGACGGAACCATCGATCCACGCTTCCACCCCCATCTTCTGAAGCCGGAATGCAATATACAGATTTTCCAGTCTGCATCGCATTTTCCTGCAAATCTGTCTCTGATGGAGATGAGACATCTCTTCTGTCCGCCGGGCCATAACTTCTATATAAAAAGTCTGATAATCGGTGGATATCCGGATCCGTCCGTAATTTATCCCGGCATGCATCCGGTTCGTATCCAGAAGGAACCTGAGATCATACGTACTGCCCGCAAACTCATCGGTGGTAATCAGAGTCTTCTCAAGGCGCAGGAAGGGTACATCAGACCGGGGCTCAATTTTTGCAAATCCCCATCCGCTTCTCGTCAGACGAATTGATTCCATCACCGGCTCTGACAGGCTGCTGCGCTCAAGCTGCAAAGTATCAGCAGTGATCTCCACCGGATCCTTAAGGCCCGCACCGTTCAGGAATTCCTCCAGACTCTGATAACGAAAAGAAGCTTTTGCAATCGTCTCATAGAGTACCGCCAGCTCCGGATCATCCTCCGCCAGCTTTCTGCCAAATTCCGGGGTAATAAAACAACGGTATGCTTTTTCAAAATCCCGGTGTGCCAGCTCTGCCAGGCTGCTGCCGCTGTCCGCAGGGATCTCTGTCTCTCCCTCATCCTCCTCTGCGACAGCAAGGGTATAAGTCAGGGAATACTCTCCCAACTCTGAACAAATGGAAAATATCCCATTCTCAGTCGTACCGCTTTCCATACCGCTGGCATCGGCCTGAAAGTGAATTTCCACATCCGAACCATGAAATTCTGCAGGTTCGAACAGCATCCTCGGGCTGGAGGCATAGAGAAATCCTCTGACCTTCTCTCCGGAAGCGGACAAAACCCGGAAGCTCCCCCGCACACGACCGCCCGGCTGCACCTCCAGATGCAGGGCACCGGGATCCAGCAAAAGCTTTGAAGTCTGATATTCAAATTTTCCGTTTAACAGCTGTTCGATTCTTCTCTTCAATTTATTCACCGTGATGCTTTCTTCTTTGAATTTACAGTTTCGTTACATCGGGCAGCATCCGCCGATCCTGCCCGATCCCTCCCGGAAAATGCAGATACACGGTCTGTCACTCCAGGAATTTCTTCAGTTCATCCATGAAAGTATTGACGTCTTTGAACTCACGGTACACAGACGCAAAGCGCACATAGGCCACGGCGTCCATATCCTTGAGTTTATCCATGACGATCTCTCCGATATCCTTGCTTGCGATCTCTTTCTCTTCCCGGTTGAAGATCTCAAGCTCAACTCCGTCGATCAGAGCGTTGATCTCGTCAATGGGAATCGGACGCTTATAGCAGGCGCGCATGATACCTGCCTCTATCTTGCTCCTGTCATATTCTTCCCTGGTCTCGTCTTTTTTAATAACGATCAGAGGAATGGTCTCCACTTTTTCATAGGTTGTGAAACGTCTGCCGCATTCATCACACAGCCTGCGTCTCCGGATGGAGCAATTGTCATCTGTCGGTCTGGAATCTACTACATGAGTGTTATCCTGATTGCAAAATGGACATTTCATACGTATCTCCTCCTCATCTTCTGTCTTATTCCCGTTCTATCACTCATTTCCGGCAGGGCAGACGCGGGGCTGTCTGCGGAAAAATACTATGCTTTGAGTATAGCGGAATCGACAGGGCATGTCAACTTGAATCGAAAAGAGGGAGGGGACGCCTGAAAATACAGTTTTTCTTGTTCGATACTTTTCAGCCTGCTTCACTTAAAACAGATCCAACATATTATCCAGATATACTTCTTCTCTGACCAGAAGCTGATACTCAGGCTTCGTCATATAATAAAGCAGAAATTCCAGGATCAGGGCGCTGCCAAGTCCCCGGCCTTCGATTTTAAAATCGGAAAAGCCCATTGGCAGATAAATATTTTTTATATCTTCTATACCGATAAAGCCCGGATTTTTCATTGCTTTTGAAAAACGATAGCCATTTTTGGCATCAGGGGCGGTGCAGTGATGGTCAGGAAAGTTTTCTCCAAGATTTTTGCGGCTGACAGCTTCGTAGCATGATTTCCGGTCCTTACAGCCAAACCAGCAGCATTCGTTGCACAGAAATTCTACTTTTTCCCTCATGGATCCGGGCAGCGTTTTCCATTTGTCAAAAGCCCGGTTCAAACGAAAGTCCGGTACGACATAGCGAAAATCATCCCGTCTTACTTCACTCAGCAATTGCTGAAAATCCGTCAGGACCTTGGTGGTGGATGAAACAAAATAAAACCCCGGATAATTCATTTTCAGATAGTCCAGCAGCAGGTCTGAATGAATAATGACACCATTTTGCTGTCCTTCACTTTCCGCGAACAGAGCGCAGAGACCGTTGCATTTCCTGTCCGAAAGGTGTTCCTTTCTTAGCAGAGAATTGCTGAAGGTCAGACGGGCCGAAATTCCGTATTTCCTCATCAATGTCAGGACCTCCCGGGGATCATATTCTCCGCAGCCCACACGGCCTCCGCCCCAGATACAATCTGCCGGGGCTCCATATATCGAACCTATCTCACACCAGTCGTAAAAATATTCCCTGTGTTCACAAAATAACGGCAGAAACACTCGGTACAGTTCATAGAACTCAAACAGACCGGGAAGATGATAAAAGGCTTTGTTTTTCTGAAATTTATCCATATCATCACTCATTTTTATTGTTTTCTTTCTATAAATAATAATGCATATGCAAATAACCATATCCATTGGTCATTTAAAAGGTTTTCGATATGTCTCAGCATGAAGTATACCACAAAGGCAACCCCTGTTCCATATTTTGGCTTACAGAATATCAGATATCCTCCATAATTTGAAATCAGCCAACTGTCACTTCTGCGGCGCCATCTGAATCTGGCACATATCTCTGTTTGCCTCATATAATAATGGTAACCCCCTCTCCCGGAGGCATCCTGCCCATGCGTGTCAGCGATCTGAAATGTAAGGAAGTCATCAATATCCGCACCTGCTGCTCTCTGGGCTGTGTCAGTGATGTGGAATTCGATCCGAAGGACGGGTGTATTCTGGCACTGATCGTACCGGGTCCCGGGAAGCTCTGCTGGTTTCTGGGGCGGGATACGGAATTCGTGATCCCCTGGAAATGCGTCGTGCAGATCGGTGCAGACATTGTACTGGTGGATATTGACGAGGAAAAAATGCTGAAAAAATGCGGGTGAGTTACACCCGCAGATAATTTCTCATACATTTTAATGCATTTTTTTCCAGTCTGGACACCTGGGCCTGAGAGATTCCGATCTCCTCGGCTACTTCCATCTGCGTTTTTCCCTCATAAAAACGCAGTTCGATGATATGTCTTTCCCGGTCATCCAGGCGCTTCATGGCTTCCCCCAGTGATATGGACTCTACCCAGTTCTCTTCCCTGTTTTTTTTGTCGCTGATCTGATCCATGACATACAGGGTATCGCCTCCCTCCGTGTATACGGGATCATACAGACTGACCGGGCTCTGAATCGCATCCATTGCATAGACGATCTCCTCTTTGGAGATACCGATCTCCGATGCGATCTCATGGATGGTCGGTTCTTTCTGGTGTGCTTTCGTGTATTTTTCTTTTGCATAAATTGCTTTGTATGCCGTATCCCGCAGGGAACGGCTGACACGGATGGAATTGTTGTCCCGCAGATAACGGCGTATTTCTCCAATAATCATAGGAACTGCATAGGTGGAGAATTTCACATTCAGTTTCGTGTCAAAGTTATCTATCGCTTTCATCAGACCGATACAGCCGATCTGAAACAGGTCATCCACATTTTCATTGCTGGCCGCAAAACGCCGGATGACACTGAGCACCAGACGGAGATTTCCCTTGATGTAAAGCTCTCTGGCTTCTTCATCCCCTTCCCTGATCCGTTCAAAAAGGAAATCCTTTTCTTCCGCCGTAAGTACCGGGAGTGTGGCTGTATTGACTCCACAGATCTCTACTTTGTTTAACGCCATATGATCATCCTCCTTAGATGTCCTCCAGGTAAAATGATTCACAGATTGCGCTCCCGATATTCGCTTTACAAAAAAATAAAAAAAGTTTTAGTCCTTGACAGATTCTTTGTTATTCGAACCGGACAATTTCTCTGCGCAGCCGGTTGATGATACGCTTTTCCAGCCGGGAAATGTAGGATTGAGAGATTCCCAGCAGATCCGCCACTTCCTTCTGTGTTCTTTCCTCCCCGTCCCGGGTGTTGATTCCAAAGCGGAGCTGTACAATGGTGCGCTCCCTCTCTGACAGGTGTTCGATGGCTTTTCTGAGCACACGGTATTCTGCCTCCGTCTCCATATCCTGATATATGGCATCCTCCTCTGTCCCGAGAATGTCTGACAGCAGAAGTTCATTTCCATCCCAGTCCACATTCAGCGGTTCATCAATGGAGACCTCCATACGGGTCTTGCTGTTCCTGCGCAGATACATCAGGATCTCATTTTCAATGCATCTGGATGCATAAGTGGCAAGCTTGATCTTTTTATCCGGTCGGAAGGTATTGATCGCCTTGATCAGTCCGATCGTGCCGATAGAGATCAGATCTTCCACACCCACTCCGGTATTGTCAAATTTTTTTGCTATGTATACTACCAGTCGCAGATTGCGTTCGATCAGCTGACTCCTTGCGCGGCTGTCTCCTTCTTTCCCCAGCGCATTCAGAAGTTCCTGCTCTTCTTCCGGTTCAAGAGGAGGCGGCAGTACCTCAGTTCCTCCAATGTAGTGGGTGTCATTGGTACGTCCAAAAAACACATCTCCAAATCCCGCCGCCATTTTTAACTGAATTTTCTGTGGTACTGCAATCTTTACTACCATTTATTTCGCTCCTTTCAAACCGCACATCTGAAGTGCTGTTACCTTCTGATATGCTCCGGGTTCAATATGACCTGATACTGATTTTTTAAGTTTACGCTGCCGCTGCTGATGGCGAATACCGGGTGCCCGATCTCCATGTCTCCTTCCTCCGAAGGAATGATCATACGATCCAGGGATACCCCCTTCATCCATCCCTGTTCTTTTCCGATACTGTGGTACGGGATCAGAAAACAGCCCCTGCGGGATTCCCATCCGTTTTCCAGCAATATCTCTGCACTTTCTCTGTCCAGAATGCTGACAGGGCGTCCTGTAGCCGGTTCTTTTAAGTGATTGCCTGTATCGATCAGTGCCCTGACCCGGATCTGCCTGCCTTCCCATTCCAGAATAACAGTAGTTTCCTCCTCCAGTTTTCTGCGGTTTGTCAGACACCATTTCCACACCATCACACAGATCATGCCCGAAATCAGAGATCCTGCCGCGACAGGGAACGGAAAGATCACAAAAACAGATTCCATGACACCGCCAAGGCATACGGAAGCAATCAGGAGATATATAATTCCTCTGATCCGCTCTCCCGGCAGAAAGGCCAGAACTGCCATCAACAGATACCCTGCCGCCGGGATCCACTTCCATCCTGTGATCACATACAGGCACTGCTCCGCAGCTCCTATGGCTGCCGCAAACAAAAGTCTGCCTCTTTTTCTTCTCAGGTTTCCAGCCAGAGCTGCCAGGTGAAGCAAAATCCATCCTGTCAGGAACTGTTCTGCAAAAAACTGGTCTATGTAGATCTCTATATACACAAAAGAAAAGAACACCTCCCGCGGGCTGCAACGTGGTTACAGTATACCCCAACGGGCGGTGTCCTTTTTGTCAAAACCGGGAACGCTTTTCCCATTTTCTGTCGACAAAATACGGCAAATCTGCCTCATTTCATCTATTGGATCAGACATGAAATCATACGTGATGAATCAATCTGTCAGAATTTCGGTTTTCTGACAGATATCCTGTTAACTTAACCCAGCAATTCAAGTGTCTGCCGGATTCCCTCAGCATTCATCTGCCCCGGGGCAGACGCCCGCCCGGCAGTGGCAAAGGTCAGAGCGGATCCGGTCAGGCTGCCTGCCAGCCGGCTGAGTGCTCCCAGCCTTCCCATGGACATGGTGATAAAGGGACGGTCTGCGCATCGCTCTTCCATATCCACCGAAGCCTGCAGCAGCGTCACCACATCGTCTCTGCTCTGCGGCATTACCGCCATTTTGGTTATATCCACCCCCAGCCTCTGCATCCGGCACATGATATCCACAATCTCATCCCGGGCCGGTGTCTTCTTGAAATCATGACAGGATCCAATAACACCCGCCTTCTTTTCCCGGAGTTTCACCGTCAGATCTCTCACGAATGCTTCTCCCAGATGATATTCCACATCCACCAGATCCACCAGACCGGATCCAGCCGCCGCCAGGCAAAGATTTGCATACGCTTCCGGTGTGATTTCGGACTCTCCGCCCTCCGGTTTCGTCCGGAATGTAAACAACAGTACTTTGTCCTTCAAACGATCCCGAATCTGCTCCAGAGCTTTATATACCTTTTCCCAGCTGCAGCAGTCCTCCAGAAAATCCACGCGCCATTCCACCAGGTCACACGGTACCTGCCGGATCTGCGCAATCTGTCCGGCAATCTCCTCTTCTCTGCGTACTACCAGAGGTACACAGATTTTGGAGATGCCTGAGCCAAGCTCCAGATTTTTTACTCGAAAGGGAATATATCTTTTGTCATTCATGTTTTCTGTCTCCTGATTTATATAGTATGATATCATTTTGTACGGAATACACTCCGGCCAGAACCTTTTTAATAAGCTCTGCTGCCGGTCATTCGTGTGCCGGTTTTTCCCATGCCGTATATTTTATTCAAGCCGGGCAATCCTCCCGTCAGGAGAATACACCCGGCTTTCATATTCTGATTTTAAAAATTCAGGCGGAGCAATTCAGATTATCTTGACAGCTCCAGATACAGATCCTTATACTGTTTTGCTGCGTTATCCCAGGAAACGATCTTGTCCATATCTCTCTGAACCATCTCATCCCAGCACCAACGGTTGGTAAAGTACAGTGTTTTCGCTCTGTTAATGGCATCCAGCAGCAGCCCGGCGTCGTATCTGTCAAAGGTAAATCCATTGCCGGAGTTATAATACATATTATAGGGCTCCACTGTGTCTTTCAATCCGCCTGTCTCACGGACAATG
>JAQXWO010000285.1 GCA_029225485.1 Lachnospiraceae bacterium
AAGATGATCGATCTGGAGTATGACGAGGCTGCAGGTGAAGTGATCGCTCCCACATTCCGTCATGATCTGTTCCGTACGGCAGATCTGGCAGAGGAAGTGGCAAGATTCTTCGGCTATGACAATATCCCGACCACCCTTCCAAGCGGCGAGGCTACTACAGGAAGACTGCCCTTTGAGATGCGTGTTCGGGAGGTGGCAAATGATATCGCAGAGTACTGTGGATTCTCACAGGGCTTCATGTACTCCTTCGAGAGTCCGAAAGCCTTTGACAAGCTGAGAGTTCCTCAGGATTCTCCGCTGAGAAATGCTATCCAGATCATGAACCCGCTGGGAGAGGATTTCAGTATCATGCGTACTACTCCGCTGAACGGTATGCTGACCTCTCTGGCATTTAACTACAATCACAGAAATAAAAACGTGCGGCTCTATGAGCTTGGCAATATTTACCTGCCGAAAGCGCTGCCGCTGACAGAACTTCCGGAGGAACGGATGCAGTTCACTCTGGGTATGTACGGAGAAGGAGATTTCTTTACCATGAAAGGCGTGGTTGAGGAATTCCTGGACAAGGTAGGTATCACAGGCCGCAAGACTTATGATCCTTCTGACAAGAAGCCCTATCTCCATCCGGGACGTCAGGCAGATATTTACTGCGGAAAAGTGAAGCTGGGGTATCTCGGTGAAGTTCATCCGCTGGTGGCAGATACCTACGGAATCGGCGAGAAGGCATATGTGGCAGTACTGGATATGCCGGAAGTGACAAAGCTGGCCACCTTTGACCGGAAATATACGGGCATTGTCCGTTATCCGGCTGTGACCCGCGATATCAGTATGGTAGTTCCGAAAGAGATCCTTGCCGGCCAGATCGAGGACATGATCCTTCAGAGAGGCGGAAAGATTCTGGAAGAGTGCAGACTGTTTGATATCTACGAGGGGGCGCAGATCAAGGCAGGATACAAGTCCGTGGCATACTCCATCGTATTCCGTGCCAAGGACAGAACACTGGAGGAAGCTGACATCACAGCGGCCATGAAGAAGATCTGGAATGGTCTGGAATCCATGGGAATCGAGATCAGATCCTGATGAATTTATCTGTGAGGAATGTAGGATGAGATTATATATCATAAGACATGGCGAGACCGAGTGGAACACGGTCCGCCGCCTCCAGGGACAGACAGATATAGCATTGAATGAGAACGGGCGATCACTTGCAGAAGTGACTGCCCGTGCTTTGCAGGATGTATCTTTTGACCTGGCATTTACCAGTCCGCTGATCCGGGCGGAAGAAACGGCAAGGATCATTCTCGGGCAGCGGGAGACGCCTCTGATCCGGGAAGAACGGATTCGTGAGATCAGCTTCGGCGTACTGGAGGGACGTTCCATTCTGCCTGAGTATCATGAGATCGATGATCCGGAGTTTCATTTTTTTTTCGATGCTCCCGACAAATACCATCCCCCTGCCGGAGGAGAGAGCATTGAAGAACTGTATCGCAGGACAGGGGATTTTCTGGAGGAGCTGACCCGTCGGGAGGAGCTTCGACGGGATACTCTGCTGGTATCGACCCATGGAGCGGCGTCCCGTGCACTGCTTGCCAATATCACAGGGTGCAGTCTCAGAGACTTCTGGGGGCCCGGAGTGCCGAAAAACTGTGCGGTGTCCGTGGCCGACTGGCAGGAGGAAAAGTGGACACTGGTCATGCGTGATAAAGTATACTATTGAATGAAGGAGCATAGAGATGAAGACTTCTGATTTTTATTTTGATCTGCCGCAGGAACTGATCGCCCAGGATCCGCTGCAGGATCGATCTTCCTCCCGGCTTCTGGTACTGGGAAAGGAAGACGGCAGCATCTGCCACAGACATTTTACGGACATTCTGGAGTATCTGCGGGAGGGAGACTGCCTGGTGCTGAACAATACCAAAGTCATTCCGGCCAGACTCTACGGTGTCCGGGAGGGAACCGGGGCAGCCATCGAGATCCTGCTGCTGAAGCGAAAAGAAAAAAATATCTGGGAGACTTTGGTGAAGCCGGGCAAAAAGGCAAAGCCGGGTACCAGGATCATATTCGGTGATGGTATTCTGGTGGGTGAAGTAGTGGATGTGGTAGAAGAGGGCAACCGTCTGATCCGGTTTACTTATGAAGGTGTGTTTGAAGAGATTCTGGACCGTCTTGGAGAAATGCCTCTGCCGCCGTATATCACCCACAAACTGCAGGATAAGAACCGCTATCAGACGGTATACGCCAAATATGAAGGCTCCGCTGCAGCTCCCACCGCCGGCCTCCATTTTACCCCGGAACTGCTGGAGCAGGTAAAACAGATGGGTGTGCGCATCGCGGAAGTCACTCTTCATGTGGGACTGGGCACTTTCCGGCCGGTGAAAGTGGACGATGTGACCCAGCATCACATGCATTCGGAATTCTATATGATCGATGATACGGCAGCCCGGATCATCAATGAGACAAAAGAAAAAGGCGGTCGTGTGATCTGCGTGGGAACCACCAGCTGCAGGACCATCGAGTCGGCAGCCGACGAGCAGGGAAGGCTGCGTCCATGCAGCGGCTGGACAGAGATCTTTATCTATCCGGGATACCAGTTCAGGATTCTGGACGGACTGATCACCAATTTCCACCTGCCGGAATCCACACTTCTGATGCTGGTATCCGCACTGGCAGGGCGGGAGCATGTGCTGGCGGCGTATGAGGAGGCTGTACGGGAAAAATATAGATTTTTTTCATTTGGCGACGCTATGGCCATCATGTGATTTGCGAATAAAAAAAGTGTCATCCGGAATCTCATCCGGAATCCCTTGACGGAAATCCGGATAAATGGTACTATGAGACTCGTGCACTTTAGAGTATAATGTCGGAGGCAGAGATGAG
The DNA here is from genome assembly GCA_029225485.1 of Lachnospiraceae bacterium. GTDB lineage: Bacteria > Bacillota > Clostridia > Lachnospirales > Lachnospiraceae > Choladousia. The sequence continues at coordinate 2,878 of JAQXWO010000285.1, forward strand.
ATTTCATAATATTACGAAGGATGATATGCTGAACGGAGACGGGCTCAGAGTGGTTCTCTGGGTAGCCGGATGCGCTCATGGATGTCGGGAATGTCAGAATCCTGTGACCTGGGATCCCTGCGGCGGTATTCCGTTTGATGAGGATGCCCGCCGGGAGCTGTTTGCAGAGCTTGACAAGTCCTATATTTCAGGTGTTACCTTCAGCGGCGGCGATCCCATGTATCCCTCCAATGAGCCGGAGATCCTGGCCCTTGCCAGGGCGATCCGTGAGAAATATCCGGACAAGACCATCTGGCTGTATACCGGTGGTCTCTGGGATGAGATCAAGGATCATGAGATCGTGAATTACCTGGATGTGGTGGTGGATGGCGAGTATGTGAAAGAGCTTCGCGATCCGCAGCTTTACTGGAGAGGAAGCTCCAATCAGCGTGTGATCGATGTGAAAAAGACACTGGAGTACGGGAAAATCGTGCTTCACTGTCAGTGAGAAAGAGCAGGAATATAACATGGAAAAGATACAGATACAATATTTAAATGACCAGATCGGACGTCTGGAGTATATCGACGGAAAATCAGACTGGATCGATCTTCGCTCCGCAGAGGATGTGGTTCTGAAAAAGGGTGAGTTCCGCCTGATCCATCTGGGGGTTGCCATGAAGCTGCCGGAGGGATATGAGGCACACATCGTTCCCAGAAGCTCCACGTTCAAGAATTTCGGCATCATTCAGACCAATCATATGGGTGTGGTGGATGAGACTTACTGCGGATCGGGGGACTGGTGGAGGATGCCGGTGCTGGCGGTGCGGGATACTGAGATCCATGTCAACGACCGGATCTGTCAGTTTCGGATCATGAAACACCAGCCGCAGATCGTGTTTGAGGAGACAGAACGGCTGGAGGGAGCAGACCGGGGCGGTTTCGGCAGTACAGGCCGAGGCTGAAAGAAAAGAATAATATCCTACCATACAGGTAGGGAAAATATGTAATCAGAAGGTACATCTCTTGACAGATGTACCTTTTCGTGGTATGTTGAAAAACAGGAAAAAAATGGTCGAAAAGGAGACAAAACATGAAAAAGAAATTACTTTCTCTGGCAGTCGCTGCAGCAGCGGTGTTCTGCCTGTCCGGTCTTCCGGTATTTGCGGAAGAAGCCCCGGCAAAAGCAGAAGGAGGCAATATTGTCATCGCAGAGACAGCCGACCCTCAGAATATCAATCCGCTTTATGTGGTGGATCAGACCAGCTTTGACATGATGCAGGCCATCTACTGTCCATTCTTTGAAATCGTGGGCGGTGAGATGTACTACGGCAACGGTTTGTGTGAGAGCGTTACGGCTAATGAGGAGGCCAGCGAGTTTACA
>JAQXWO010000286.1 GCA_029225485.1 Lachnospiraceae bacterium
GGAATGATATGCTTACCGAAATCACAGTTACTCTGATCTGACATGGTTACAAGTGCTTCCTTTAAAACGCTCCAGTTAAAGATATAGATACCCATGGATGCCAGATTGCTCTTCGGCTCCTTCGGTTTCTCCTGGAATTCCGTGATCCTGCCCGTCTCATCGGCCACTACAATACCGAAACGGCTGGCCTCCTCCTGGGGAACCGGCATCACAGCGATGGTCACATCTGCTTTGTGTGCCTTATGATAATCCAGCATGACTTCATAGTCCATCTTGTAGATATGATCCCCGGAAAGGATCAGTACATAATCCGGATTGTAACTCTCCATATATGCCAGATTCTGATAAATGGCATTGGCCGTGCCCGTATACCACTCACTCTTTCCGGTCTTCTCATACGGCGGCAAAACGGTTACACCACCTACATTCTTATCGAGATCCCAGGGAATACCGATCCCGATATGTGTATTCAGACGGAGGGGCTGATACTGCGTCAGCACACCTACCGTATCTATTCCTGAATTAATACAATTACTCAGAGGGAAATCAATAATGCGATATTTTCCTCCGAACGCTACTGCAGGTTTGGCAACTTTTGATGTAAGTACACCCAGACGACTCCCCTGTCCACCTGCCAGAAGCATGGCAATCATTTCTTTTTTGATCACGCTATCACCTCTTGCTGTTTTATTAAGCCGTATGTCATATGTGATATTTGATACAGCTCATTGCCAGTACGGACATTATATCACACCGTCCGGAAGAAATAAACATATTTTACAATTTTTTATCGACTTTTTTCTATGTTTTTATTATAAATAACTTAATTTTTTCGTGCCAGATCCAGAGAATAATCCATTTTCAATGTATTGTATGACATATTTATGTCGATTTTTTGTGAATTTTCACTATTTTAGAGTAAAAAAAAGAAGAATCAGGCGGACAGGTTCCCCCGGCTCTGATCTCTCACAAAAACGCCATGCTGCAGTTTTTCCTGCTGCAGCATGGCAGATTCCATCAGATGTTCAACAGATCACTGTATACCTTCAGTGCACCATCTGTCTCATGGGCAAGTACCCGTTTTGCAAGTACTTTGCCAAGCTGTACGCCTTCCTGGTCAAAGCTGTTCAGATTCCAGAGGAAGCCCTGGAACATGACTTTGTTCTCAAAGTGAGAAAGAAGAGCTCCCAGTGAGCCCGGAGTCAGCTGATCTCCGATGATGATACTGGAGGGACGTCCTCCCTCAAATTTCTTGTTCAGATTCTCATCTTCCTTGCCGCAGGCAAATGCCACGATCTGGGCAGCTACATTCGCACACAGCTTCTGCTGGCTTGTGCTGTCCTGGATCAGAACATCTCTGCCGCACTGATTGTTCCGGAAACCGATAAACTGCAGCGGAACGATATCGGTACCCTGATGAAGGAGCTGATAGAAGGAATGCTGTCCGTTAGTGCCCGGCTCACCGAAGATCACCGGTCCTGTCACGTAAGAAACCGGCTCACCATAGCGGTTGACAGATTTACCGTTAGACTCCATATCCAGCTGCTGCAGATGTGCCGGGAAACGGCTCAGCGCCTGGGAATACGGAAGAACAGCTGTGCACTGATATCCGAGAATATTTCTCTCATATACACCGATCAGTGCATCCAGCATAGCCGGGTTCTGCAGAGCGTCCGGATTCTTCGCCGTCTCATCTGCCTTCGCTGCTCCCTCGAGGAACTGAGCAAACACTTCCGGACCAAATGCCAGAGAAAGTACTGCTCCGCCGACTGCCGAGGTAGAAGAATAACGTCCGCCGATATAATCATCCATAAAGAAAGCTGCAAGATAATCATCGCTCTTGGCCAGCGGAGATGTCTCGCTGGTAACTGCCACCATATGTCTGGAAGCATCCAGTCCGGCATTCTTCAGGGCGTCCTTTACGAAGGATTCATTGGTCAGAGTCTCAAGAGTCGTACCTGACTTGGATACCAGCACGAACAGCGCGTGCGCCACATCGATGCCGTTCAGAACAGCTGCCGCATCATCCGGATCCACATTGCTGATGAAATGTGCTTCCATCTTGAATGTATCATTCTTCTTTGCCCAGTTCTCAAGAGCCAGATACATTGCGCGCGGGCCAAGATCGCTTCCGCCGATACCGATCTGAACGACTGCTGTAAACTTCTCACCGGCCTCATTTGTAATCTCACCTGCATGTACTTTATTCGCAAACTCAGCGATCTTCTGCTGCTGTTCTGCATAGAATGCACGCTTGTCCACTCCATCGGCGATCACTGCATCTCCCAGCTGTCCGCGGGTCAGCTGATGAAGTACGAGACGCTTCTCACCTGTGTTGATCATCTCGCCGTTGTAAAGAGCTGCAAATTTCTCAGAAAGCTGCGCTTCCCCGGCCAGCTTCGCAAGACCTGCAAGTACCGTGTCATCCACCGACTTTGCAGCGTAATTGTAAGCAAGACCTTCTGCCATCGGAACGCTGTATTTCTTTACACGTTCTGCGCCGTTTTCTCCGGACATCACTTCGGCAAGATTTACTTTTTCAATCGCTTCCAGTTCTTTCCAGGAAGCAAGAGTATCCAGATTGTTCCAGGTAACCATAATAGATTCCTCCTAATATAATGATTTTCACTCAGAAAAATAACCTCAGTCAGAAATAATTATACTATCAAATCCGCATTTGTTCAAGCAAATCGTTCAGTTTGTGCTGTTCAGAGCCACGGCTACTGTTCACGTACTTGTGACGCCCCGTAAAGCAACGGGGTAACACACCCAAACGCGGGTAAAGCTCCGGCAAAAAGACCCCGCAGAATTTTTGCTACAAGGTATCCCGATGCTGCACGGGGCTGTGTTTCAATCAAGTGTATGAGCAGTTACCAGTTTTAAAAGCACCGCGTCGTGAGTTCCTAATGTCACGGTCATGCTTCCTTTCTTTTCTCCCAGTTTTTCTTTTTTCCAGAGATCTGATACTTCATAAGCACCATCCAGCCCCAGATTTTCCAGATTTACACAGAATGTCTCCGGCCATCCTGCCGTGTTGAATACCGCAAGATAGATACTTCCGTCCGGATCCTCTGACCGCCAGATAATCGTATCCAGCTGACGAAGTACCTGATGTGCCCCTCTTCCGTCTCTGTGCACCTTCAGCACTTCCTGATTGGTCAGCAGGGAAAGTGTCCATTCGTCCAGATCCGTAAGTTCACAGCCCAACATCAGCGGTGAGCGGAAAATACACCAGAGCGTCATCATCGTCTTCTGTTCTTCCCGGGTCAGCCTGGTATACCGCTCGGAAAGTCCGTGTTCACATCCTCTGATGGAAATATGGCCGAAAGGAATCATATCACAGTCCGGATAACATCCCTCAGATACGTAGGGAGCCCACTGATTGCATCTCTCAAACATATCAAAAATATTGCCCCAGGAATCCCACAGGTCGTTTGTGATACGCCACATATTGGCGTGTCTGCATAAATGCTCTGCCCGGTCTGTCATAGCAGGTCCCGGCGACAGGCTGAGCACGATGGGACGTCCGCAGTGCTGAATCGCACGGCTGATCAGCTCGATCTCATCGCCTCCATACGTCAGCGTGTTTTCATTTCCCGGAACTCCATACTTTACACAGATGTCATCTACTTTAATGAAATCCACACCCCAGGAGGCATACAGTTCCAGAAGAGAATCATAATATTCCTGAGCCCCCGGCTTCGTTGCATCGACTCCGTACATATCTGTATTCCAGCAGCAGATCGAATATGGATGCGCGATACTTCTGGCCGTATACTCCGTTCCCTTGATTTTTACATTGGCGGCAACTGCCTGACGCGGAATTCCTCTCATAATGTGAATTCCGAATTTCATACCTTTGCTGTGCACATATGCCGCAATCTCCGAAAACCCTTTTCCCCCTGCCGCGGACGGGAAACGATTCTCTGCAGGAATCAGTCTGCCATATTCATCCATACACAGATCCGCAAATTTCGTATAATGGCTGCTCATGGCCTCCGGTTCATACCACTGTATATCACACACCACATATTCCCAGCCATATTTCAGCAAATGCTCCGCCATGTAATCCGCATTCTGAAGTAATTCCTTTTCTGTTACGGATGCGCCAT
>JAQXWO010000287.1 GCA_029225485.1 Lachnospiraceae bacterium
CCGTATCTACTTTGATGCCGCTGCGCTTTAACAATCCTACCGCCACTTTCAGATTCATCTGATTATCGTCAACGATCAAAAGCTCTGCATCCGGGGCGTAGAGATATCCCCGCTCCTCTTTTTTCATTTTATCCTTCTGGATCACATTGTCTCCGATCGGCGTCTGATCCACGACTCTCTGTTTTAAATCAAAGAAAAATCTGGAGCCTTTGCCGTACTCGCTCTCCACCTTCAAAGAGCTTCCCATCATTTTCAGCAGACTCTGCACAATGGAGATTCCAAGTCCGGTTCCCTCGACATTGTGATTCTTTTCCTCATCCAGTCGCTGGAAGGATTCAAAGAGCCTGCCCATATCTTCCTGACGAATACCGATGCCGGTGTCGATCACCTCCACATGAAGGAGTATATCTTCCGGATCTTCTGCCACATCCTGTCTTTGAATGACCAGAGTCACTTTTCCTTCTTGTGTATATTTCACTGCATTCGTCAACAGATTGACGATGATCTGCCTTACTCTGACATCATCTCCATACAGGGTATAGGGAAGTTTTTCATCGATCTGCAGATCCAGCAACAGATCCTTCTTCTCCGCTTTATCGGAGATCATATTTATCAGGTCACTGATCAGATCCAGTGTATCGTACTGTACCGGAATGATCTCCATTTTTCCGTCCTCGATCTTGGAAAAATCAAGGATACTGTTGATCAGCGCCAGCAGCGTCTTTCCGGCACTCCGGATATTTTCTGCATATTCACAGATATCTTTGTCTTCGCTTTCACGGAGGATCATTTCGTTCATGCCTAAAACCGCATTGATCGGCGTGCGGATCTCATGGCTCATCTGTGCCAGGAATTGGGATTTTGCCTGTGTTGCCTGCACTGCTTCGTCTGCCGCCTCCTTCAAGCGCACATTGACCGACTGCTGCCATACCAGCAGTCTGCGGATCAGATGTCTGACAGCAAAAATACATACGCCAAACAGCAGTAAAAAGGCTATTTTGTAGAATACGATCCCTCCGTAGATGATCCACCAGTCCTTTACCACCATGATCGTGAAGTTGGAAAAGTCATCGTGTTCCGAGATGCACGCCTTATATTTTCCGTCATAATCCTTCAAAACACCGATCTCTGAATGTTGTGAATAAACCTTTTCGTAATTCAGTTTCTGAACATTCACGGAACTGTTTCCGGAAAGCTCATATTCCTCATTCGGGTGATTAATGATGATACCGTTATTGCTGATCAGGAACGCATAACCCTCCTCAGAGTAAGTATTCTGCATGACCTCTGTTAGTTTATCCAGACTAAAATCAATGGCAAATACACCCAGAAACGTGCCGTCTTTTCCGTATACTCTTTTAGAAAAAGTCAGATAGTATCTCTGCTCCTGCGTGTCATAGTAGGGGTTGGAAATAGAAAAGCCGTCACTGTCACTCATTGTATCCGCATACCACGGATAAGCCTGCAGGATGTAATCCTCACCCGGCTCCCAGCCATTGTTCATGATCACCCTCCAGGGAGCATCCGGATTTCCTATATACGCAAGGGAGATCTCAGGATAATTCCCGGCGACATCGTTTAGATATTCGATGGTTTGTGTACGATCCTCCAGCAATTCAGGCTGTGAAGCTATGGAATAACAGAACATCTCCAATATGGTCTTTCTGTCCTCCATCCACTCGATCAGCTTTGAATTATAGCCGCTTACCTCCTCAGACATCCGGGTTTTACCCAGATCTATGAGCATCTTGTCACAAAAGAACAATACCAGAAACATGGCAAGGATGAGCACTACTGTAACCTGCAGACGAGTCCTTTTACCGATATGGGACTCCGCTACAGTTTTATCAGATTTCGATATCTTCCTTTTGGTTTCGTCATCCCTCTTTGTGAGACCGGAATAAGAAAAAAGATTGTCCAGCATACCGGACAGCAGTAGCGCGGATTCCTGGATCCTGTCCATATTATCTTTCAGGTCGGTACTCATGCTCAGAGATTTCCGGTTGCTGGAGCTTAAGATCCGTTTCAGCGGCGATCTCAGTTCCGAAGATAAGTTGAACAGAAAATCTTCCTTGACAGCCAGAGCCTTTTCAGCCCGCATGCGATCATTCTGGGCGTTAAGATATAACACAACAACGATCACGATCAGAAGGAGGTTCAGAAGTGAATTTCTCAGCAGCTGAAGATAGCTTTCCTTATACAGTTCCCATTCCTGTACACTCAGGATCAGATACCAGTGATTCTGTGTACGGGTAAAAAATACTTTGCACTTCTTCCCGTCAATTCTGCTGTCAAAGGATATCTGCTCGTTCTCTTGTGAGAGCCCTTCGCAGAACACCTTCTTATATTCCGGCAATACTTCAGAGATACTTTTTCCGAGATTGTCGGCATTCGCATATCCGATGATCATTCCCTCGTCATTGACAATGAGCGCCTCACTCTTCTCATCACTCTGCATCTCCTCAATGGAATCCTGTATTCTGGACAAAGTGAAATCAAGGGCCACGATACTTCTTCCGCCAGACAACAGTTTTGCCACCGTAAAACACATATTACCTGTGACAAGATCCGCATAGGGAGGTGAAATATAGATATCTCCCGGAACCAGCTTCAGCGCCTCGGAATACCAGATACGCTCCGACACATTATAGTCATCCGGAAGATCATAACCCGGCAAAATAATGTAGTCGTCCCGCACCAGGAAGGCATTCATACACCTGCCATCAGACAACTGATTCTGCAATG
>JAQXWO010000288.1 GCA_029225485.1 Lachnospiraceae bacterium
ACCCTGCACTGATAACATTGGTTTCGGACTTACCGATGTACCAGCTGGCTTCTGATCATTCTGCCGCACACAAAAACACAGCCATACCGGTCTCGATACAGCTGTGTCTGTCATTTCAGAAAAATTCTTATTTATCTGCAGTCTTCTTCTCCAAAAGCATTTCTGGCCTTGTCAGAAGTTCTGGATATGATCCTGTCCTCAGCACGGTCAGAAGTCCGGGATGTCATTCTGTCCTCGGCACGGTCGGTGGTTCTCGATGTGGTTCTGTCCTCGGCACGGTTGGAAGTTCTGGATGTGGTCTTATTCCTGGACTGCGCGCCGGAATTACTTTCGCTGGTCATACTCTGTGTATGATACGTATCGTTCTCACTGGTCATGCCGGAGGTGCTTCCTGCCCCCGTCGTACCGGATGCATTTCTCGCATTAGTCGTTCTGGATGTTTCAGATGCATCTGATGCATTTCTTGCATTTGTTGTATTCTTTGCATTCTTAGCCATGGTAAACTGCCTCCTGTAAATAAATAGATTCGGCGGCCCGAAAAGATCGGGCTGCCGTTTTGTTTACAGTAGTATTGTTCCTGATTTCTCCGGAAATATGTATGAGGGAAGCAATTTCATGGCATCATTTTATTTTTCAATCGGAAACCATCCGAAATCCACGCACCTGCCCAGATCCCAGCTGTCCCAGCCGACCCAGCCCGGTATATTGACCGTATCCGTCAGCAGCTTGTAGCTCCAGTAGAAATATCCGCTGCCTGCATTCCAGGCATCCAGCTGCGCCTCTGCCACAGCCCGGTAAATACGCTTCTTTTCCTCTGCGCCAACCAGCTCCTGATTCAGTCCATCCACTCCGTTCAGAACCGACTGGCCGCCTTTCGTATCCTGTCCCACAGCCAGAGAATTGAAAAGGCACCACTCTCCGCAGACCACCGGAAAATACTGCTGCATCTCTTCGATATCCTTTTTCAGATTCCGGATATACTTCACATAATGATCCACGGTCTGCTCGCAGCCCTGCATCTCAGCCACCATCAGATACTGGTGCGTATCCAGCACCACGTTCTGATATTTCTCCTCCCGCATGAAATCTTTCCATGCTTTCAGCCGAAATGCATCGTGAATCACCACATATTTCTCTTCCGGCACATGGCGGCGGATCCTGTCGTACGCCTCCAGATAAAAACCCCTGATAAACTCCATGGTGTTGGGCTTCGTCCCTTCTGCCTTTTTCGGATCAGCAGCCGGGTAGCGCTCCGGAACATTCATGGACTCCCACATGTCCTCCAGAATCGGTTCATTCAGGATCTCGATTCCCCATAAGCCTTTCCTGTTTCCGTATCGCTCTGCCAGACGCTCCAGCACGGTAAGCTCAAACTCTACCTCATCCGGCTCCTGGGACCACTTGCATACACCGCTGATTCCCCCATTGTCAAATCCATTCTGACTGTCCGGAGCCGTATGAAGATCGATCAGAATCTGGAGCCCGTATTTTTCCGCCCAATTGAAAGCCTTGTCCAGTTCGCCGATACAACCGATAAACGGTTCCCGGTCTCCGAAAATGAAATACGGCACCGGAATCCTCACCGTATCCAGACCCATGGCCTTGATCCTCGTAAAATCCCGCTCCGTAATGTACTCCGCACGATGAATCCTGATTCTGGCCTCATAAACCTCACGGGACAGCTGTGTCGGAAGATAATATTCGTCTTCCGCATCGGTTCCCTCGAATAAAGACGGACTCATCCACTTCTCCAGCACCAGCCAGTTTCCCAGATTTACACCTTTGACCTGCAGTTTTCTTCCTTTCATGTTCATACACCCCCAAAAATATTTTCGTACTTTTAAATCATCTGCAGAAATTCCCCGGGATTCACCGCAGGGATTTCTGAATTTTCAAAATCCTTTATATTACAGGTAATAATAAAATCTGCTCCGATTTCTTTTGCACATTTATCCTGAAGACAATCTTCAAAATAAGAAAATGAATCCTTGTCGATCGCATCCAGAATCTCTTTTTGAGATGCAGATGCCACAGTGAAAATTTCGCAAATATCTCTCAGATTCTGTCTTCTTTCCTCTGCACTTCTTTTACGAAGCACATACCATAAGGTAGAAAGCGTATGGAATGCGATATATCCCATACATTCGCCCTTCGCACACATTTCCACAATTCTGATAGACTGCTCCAGAAAATCATCCTCTCTGTTCGTAAGATAATTCAGAAGTACATTCGTATCAATCAATACTGCCATATTTTGCATTCATTGCTTCCTCCCTCTCTTTTTCATAATCGAGCGATTCTGCATTTTTTTTCCTTGAAATCTCCAGCCTTTGAAATGCTTCCATCTTTCTGTCATTCCCATTCCTTGTTTTCGTCACTGGTGCAGAAATAATAAAAGGAATGCTTCTTTCTCTCAAAGCTGTTCTTGTAAATGTCTCATAAAACGTCTGCTTTGTCTGTCCCATTGCATCCAGCATTTCACTGAGTTCCTCATAAATAGAATCTTCTAATCTGATACTGACTGTTCTCATACCAGCTTGCTCCTTCCTGTATATTCTGTCTGTTTGCTTTTATTATATTCAATTTTGAATCAAATAGCAAGCAATAGCATTCATTTAGAGTAAGAAAAAAGCGGGATTTCTCCCGCCTTTTCCAGTGATTCCAAAATCGTATCAGTAATCTTTCAAAAAGCTTCAGCACACCTTGATAACACCCTTCACGATGTTAGCCTTATCCTCCACACATTCGGTCAGTGCTTCCTGGATGTTGTCCAGCTCAAAGTAGTTGGTAACGATATCCTTGATGTTGATCCTGCCCGTTGATACTGCCTCGATAGCGGTCGGGTAGATGTTGCGGTAACGGAATACGGTCTTGAAGGTCAGCTCCTTATCCAGTGCCATACCGATCGGGAGGGTCATCTCTCCGGATGCGCTGTATCCTACGAATACGATGGTTGCTCCCTTATTGGCTGCCTTGATCTGCTGAGATGCCGTGATCTGGGAGCCTGCGGTCTCAATACCCAGGTCAAATCCTCTGCCGCCTGTGATCTCCATGATCCTTGCCACGGTATCTTCTTTCATGCCGTTGATCACATAGTCTGCGCCCAGTTCTTTCGCTTTCTCCAGACGCTTGTCCATCACATCCACTACGATCACCTTTGATACACCTCTTGCCTTCAGAGAAAGAAGAGATACCAGACCGATACATCCCGCTCCAGTCACCACTGCTGTCTGTCCCAGATGTGCATCTCCCTGAGCAGCTGCATGCATGCCTACTGCCAGCGGCTCAATCAGCGCGCCTTCCAGTGTGCTCACATTGTCCGGAAGCTTGAAGCAAAGGCCTGCCTCATGAGCCACATACTCCTGGAATACACCGTCTACCGGCGGGGTGGCAAAGAAAATCACATCCTTGCACAGATTGTACTTGCCCTGCTTGCAGAATTCACATTTACCGCAGGTCTTGCCCGGCTCCAGAGCCACACGGTCGCCCACCTTCAGGTTCTTCACATTAGAACCTACCTCTACAACCGTACCGCCTGCCTCATGACCAAGCACGAAAGGAGTCTCTACGATAAAATCTCCGATCCTTCCTGACTCATAATAATGAAGGTCAGAACCGCACACCCCCACATATTCCACCTTGACCAGAACCTCGTCCTCCTTTGGCTGCGGAATCGGTCTCTGCTGAATCTCCACTTTTTTCAGTGCCGTCATAACGGCTGTTTTCATAGTTCCCTGCATAATTATTTTCCTTTCCGGGACGGTCGTTTACCGTCCCTAAATATTACATAGTGATATGCCGAACGAATGTCCTTCATCCTGCCAGTCTGTTAAACACACCATAAAACCAGCCGGTTTTGCCCGGATCAGAACCAGAATAATCATACACATTCGTACGATACACCTTCTGCCAGCCGGTTTTGCTTCCTTTTTTAAACTGAAGGTATACATTGTTACCGCTGATCTTAATCTGTTTCAGTGTCAGCACATCTCCTCTGTTCGCCGTAAATGCTGTTTTGCTGAGGGAAGTACTGGTATAAAACTTTCTCTTGTTGGCTGTTACGAACTGATTCTTTTTAAAATATTTCGTATAGCCGTCCCCGGGATCATAAAATAACAGTGAGCTTTTCACAGCGGCAATATTGGATTTCAGCACAAATTTTCCATTCTTCCAGGTGTACTCATAC
>JAQXWO010000289.1 GCA_029225485.1 Lachnospiraceae bacterium
CCCTTGGGGGCAAGTACAAAGGCACCGCTTCCTGTGACCGTCCAGGAAGCCGAAAGGGGACGTTGATTCCCATATCCCAGGGGAAACCGGAACTCCTTCTCGGCACTGCCGAAATGGCTGGAAGTGAGTGCCGCCGCATAATCCGCATAACCTGCCGCCACGGTCATTGCTGCCAGTGTCAGCGACTCCCCACAGGTGGAACATGCCCCGTAAAGTCCGAACAGAGGAACATTGCTCTCCTCATTTCCAAAAAATGTCGCGGTCAGCTGTGCCAGCAGATCCCCTCCAAAAAGATACCGGATCTGCCACATGGACAGCCTCGCCTTTCCCACTGCCGTCTCCAGCGCTTCCTTCTGCATGGTACTTTCTGCCTTTTCCCAGGTATCCTCCCCAAATTCTGCTTCAGGGGCCACCAGGTCAAACCATTCCCCCAGCGGCCCCTGTCCCTCTTTTGGTCCTGCCACAGAGGCACAGCTGATGATATGCGGTGCCTCATGAAATTCAATACTCTGCTTTCCTGCCATCTGATTGACTGCCATTGCCTGCCTCCTGCTGCTCATTTTCAGGTACATCGAATGAAATCCGGCCGACTTATTTTCCGGCACATCCAAATGATATCAATGACATCAGTATCTCCGTTTTCGCAGAAATTATTCGTTATTCTTTCTTCCATATCAGCAATCTGTCAAACAGATACAGCATTCCGGGCAGCACAAACAAAATTCTCAATGTCTCTTCCCAGCTGTGTATCATTTCCAAAAATGTGGCTGGAACCATAATAATAGGAGTTGGCATTAGACCCCAGATAAACGGGAACTACAATCAGCGCAAACAGGCACACAGACGGTATCATCAGCCTTCTGACAAACTTTACGAATTTGTGAAAGGAAGGCACAAAAGGTCTGTGGCCGGTCTTTTCCATCCACCGATAAGCAGCAAGAATCAGCGACGGCATAAATACAAACACCGAAACCAGGCTGATCGCCACACCCTTGGCCAGGGCAAGCCCAAGGTCCGGCCCGATTCTAAAACGCATAAAGATCAGTGCCAGAAAACCGATTACTGTAGTCAGTCCGTCGGATGCGATGGAACTGGTGGATCTGCAGAGAGCGTCCACCATGGTGTCCCCGGGATCCGGATTCTGTTCCAGACATTCTGTGAATCAGAAAAACAGAATAATCAAGAGATACCGCCAGCTGCAAAATCGTTCCGGCAGCATTTGTGACGAACGATATCTCTCCAAAAATCAGGTTGGTGCCTCTGTTGATGGCAATAGCCATTCCCAGCCCTATCAGAATGATCAATGGTTCCAGCCAGGAATTCGTCGTGAGAATCAGGATCAGCAGCACAAAAGAAACCGCGATCACCGTGATCCGGCTGATCTCACTGACAGTGGCGACCGCCGTAGAAACAGCAGTGCCGCTCATCCCGTTCTCCTCGCCAATGATCTCCCGGATCGCATCCACTGCCTCCAGCAGTTCCTCTGTTCCCTCCTTCAGATCGCTGACGCCGTCCTGAAGCTCCCCGACGCCGTCATCCAGCTATTCCGCTGCATCTTTGGTCTCACCCGTCTTCTCATACAGTTCACTCTTGTCTATCATATCACTGTCCGTGAACTGACGGACTATGTGAACCTGAACCGTGGTACTTTTTATCTGCACTATAAAGATATTTTTGATCTGCTGGAGCAGATCGAGAATGAAATGCTGGAGCATTTTTCTGAAATTCTGGTCTCCCGCAAAGCCTGCGATATGAAGGGAAGACCCTTTCCTCTGCTGAAGGATATCTTTTTGCTTCTGGGTGAAAACACTGATTTCTGCAGATGCCTGCTGGGCGATAACAGCGATCAGAAATTCATCCGGAAGCTGATGTCTGTCCTCCGTGAGAAATGTTTCTGTGACTGGGACTACCTGTTTGAGCACAAGAACGAAGAGATTTTCGAACTGTTCTACTCCTATATGCTCTCAGGCTGCGTGGGCGTCATAGAAAAATGGCTGTTTGACGGAATGCGCCAGACACCGGAGCAGATGGCCCTTATTCTGGAAAAAATGATGCTCCGGGGCATTTCCGTCCTGCAGGAGGACTGACTGCGGACCTTTTTACAGCGTCACCCGGAACACTACCGGCTTATTCGTGTGAATGCCCTCTGCAGTCAGATGGAGACCATCTTCTTTTCGCTCCCAGGTAAGCGGCACATTATATCCCAGCACCTGCACCTTTCGGATGATCCCGTGGAAATTCGGCTTGCTGGAAGCATCCTGCTCCCCCAGTGCCGGGAACACATAGTTGCCGTCCTCACTGGATCTCATGGCAATTGCGTAAATACTGTCTCCGTTTACCGTATAGCGGACATCCTGACTGGTAAATTCTTTCAGGATCCCGTCTGAAAACTGGCCTTCTGTCACCTCTGTGGGACCTTCTCCGTACTTTCTCCACACACGGGAACCATAAATGGCTTCTCCGTTTACCTTCAGCCACGCTCCGATCTCCCGGAGGATCGCAGCATCCTGTTCCGGTATCGTTCCGTCTGATTTCGGCCCGATATTCAGAAGAAGACAGCCGTTTTTGCTGACAATATCCACCAGATCCTGAATGATAGAGTAAGCTTCCCGGTACTGGTTATTCTCTGTGTAGCACCAGCTGTTCAGAGCCACAGAAGTGTCCGTCTGCCAGAAATAAGGCTTCACATCAGAAAATACACCTCTCTCGATATCCACCACCGCAGTTCCGAACATATAAGCATCATGCTTATAATTGATCACGACCTCCTCGCCCCACTCGGCCGCCCGGTTATAATAATAGGCAGCAAATTTCTTCAGATAAGGCTGGGCGCTGCTGTGCTGGATCCACCAGTCGAAATACACAATCTTCGGATGATAACGGTCTACGATCTCGCAGGTCCGTGCCAGCCAGTCCTGCAGAAATTCCTCCGTCGGCTCAGGCTTGCTGTACAGATCCTGATGATTTCCCTCCGGCATTGCCGGCCAGTACAGATCTCCTCTTTGCAGCGGTTCTCTGATGTCGCTGTCAAATTCCTTTCCATGCCCCAGGAAGAACCAGTGCTCGATGCGGTGGGTGGAAGCTCCGTTTACGATCCCGTGCTTCTTCATCTCCTCACTCAGCTCTCCCAGCACGTCTCTCTTCGGCCCCATCTCATACGCGTTCCAGTGAGAGATCTCGCTGCGGTACATCTGAAATCCGTCATGATGCTCCGCCACCGGTACCACATACCTGGCACCGGCTCTCTCAAAAAGCTCTGCCCACTGTGCTGCATCGAACTTTTCCGCCCGGAACATGGGAATAAAGTCTTTATAGCCAAACTCTTTCTGCGGCCCGTATGTGGCTCTGTGATGCTCATACTCCGGACTGCCCTGAATATACATGTTTCTCGGGTACCATTCATTGCCGAACGCCGGCACGGAATAAGCGCCCCAGTGAATAAAAATCCCAAACTTTGCCTGACGGTACCATTCCGGCACACGGTATCCGGCCAGCGATTCCCAGGTATCCTGAAACGGCCCCTGCGCGATCACTTCATCGATCTGTTTCATATAGTCTTTCAGTTCCATTTAATTCTCCTCTTCCTCCGAAGTTTCTGTCATCTCAGCGATTTTTGCCTCTATCCTGCTTTTAACCAGATCTGCCAGCTCTTTTGTCTTCATGCCATTATATTCTTCATAAGGAATCGGAGTAAGAAAGTGAACCTGTACGGTCTGCCGCGCGATGGAACCCGTGTCAAATGCCTTGAAGGAATCTACCAGAGCCACCGGTACCACCGGACATTTTGCTTTCATGGCCGCCTTGAAGCTGCCGCCTTTGAAATCCAGCAGCTGATTGCCCTGACGGCTTCTGGTGCCCTCCGCAAAGATCAAATAATTCCGTCCCTGCTTCACTTCCTCCGTCACCTGCATGATCACCTTCATACCCTGACGCGGATCTTTCCGATCGATGGCAAGCGCTCCGAAGCATGCAATGACCTGTTTCACAAAGGGAATATTTTCCAGTTCCTTTTTAAATACCACGGAAAACGGCCGTTCCAGCACCTTCAGGATCGCAAGGACATCAAACATCCCCTGATGATTGGGATACATGATAAAACCATCCTGCTCCGGAAGAAGTTCCATACCATCCGCCTCGATCGTCACCCTTCCGCCTGCGACCGCCCGGTTATCGATTTTTTTCAGCAGACCGAATCTTTCCTGTTCGGTATATTTCTCAGGGTGAGCCGCCATCCGGTACAGTCTGGTGATACCGTAGGGCACATACCACAGATTCATAAGTACCATCCAAATGATTCGTTTCATATTCTATACGCTCCATTTCTCTTCATCATTTCAGAGCAGCTCCTGCCGCCTGATCTTATTTTCCCAGACATCCGGGAAAAACAAAATTCTTGGAAAGACGAAGCAGTGTCAGTCTTCTTCTCACATACGGGCAGAGCCGCAGTGTCAGATCTTTCAGATCCTGCGGAATCTTCAGTTCTTCCATACGTGTCACACAGCCGGCATCTGACAGGAGCTTTTCCATATCCTGACTGCCCGGCAGCTTCGCAAGCTCTTCTGCAATCAGAGGAAGTTTCCTCTCCAGGTCTGCCAGATCCAGATCAGCCATGATGTTTGGGTCATTCTCCTCCAGCGCATCCTGATATTTGCCTCTGGCTCCGAAGGTCTGCTCCAGAAGCTCTGTCTCATAGGCACGTCCATCCACGATCCGGCATGTACCTCTTTCGATGGCCTCACGAATCTTCTCATAATACTCCAGACAGAGGATGAGACCGATGGATACCTTTTCCCCATGGAGCGCATCGATATAATCATTGATGATCTCCATCTCCCAGAGATGAGAGACATGATGCTCCGCACCGGAAGCAGGCCGGGAGTTTCCGATCATCTGCATGGCAAGTCCGGAGAGGATCAGCGCATACATCAGCTTTTCCATACACTCCGGCTCTCCTGTCCGGATCTGATCCAGAAGGCTTTCTACTTCCTTCACCGCCTCCAGTTCCAGCTCATACACAGTCTCGCAGAAATATTCTCCCGTAACGATATGACATACCTTCCAGTCAAGCAGCGCCGTATATTTTCCCATCAGATCGGAGATGCCGGAAGCAGTCAGACGGAAAGGCGCCCCGGAAAAAATATCCGTATCTGCCAGCACACACATGGGTGCTACGGCCGTAAGTGTCTTCTTCATCCCGTGCCATGTCATAGCTGCCACGGAGGATACAAATCCGTCCACGCTGGCCGCCGTCGGCACCGAGATAAAATTCAGTCCTCTCTGATAGGCAACGTATCTGGTCAGATCGTGGATCGTGCCGGAACCCACGGCGATCAGGATATCTGCCTCACCGGTCAGTGCCGCCTGTACCTGATCCACATAAATATCATTGGCGTGGATATCCTCTCCGGTAACCTCCAGCACCTCCAGCGTCTCAAAGTATTTTCTCATACTCTTTTCTGCTGCTTTTTTCGTGTTCCCGTCACAGAGGATCACCGGATGAGCATATCCGGCCAGAAGCTCATCCAGTCTGTTCACCGCACCCGGCTCTATCCATACCCCTTTTACCGTAATTTTATGCTCATGTCCACAGGGACACGGTTTTGTAAAACGTTCCAGATCTACTTTCATTTGTCTGTAAAACCTCCCATATTTTTCTTACGCTCTGTGTACTTCCGTCAGCTCTTTCAGTTCTTCAAAAGAACTGATTTTCCCGTCATACTCTGTCGGCTGTCCGAATCCATAGGATGCAAAGATAAAGGGAACACCTGCCTCTCTGGAGGCCTCCAGATCCCCCTGAGTATCTCCCACATATACCGGACTGCCGAACTGATTCCGCTCCACCAGAAGGCGGATATTGTCTGCCTTGTTCCTGCCCGTATTTCCGTAGCACTCAAAATCCTTCACACAGGGAGCCAGACCCGTTTTTTTCAGGAAGAGCTCGATGTATCCGGACTGGCAGTTGCTGACAATACAGACCGGTATCTTTTCGGAAAGCGCTTTGATCGTATCGATCACACCCGGATAACAGATCCTGCATTCATCCTCTTCCAGTGCCTGATGCTCGTACTCACAGCAATTGTCCATGATCTCATATCTCTTTTTCTCCTCCACCTCAGGAAGCAGAAGATCCGCGATCACCTTCATGGTCCGTCCGAACAATTCTTTCAGCCTGTCCGCGGTCACTGTCATATCCGTACAGCCGCCCTCCCGGACCGCCCGGGTCCATGCTCTCGCCACGATGGGAGTCGAATCCCACAAAGTTCCGTCTACGTCTAAAATAATGCTGTCTGTCTGCATATCACTTCTCC
Source organism: Lachnospiraceae bacterium (assembly GCA_029225485.1). Classification (GTDB taxonomy): domain Bacteria; phylum Bacillota; class Clostridia; order Lachnospirales; family Lachnospiraceae; genus Choladousia. The sequence goes on from JAQXWO010000289.1 coordinate 6,309, forward strand.
TTCTGTATCATTTTTTAGATTTTCGTTTTGCTGATATCATAGAATCTGGTTACATCCAGTACTATTTCTGATTATACTTTGCTTTCCGGACAGTGTCAATTTGTTTAAATGAGAAGCATTGCAGATCACAGTAACAGAAAAACAGCCAGGGCAGCATTTTGCTCTGGCTGTAGTCATCAGCATAAAAAGGGGGAGGATAAGTACTGCTTCTCTTTTTACTGCAGCATATTCAAAAACTGTGTAACCCTCGGAATTCCACTGTTTTGAAGTTCTTCATAAGAGCCTTTTTTCAGGATATCTCCATCACAGAAGAATACCATCTGATCCGCGATCTCTCTGGCAAAGCTCATCTTGTGGGTCACGATCACTATCGTACGCTTTTCCTCTACCAGCTGACGGATCAGATTCAGCACTTCCACCTCCAGTTCCGGATCCAGTGCCGACGTGGGCTCGTCAAACAACAGCAGTTCCGGCTTCATGGCAAGGGCTCTCGCTATGGCGATTCTTTGCTGCTGTCCTCCGGAAAGCTCTGCCGGATACGCATTTTCTTTTTCCAGAAGCCCTACTTTCCGCAGCAGTTCCCGTGCCTCCTCCACCGCCTGATCTTTCGGAGTACCCAGCACCTGTGTAGGCCCCTCGATGATATTTCCAAGCACTGTCTTATGAGGAAAGAGATTGAAATTCTGAAATACCATGCCGGTCTTTTCCCGGACATCCCTGATCTGAGTGCTGTTTCTTCCGTATTTTTTCCCGTTTCCAAACTCGCATCTGGCGCCGTTCAGATCCACCACTCCGCTGTCGGGCAGTTCCAGAAGATTGATGCAGCGAAGAAGAGTCGTTTTGCCGGAACCGGATGGCCCCACCAGAACCGTTGTTTTATTCGGCTCGATTTCAAGGGTGACACCCTTTAATATTTCCGGTCCTTTTCCAAATCTTTTGTGAATTTTTTCTACTAAATACATCTTGTCCTCCTTACATGCCGACTCTCAGCTTTTTCTCCAGAAGCTTCTGCACTCCGTTCAGAATACTGCAGAAAATCAGATAAATAAATGCCACTTCCACATACATCCAGAAATACTCAAAAGAACTTGCCGCAAACTCCTGGGCTCTCCGGAACATTTCACCGATCATGATGGTGGAAGCCAGGGATGTATCTTTTACAAGGCTGATAAACGTGTTCATCAGAGGCGGTATGGACACTTTTGCCGCCTGTGGAGCTATGATTCTGCGAAATACTTTTGAGTAAGACATACTGACCGCATATCCCGCCTCCCACTGCCCCTGAGGAATGGAAAGAATCGCTGCCCGGATCGTCTCTGCCGCATAGGCACCCACATTGAGTGAAAACGCAATCACTGCCGCTGCCCATTTGCTGATTCCAAGAGGCGAACAGATCCCCCAGAATACGATAAACAGCTGAACCAGCAGCGGTGTTCCGCGAAAGATCCAGACGTATACACGGGCAATCTGCCGTGCGACCGGTACACGGTTAATGATAGCAAGCGCAGTCAGGACAGCCAGCACGATTCCAAACGCAAAAGATACCAGTGAAAGGGGAATGGTGTACTGGATTCCCCTTATGAGCATGGGAAAAAACGCTTTCTGCATCAGTTGTATTTCCCTGAGTCCAAGATCAAACATATCGATTTCCTCCGGTTTCCATATAGATTATTATAACGCCAGAAAGGGGCGCCATCAGGATGACACCCCAGCTCAGAATCACAAACTCTTATTCCTGAACCTTTGATACATCTGTATTGAAATATGTCTCTGAGATTTCGGAGATCTTGCCCTCCTCCAGCAGTTCATCAATAGCTTCGCTGAGAGCATCACGCAGTTCATCTCTGCCTTTGTTGATTACGATTGCACTGGAAGCTACATCGTCCAGAGTGTCTGCCACCTTCAGAGAGGTCGTATCTCCAGTCTGGGCAGTCCAGTAAGAATAGGTAAGGAAATCATTAACTACCACATCAGCTTCCCCGTTCAATACACACTGCAGAGCAAGTGCGATTTCATCCTGTCCTACGATCTCTGCACCATAATCCTGAGCGATCTGATTATAATTGGAAGTCAGACCTTCTGCAGCCTTCAGGCCTTTGATATCATCAAAGCTCTTCACATCCTCATTGTCACTTTTTACAATCAGCACCGGCTGTGTATACACATAAGGTGTGGTAAAATCATATTTTTCTTTTCTCTCATCTGTAATCGTCACCTGATTCATCACCACATCAATGGTGCCCGCATCCAGAGCCTCAAATATAGAATCCCATTTGATTTCTGCAAACTCTACCTCATAACCGATCTTCTCTGCGATGGCCTTCGCCACATCCACCTCAAATCCGATCAGTTCTCCATCATCCCTGTGATAGCAGTACGGAGCATACGTACCTTCCAGACCTACCACAAACTTCTTGTCTGCAACAGCCGGATCCACCTCAGTCTCCTCTGCACTGACTGTAAAACCGGCAGATACCACCGTTCCCAGAGCAGCCGCAGCCGCCAGAACTTTCACTGTTTTTCTCCATGTCTTTACTTTCTTTCTCATGTTCTTCTCCTCCATTTTCTCCATTGCTGTCCGGGTTTTTTCGTGTGTTGTATTTCCTGAATACATACTAACACTATAGGAAATATTCGTCAAATACAGAAAAGGCATATCTGGTTATAGTTTAAATCTATAGCCAGATATGTCCTTTTTACTGTTTCTTCTGGAATTCGTATGTTCCCTCTATCGCATGGATCAGATCCACGATCAATGAATTATAGGGAACCGGCACCCCGTACAGCTTTGCCTGCTCTACGATGGCTCCGTTGATGGCATCGATCTCTGTCTTGACGCCCCGCATCCGGTCCTGATACATAGAAGAATAGCCATCTGCCGCATCAATGCAGACCTGCTTCACACTTTCCAGCACCTCCCGGCGGTCAAAATAGGTGCCGTCCTCTTCTGCCACTTCGATTGCCTCATAGATCAGTCTTCTTGCAAAATGCCAGGCATCCTTGTTCTGCAGCATATAGCCGATGGGAGTCTGAGTGATGGCAGTGAAGGTATTGACAGACAGATTGACGAACAGCTTGCTCCATATGATCCTCTGGATATCGTCAGAAACCACGGTTTCAAATCCGCCTGCTTCCAGCAGCTCTGCCACCTTCTTCAGGATAGTCTCTGCCTCATGATTGCTTCCGATGGTGGTGACACCGTTGCCTGTATGGCGGGTGGTGCCGAAGCCTTTGTTCATAGCATTATGCTTCGTGGTACCGATAATGATATTTTCCGGCTTCACATATTTTGCGATCTTCCTGTCATTTCCGGCTCCGTTCTGCAGTGTCATCACGATCGTTTGGTCATGGAACAGCTCTTTATTTGCTTCCAGAGCCGCGTCCGTAAAGGTGGACTTGACAAATACGATCACCAGGTCAGAAGCCTCATGATAAGCTCCCGACAGGCATGCCTTCACATTTTTGTATACCTTCTCACTGCCGTCCAGTTCCTCCACCGTGATTCCCTTTTCATTGATGGCATCCACCTGCGGCTGATAAGAATCCAGCATCATCACTTCATTGTGCTCGCTCAGATACGCGCCGTAAAGGCAGCCCATGGCTCCTGCGCCGATCACTGTAATCTTCATGTTCTATCTCCTCCTGAAATCAGAAATGATCCCTTCTTCCTGTGTCCGCAACACAGAAAAGACAACCATGCCTGATACAGACACCGTTGTCTCGTCTATGTTATACAGGATATCGCAGGGCAAGTCAAGGAGGTTTTCTTACCTCTGCACACGGCCGGATGCATCTCCTCCGGCCAGCTTTGCAACTTCATCCATGGTGACCATATTGTAATCACCCTCGATGGAGTGTTTCAGGCAGGATGCCGCTACCGCAAACTCGATGGTAGCCTGTGCGTCGTATCCGCTCAGGCAGGCAGCGATCAGTCCGCCGCCGAAGCTGTCGCCGCCGCCTACACGGTCAACGATATGCATCTTGTACTTTTTGCTGAAATAATAGTCATTGCCATCATACAGCATAGCAGACCAGTTGTTGTCATTGGCAGACAGAGACTCACGCAGTGTGATCGCCACCTTCTCAAATCCGAAGCGGTCTGCCAGCTGTTTTGCCACGTCCTTATAGCCTTCATGGTTGACGGTACCGGTGGTCACGTCTGTGTCTGCCGCCTTGATTCCGAATACGTCTGCCGCATCTTCCTCATTTGCAATACATACATCCACATATTTGCAGAGCTCACCCATCACTTCACCGGCTTTCGCCTTGCTCCAGAGCTTGTTTCTGTAATTCAGGTCGCAGGAGATCTTCACGCCAAGCTCTTTGGCTGCCTTGCATGCTTCCAGACAGATGGCTGCCACCCCGTCATTCAGTGCCGGAGTAATCCCTGTAAAGTGAAACCACTCTGCACCCTCAAAGATCTTCTTCCAGTCGAAATCTTCCGGTGAAGCAGTGTAAATAGAAGATCCTGCACGGTCATAGATGACCTTGGAAGGTCTCTGGGAAGCTCCCTTTTCCAGATAATAGATACCCACACGGTCACCGCCGCGTGTGATATAAGATGTATCCACGCCGTATCTTCTCAGAGAATTGACAGCTGCCTGTCCGATCTCATGAGTCGGAAGCTTCGTAACAAAGGCCGCATCAAAACCGTAATTTGCCAGGGAAACCGCCACGTTTGCCTCACCGCCGCCAAAGGTAGCGCCCAGCTTATCTGCCTGTACAAAACGATAATATCCTTCCGGTGCCAGTCTCAGCATCAGTTCTCCGAATGTAACTACTTTCCTTGCCATCTTTATTTTCCTCTGCTTTCTTTTACGATTTCTACTGCTTCTCTTGTAAGTGCCTCGATCTTGTCAAACTCTCCTGCATCAATCAGGCTGCCCTTTACCATCCAGCTGCCGCCGCAGGCAAGGATCCGGTCATAGGCAAGGTACTCTCTCACATTGGTCTGATTGATTCCGCCGGTAGGCATAAACTTCACGCCTACATAGGGCGCTGCCATGGCCTTGATCATCTTCAGTCCGCCTGCCGGCTCTGCCGGAAAGAACTTGACTACCTCAAGGCCATTTTCAAGTGCCTGCTCGATATCGCTGGGATTTGCACAGCCGGGAGTAATCAGGATGCCTTTTTCCACACAGTATTTCACGATCCTGGGATTCAGCCCCGGGCTGACAATGAATTTCGCTCCTGCTGCCACCGCACGGTCTACCTGCTCCGTAGTCAGCACTGTCCCTGCTCCGATCAGCATATCCGGGAACTGCTCTGCCATAATACGGATAGATTCCTCCGCTGCCTCTGTACGGAAGGTCACCTCCGCACACGGAAGCCCGCCGTCACACAGCGCCTTCGCAAGCGGAGCCGCATCCTTGGCATCGTTCAGCACAACAACCGGCACAATACCGATCTCCTGGATCTTCTGTAATACCTCGTTCATCTTGATTCTCCTTCGCTCTTTACTTTTAGGTTGGATTCATGATTGGTTCGTATTATGGAACTATATTTCATATTACGAACCATCTGACATTCACGATTATACACATTTTCAGGAAGATGTCAAGGACTGAATGCAAATTTTTCTAATGGGTTTCCCAAAAAACCGGATGTCAATGATTCGATTGAATCCATAATCTGCCGCAAACCCAATCTTTACTCCCTCCCGTTTTCGTGCTACAATTCTTCTGATCAATAGTATCACTATATGAAACGGAGTATTACGATATGGAAGAAAAAAATCCCATTCAGGTATCGGAACGTATTTTTCACACCATCGAATACCTTGCCTGCTGCGGTCCTGCCGGCCTGGCGGAGCTGAGCCGCGAGCTGCATCTGAACAAGGCAACGGTACACCGTATCCTGACTTCTCTTGGCTGTATGGATTATGTGAAACAGGATCCTGAGACGCTGAAATACAGCCTGAGCTTCAAATTCTGCGGCATTGCCAATCAGATCCTGGCCCAGAACAACATCATTGATCTGGCCCGTCCCTATATCAAAGAACTGTCCGAGCAGACCGGAGAAACGGTTCATCTTGTCCAGATGGATGGGATCCAGGCTGTCTATATTGACAAAGTAGAAGCTTCTCACAGTTCTGTGCGTCTGGTCTCCATGGTGGGAAAGAGCATCCCTCTCTACTGTTCCGGAGTGGGCAAAGCCCTTTTGGCTGATATGACGGATGACCGGATCCGGACGATATGGGAACAGAGTGATATCCACAAGCTGACAGACTATACCGTCACTGATTTTAAGACCTTTATGAAACTGATCCGGGAGGTTCGGCAAAATGGCTATGCCATGGATAATGAAGAAAATGAACTGGGCGTACGATGTGTGGCAGCGTCTCTTGGCAGCTTTCACGGTGAAGCAGGGTATGCCATCAGCGTTTCTGCTCCTAAAGACCGTATGCCGGATGACAGGATTTCGTTTTTTGTGACACAGCTTCTGGATATCCGCCAGAGAGTCCTGCAGGAAACAGGTCATATTTTGGGGGATCAATCATGCAAGCATGACGTCGATTCATACTTTTGACCCTGGTTCATAAAATACTACGAAAGAAAGATGTGAAAAAATGAATAAAAATACAAATCAAAGTCAGCCGCAAACCGGTTCTGCCGGTATGGCAAATCCTCTGGCATCCCAGCCAATAGACAAACTGCTGCGCCAGTTTGCCGCCCCCAGTATCGTGGCCATGCTGGTGGGCGCTGTTTACAATATTGTAGACCAGCTGTTCATCGGCCATTCTGTGGGCCCTCTCGGCAACGCAGCAACCAATATTGCCTTTCCTCTGTCTATGCTGTGTACCGCACTGGCGCTGTTGTTTGGCATCGGCGGTGCTTCCAGCTTCAACCTGACCATGGGTGAGGGAGACCACGAAAAAGCACCCTATTATATCGGAAATGCTGCCGGCATGCTCTTCGGATGCGGCATCCTTTTGCTGGCTGTGACGGAACTGTTTCTTAATCCCATGCTGCATGGATTTGGATCTCCAGATGAGGTTCTGCCATATGCTCGTGAGTACGTACGAATTACAGCTCTTGGCTTTCCATTCCTGATCATGACCACCGGCGGCGGTCATCTGATGCGGGCCGACGGCAGCCCGAAAATGACCATGTTCTGCAGCCTGTCCGGCGCCATTATCAATACGGTGCTGGACGCTGTCTTTGTCCTGGGTTTTGGTTGGGGAATGCAGGGAGCCGCTGCCGCCACCGTCATCGGTCAGGTCTTTTCCGGGATTCTGGTGTTCCGGTATCTGACCCGATTCAAGACTGTGCCTCTTGGCTGGAAACATGTCGTACCAAATGTCGCATATCTGTTCAGGATCATCTCCCTTGGAGCTGCCTCCGGCTTTAACCAGATTGCCATGATGGTCGTGCAGATCGCACTGAATAATCTCCTGAAACATTACGGAGGACTCTCCGAATACGGTGAATCTATTCCCATCGCCTGCGCCGGGATCGTCATGAAGGTCAATCAGGTATTCTTTTCCATTATCATCGGTATTTCTCAGGGCACCCAGCCCATCGAGGGATTCAATTACGGAGCCCGGAATTACCGCAGAGTAAAAGATACCTACCTGCTGGCCATGAAGACCGGAATGGTACTGTCCGTATGCGCCTTTCTGATCTTCCAGATTTTCCCGCGGCAGCTGATTGCACTGTTTGGCAAGGGTGATGACAACTACTACCGGTTCGGCATCAGCTATTTCCGGATCTTTCTTGCCGGTACGCTGATCAACTTTATGCAGCCGCTGTCCTCCACCTTCTTTACCTCTATCGGAAAAGCCTACAAGGGAATGTTCCTGTCTCTGACCAGACAGATCATCTTCTTCCTGCCGCTGCTGTTTCTGTTTCCGGCTATCTGGGGCATTGACGGTATCCTGTATACAGGTCCTGTGGCCGACGGACTGGCATTTGTAGCCGCAGTCATCATGATGCGGGCGGAGTTTCGGAAGATGGACAAGCTGTAATGTTTCTCTGACAGGTGACGCCCCGTGTGGGGTGGGGGTACCGCACGCCAAACCGGGGTAACCACCCGGGAGCTAAAAACACCCGCCAAATGTTTGCTTTGAGCTATCCCGAAGCCACACGGGGCTGTGTTTCAATCAGTGACAGCTTCATTTATTGCATTGCTGAACCATTGTTGCTGCCCGCAGGTATTTGAAATACAGCCGTCTGCCTCAGGTATATCCGACTCGTCTGACCTCGGAACGGACTGTCATAAGATATGTCTGACCGGAAAGGACATGTTATGTCCTGTACCGGCAGACATATTTCATGGCTGTCCGGCACGGAGGCAGAACAAGTGGATATACCTGAGGCAGACAGCGTAACTCTAAAGTGTAACCCCTGCGAGCAGACAGGTCGAAGTCAGGCAGCGATTCAGCTTGCGGTTATGAAACGTGTATGGTATACTGCATGAGTGAAAAATGTATTTTGGGAGAAGTTTATGAATCAGACTATTTTGTATTTGGAATGTAATTCGGGGATCAGCGGTGATATGACGGCTGCTGCCCTTCTGGATCTGGGAGCCAGCCGCGAGGTGCTGGAAAAGGGACTTGCCAGCCTTCCGCTCACCGGATATTCGGTTCGTATTTCTGATGTATATAAATCAGGACTGAAAGCCTGTGATTTTGACGTGATACTGGATAAGGCGCATGAGAATCATGACCATGATATGGAGTATCTCCATGGTAATGGTCACGCGCATGCTCATGCTGCAGTACATACCCATGAACACGCGGCTGCTGACTGCGCGCCGCATACGCACGCTCATTCAGCATCATCTCATGAAGAGCATCCTCACAATCATCCGGAAGATTCGTCTGGAATGCATGTGCATGGACACCATCATGATGCCAGGAATCTGCGCGATATTATCCAGATTCTGGAGCACAGTGAGCTGACTGTGAATGCCCGAAAACTGGCCGTCAAAATCTTTACGGTGCTGGCGGAAGCCGAGGCCTCTGTCCATGGAAAAACAATGGATGAAGTTCATTTTCATGAAGTGGGAGCTGTGGATTCGATTGTGGATATTGCAGCAGC
>JAQXWO010000290.1 GCA_029225485.1 Lachnospiraceae bacterium
GGAAATAATTCCATTGACAATATTGCAGTTCTGATTGATGCAGGCTGCTATTTTATCATCAAACGCAATCTTCGCCGGGAAAGCAAGGATGGATGGTTTGATATGGCCAAACAATACTGCCAAAACATCACAACGCCCAGAAACGGTAAAACCGTATATGTCGGAAGTGACTGGAAAGATGTTCGCAGTAAGCAAGTTTCATTTTAGGAGCTGGTTGTAAAAAAGGACGAACTTCACGGATTCAGGATTAAGTTATTGTTCATGTGACGCTGTGTGCCTCAGACATATCTGCGCAATCTGTCTCGTCCCGGACAAATATAGAGTATGTCCGTTTCGAGGTCAGACGCGTCAGATATGTCTGAAGCACACAGCTGTATTTCAAATGGTCGTGAATTGTAACCGGATAAAAAAATAGACCCGGAAACTCTTCTATGTCTTTCTATTCTCTGTGAAGAATGATAAAATAATATCTGTACAGGACAGGCATAAAATTCCTGTATTTGTAAAGTTGGTTCCGAACAGTTACGTATGGTCGGCAATTTGAGTTATTGCCTGGGAAAGGAATGTGTGATATATGGGAAGATTTGTAAATCCGGACAATAGTGCATTTCAGGTGGCACTTAATTCAGAAATATATGTGGATAAGACAGACCTGATTTCTTATACGAACAGAGTCATGAATACGGACCGGGCATTGATCTGCAACAGCCGTCCCAGGCGATTTGGAAAGTCAGTCACTGCCAATATGCTGGTGGCTTATTACAGCAAAGGCTGAGATTCCAGAAAGATGTTTGATGGGCTGGCTGTCAGCCGAAATGCAGCATTTGAACGATATCTGAATCAGTGCGATGTGATTCATTTTGATGTACAGTGGTGTATGTCCCCGGCAAAAGGAGCGGATGCGGTTGTAAGCATGATGATCCAGGGTGAGTTTCAGAGCTACTGGTCCCAGACAGGAACTTATGAATCAATCGTTCCGCTGATTAGTATGGATTTTGACGGGTTGAAAACTTCCATTATCACAATGATCTCAGGGGAACGTGTGCAGGTAAGGACAAAGTCTTATCAGAACGATATGATTACATTTAAAAATAAAGATGATGTTATGACGGCATATATTCCAAATGAAGAAATTCGCAGTGAATTTACAGATGCCGTGGAAGAAAACAGCTGGGACGAATTTATAGAATTCAGGAAACAGTCGATGTGTCTGCTGGAAGCCACCATTCGTATGGATGAAGAAGCAGTTGCAGAGGGAATCGAGAAGATTCATATGGAATATGCTTCTTCCATTCAGTATCATGATGAGAATTCACTAAGCAGTGTTTTGACAATCGCTTATCTGAGTGCTATGAAATACTATTTTAAGCCTGTGAGAGAACTGCCGACAGGAAGAGGATTCGCTGATTTTGTATTCATTCCGAAACAGAAATATACGGGAAAATATCCCGTATTGCTGGTAGAATTGAAATGGGACAAGGACGCAGACACGGCAATCCGCCAGATCAGAGAAAAGAATTATCAGGACGCTTTACTGGAGTATACAGGAAATATTCTTCTCGTAGGAATTGTATATGATAAAAAGAGTAAAAAGCATGAATGTGTGATAGAGAGATTTGAAAAATAAAAAGAAGACATGAATCAACAGGAGGCTGAGTGCATTCTATGAGATACGAACTTCAGGATACTTCGAAAGTAAAGCATCTCTTTGACGGGTGGGAAGAAACACTGATCTACTCCTGTCTGCAGGGAGTTATGGGAAAAGTATATGTGACAGACAGGGAAAATCCTCGGTCAGCGGCCGCATTTGTGGGGTGTTTTCTGATTCTGGCAGGTGAGCCGGATTGGGAACTTGTCGCAGAAAAGCCGGACGGGTTTGTGATCATGCTACCGCAAAATGAAGCGTGGGCAGAGCTGATAGAAGCATGCTTTCCGGATGCAAAGCGTGTTGTCCGGTATGCCATCAGAAAGGATACGAAATTTGATACGGACAGTCTGAAACAGATGGCGGCAGACATCCCGGAAGGTTACGAGCTTCACAGGATCGATGATAGAATCTACGACCTTTGTCTGCAAAATCCGGTGACATATGATTTTGTATCCTCTTTTAAGACGAAGGAGGCATATCTGGAAGAAGGGCTTGGAATCGTGGCACTGAAAGACGGTGAAATAGCAGCCGGGGCATCTTCCTATTCCAGATACCGGGAAGGAATTGAGATCGAGGTGGATACCAGAGAACAGGACAGGAGAAAACATCTTGCAACGGCATGCAGTGCCGCCCTGATCCTGGAATGTCTGGATCGGGGACTGTATCCCAGCTGGGACGCGCACAACCTGAACTCGGTACATCTGGCAGAAAAACTGGGGTATGAGTTTTCTCATGAATATGCTGCTTATGAAGTGTCAGGTGAGATGAGAACACATTAGATGGGTATGTTTTGGATGATTCCGGGAATAATTTTCATAGAAAACTTATTCCGGGACATTCTTTGGAAACTGGATAGGATGACAAGAGAGTCCTGAATGGTTTGTCTGAGAAATAATCAGGAAGGAAGTTATGCAGATGAAACAAAGAAAATGGATCACATTCCTGGCGGGCGGGATCTGCCTTGCCATGGTACTCTGGGGCTGCATGGGAGCGGCCGGGCAGGAGAAAAGTATGCAGCAGCAAAGTGTATCGCAGACAGACCGCACGACAGAAGATCAGACGGCATCACAAACGGAAGCTGCGGCAGATACTCAGGAATCCATACAGCAGGTAAACACACCGGTCAGGATCTGGGGACCGGTTCTGCAGGTTGGTCAGGATCGGATTTCCATCGATAACCGTGCGGAGACGTCCTCTCGGGGTGAGATCGTAATTACCTTCGATCAGACGACGACCCCGATACTGGATGCGGAGACCGGAGAGCCGGAGAACCTGACGGAACTGGAGCGGGACGAGGCGGTATTTGTCTATATCGAGCCGGCCATGGCCCTCAGCCTGCCGCCTGTGGTAAATGCCAGACTGATCTTGTGTGATATTCCCGACGATCTGAGGATCCCGGATTATGTAACAGTGTCCGCAATGGAAGAGGAAGCGAACGGCAGTTTCCTTCTGACGGCGGACAACGGCATGCAGTTTTCGGTCAATCAGAACTGCGATCTCATGCCGTACCGTACAAGAAACCGGGTATTGATCGAAGATATTCAGTCCGGAAGCAGCTGCCTGGTTTGGAGTGACGAAAAAGGAAATGCTGCAAAGATTGTATTATTTGCATGACGCTGTCCGGCCCGGTCATATCCATGCGTGCTGCCTACGCCCCGGACAGTCGTAACATATGTCTGCCGGTGCAGGACATAGAATGTCCTTTCCGGTCCGACATATTACACAGCAATCCGTTCCGAGGTCAGACGAGTTGGATATACCTGAGGCAGACAGCTGTATTTCAAATAGCTGTGAACTGCAACCTGACCATTTCCATTATCAATATCCGGTAGCCAATCCTTTCCTTTTCCTGTATAATCCTGTTATAGATACCACACGTAACCTGTTACACAAACTCATTACATAACGAATCAAGGAGGAACTCATATGAACGTA
>JAQXWO010000291.1 GCA_029225485.1 Lachnospiraceae bacterium
CTTCGATTCTGCGGCGTCCCGTATTAATAAACTAAAGTCCCCTTTACCGCCAGAACTGAAAAATAAGGATGTAATTCTCCACGCAGTATGATATAATCGTTCAGGTATCTTACATGAACAGATGCATTTTGGGCAGAGGAACGCATATGATTTATTATTTTCAGTATGAAAAAGAAAATATGACTGCTTACTGTGAGAATGCCATTCTGCGGATGCCGGAGCTGCTGAGACAGGAGTTTGGCAGGATCAGCAGGCCGGAAAACCGGCTGGAGCATCTTCTGGCATGGAGTCTTCTGGAAAAGGCGGTTCAGACGGAGTATGGGATCGATTCGCTGGAGCAGATGGATATCTGCAGGACAGAAAAAGGCAAACCCTATAGCCGTGCGTATCCGGAACTGTATTTTAATCTCAGTCACTGTGAGAGTGCCTGTGCCTGTATTGTATCGTCCGGGCAGGTGGGGATCGATGTGGAACGGTAATTTCCGTATCGCCCATCGCTGGCAAAAAAAGTATGCCATGAGGAAGAATGGAAATATTTGAATTCATTGCCGGAGGAAGGTGAGGATCGGGCTGAATTTCTGAGAATTCTCTGGTCAGTTAAGGAAAGCCTGGTAAAATATGAAGGAAGCGGACTGGGATATGGAGTGGAACGGCTGAATGTGATGCCGTTGTTTGCAGTGCCTTCCGGCAGGTGCAAGTGTGAAGAGGCAGTATTTCCTCTGAGAAGGGAATGCGTGCCGGGAACAGATAAAATCTCACTGCATCAGGTATTTGAAGTCGGCGACATGGGAAGGATCGAGGTACAGGTAATGCAAAGTGAGTATTTCACGTTGGCGGCCAGCAGTCGGGCGAGAGGACTGAAAATCGTAAGGATTGAAGAACTGAGCAGTTTTTGATGAGGGATATTTACGGTTTTTCTGTTGATAAAAGAACAAAACAAGAAAAAACAAACCAAAATACAGAAAGACGAGGAGATTATTATGACGAAACAGGAATTTCTGGAAATGACGCAGCAGGGAGTTATGCTGCTGGATGGTGCGGTGGGTTCGAATTTCCGCAAAGCAGGTATGCCGGTGGGAATCAGTACGGAGCTGTGGGCGCTGGAGCATCCGGAGGTGGTGCTGGAGCTGCAGAGGGGATATGTGGAGGCAGGAAGCCAGATTATTTATGCCCCCACATTTTCCGCCAATCGGATCGGACTTGCTATGCATGGTCTGGAGGACAGGCTGGAGGAGATCAATACCGGTCTGGTGGCGCTGACAAAGAAAGCGGCGGCAGGACGTGCTCTGGTAGCCGGGGATATGACGACGACCAGCAAGATGCTGGAGCCCCGTGGCGATATGAAATATGAGACACTGATCGATGTTTATCAGGAGCAGATCCGTGTGCTGGAAGCAGCTGGAGTGGATCTGATCATAGCTGAGACCATGCTGGCAGTGGATGAGACGACGGCACTTCTGGAGGCGGCTGCATCTGTGTGTGATCTTCCGGTCATGTGTTCTCTGACGCTGGAGGCAGATGGAACGCTTCTGTATGGCGGGACGATCACAGAAGCTGTGGAGACACTGCAGGAGATGGGAGCTGCAGCAGTAGGTCTGAACTGCTCTGTAGGCCCGAATCAACTGAAAGCAGTGGTTTCTTCTATTAAGAATGTGGCGGCGGTTCCTGTGCTGGTGAAGCCAAATGCCGGACTCCCGACGATGGATAGCCGTGGAATGGCTCACTATAATATGCAGCCGGAAGCTTTTGCAGAATCCATGATGGAGTTGATCGAAGCAGGGGCTGATCTGGCAGGCGGATGCTGCGGTACGACACCGGAATATATCCGTGCGCTGGCGAAGGCACTGGGGAGATAAATTCTTCAGAAAAAATTAATAGATTTCAGGAATAATTAATCAGCCAGGATATTTACAAGGCACCATCATCACGAGTATGATGGTGCTGTCTATTATAAAACAAAGGAAAATGTTCGGAGCCAACCTTTTTTGCCTGGCTCTGAACAGATACAAACAAAGGAGGAAAATGTGTGGAAGCAGTAAAAGATGTATGGGATAAAGCAAAATGGGGCGTGCTTGGTTTTGCGGTACTTCTTCTGGCAGTCTTGCTGTCCAATGGGGCATGGTACCAGATCGAAGAGCAGGAGCAGGCAGTCCTGGTGACCTTTGGCAAGGCCGAGACGGTCAGTGAGAAGGGACTTCATTTCAAGATCCCGCTGATCCAGGGTGTGACCAAGGTAGATACCACGATCCAGGGCTTCCCCATCGGATATGAAGCAGGGACGAATGAAGTGGTGGCATCGGAAGCCGTTATGATTACTTCAGATTACAATTTTATTGACGCGGATTTCTTTGTGGAGTACCGGATCTCTGATCCGGTGAAATATCTTTATGCGTCAGAGCAGCCGGAGGAGATCCTGAAAAACATCGCCCAGAGCAGTATCCGTACCGTGATCGGCAGTTTTGATGTGGACAGTGTGCTGACCACCGGAAAGACGGAGATCCAGGCCCAGATCAAGACCATGATCCTGAAAAAACTGGAAGAGCAGGATATCGGACTGTCTCTGGTGAATATCACGATCCAGGATTCTGAGCCGCCCACTCAGGAGGTCATGAAGGCCTTCAAGGCGGTGGAGACAGCCAAGCAGGGTAAGGAGACGGCACTGAATAATGCCAATAAATACCGCAATGAGAAGCTCCCTGCTGCAGAAGCGCAGGCCGATGAGATCGTCAAGGACGCAGAAGCCCAGAAGCAGACGAGGATCAATGAGGCAGAGGCACAGGTGGCGAGATTCCAGGCTATGTATGAGGAGTACCAGAAGAATCCGGTGGTGACGAAGCAGCGAATGTTCTTTGAAGCCATGGAAGAAGTACTGCCAGAGATGAAGGTGATCATCGATCACGGAGACGGCGTTCAGAAAGTGCTTCCGCTGGATTCTTTCATAGCAGATCAGACTTCCGGTACAGATGATAACACGGCAGTTTCGGGTGCAGGTACGCAGGACAGCGCTTCTGCAGCGGACGGACAGTAGGAGAGGGGGGGAAGATACAGATGAAAAAGAAAATTGCAGGAGTTTGTATCGTGGTGATATTGCTGGCACTGCTCGGCTCGTCCGTAGTAGTGACCGCAGAGAATGAATATCGTCTGGTGCGGCAGTTCGGAAAGATCAGCCGGGTGATCGATACCCCGGGTATCAGTTTCAAGATTCCATTTATTCAGTCTACGGACACGTTTCCGAAAGAAACACTTTTGTTTGACCTGACGCCGTCAGATGTCATTACGAGGGATAAAAAGACCATGATCACTGACAGTTATGTGCTGTGGCGTATTTCAGATCCTATGAAGTTTGCCCAGGCACTGAACGGTTCTGTCACAAACGCAGAGAGCCGTATCAACACGTCGGTGTACAATGCTATCAAAAATGCCATCAGCAGCCTGAATCAGGATGAGGTCATCACCAGCCGGGACGGCGAGCTGTCTAAAATGGTAATGTCACGGATCGATGACAATCTGAACGAATACGGCATAGAGCTTCTGATGTTTGAGACCAAGCAGCTGGATCTGCCTGATGACAACAAAGAAGCCGTTTACGAGCGTATGATCTCCGAGCGTGACAATATTGCCGCCACCTACAGTGCAGAAGGAAAATCCGAGGCTCAGGTGATCCAGAATACCACAGACAAGGAAGTGGCGATCAAGATATCCGAAGCGAAGAAGCAGGCTGAGATCCTGGTGGCAGAAGGCGAGGCCGAGTACATGCGTATCCTTTCAGAAGCGTACGATACAGAAGATAAGCAGGATTTCTATTCCTTTGTCCGCAGCCTGGATGCATTGAAAGCTTCCATGAGCGGCGGCGACAAGACAGTGATTCTGTCAGAAGATTCACCGATCGCCCAGATTTTTGCAGGATATTGATATCAATAGTAAAAGAGCGTCCATAAAATACGGACGCTCTCTTTTACTGCGAATTTACCTTTCTTTTACAATCTTCCTGTTTTGCATTTTACATTACTGCTTTATTATAGCCACTGTAACGAAGCAATGAAGAAATAGATATGAAGCGTGTACATGAATACGGCAGCAGCCGAAAATAAAATTATAGGGCACGCAGAAAAGGAGATTTTATTATGAAAAAGGCAGTAGCAGCAATGATGGCAGTAATGATGACAGCAGGACTTGGCATGACAGCAATGGCAGCCGCAGAAGGCCCGATCACTGTAGTATCCAGAGAAGAAGGATCCGGTACAAGAGGAGCATTCATTGAGCTGCTTGGAGTAGAGGAAAAAGACGCAGACGGCAACAAGATTGACAATACGACAGAAGGCGCAAAGATCACAAACAGCACCTCAGTTATGATGGGAACCGTAGAGCAGGATGTGAACGCAATCGGTTATATTTCCCTGGGCTCTCTGAATGACACCGTAAAGGCAGTAAAGATCGACGGCGCAGAGGCAACTGCAGAAGCAATCGAAGAAGGTACATACAAGATTGTTCGTCCCTTCAATATTGCGACTACAGCAGAAATCAGTGATGCAGCTGCAGATTTCATCGCATATATCATGAGCGAGGATGGTCAGGCAGTAGTAGCCGAGAACGGATATATCCCGGTAGAGACAGCAGAGTACACTCCGGCTGATGTAGAGGGTAAGGTAGTCGTAGCGGGTTCTTCTTCCGTGACACCGGTTATGGAGAAGCTGGCAGAGGCATATGGAGAAGTAAATGAGAATGTTACTATCGAAGTACAGCAGAGCGACTCTACCACAGGTATGCAGTCAGCCATAGACGGTCTGTGCGACATCGGTATGGCATCCCGTGAACTGAAGGACAGCGAGACAGAAGCAGGACTTACCGCAACCGTGATCGCTCAGGACGGTATCGCGATAATCGTAAACAATGAGAGCGGAATCGAGGAGCTGACAAGCGAGCAGGTGAAGGGCATCTATACAGGTGAGATCACCACTTGGGAAGAACTTCAGTAATCAGAGTATATCAGACACCACACCTCAGGGCTGCGCTGGATGATCCGGGGCAGCCTGTTTCAGGTACTTATTGGAAAAAGGAGTCATTTCTCGAATGAAGAAAGGTAAAATTTCAGAGCTGGTCATGAAATTCGTATTTCTGGCAGCAGCCTGTACATCTGTTCTGGCGGTGGCGTTGATCTGTGTATTCCTGTTTGGCAACGGTT
Organism: Lachnospiraceae bacterium; assembly: GCA_029225485.1. Lineage (GTDB taxonomy): Bacteria > Bacillota > Clostridia > Lachnospirales > Lachnospiraceae > Choladousia. The sequence continues at coordinate 5,183 of JAQXWO010000291.1, forward strand.
TTCCAGCTATGTTTAAAATCGGTCTTCCCGAGTTTCTGCTGGGACAGAAATGGAAACCGTCCAACAATCTGTTTGGTATCCTGCCATTTATTCTGGGAAGTATTTACGTGACTACAGGGGCCATCCTGATCGGAGTTCCAATCGCACTGCTGACCGCGATTTTTATGGCGCATTACTGTCCGAAAGGGATTTATCCCGTGGTAAAAGCAACCGTGAATCTGATGGCGGGTATTCCTTCTGTTGTATATGGATTTTTCGGACTGGTCGTGATCGTTCCATTCATGCGTGACGTCACGGGCGCAGACGGAAGCACTATGCTGACAGCAGCGCTGCTGCTTGGAATCATGATCCTGCCCACCGTCACCATCCAGGCAGAATCCTCCATCCGCAGTGTTCCCTCCAGCTATTACGAGGGCTCGCTGGCATTGGGAGCGACCCACGAGAGAAGCGTATTTTTTGCAGTATTTCCGGCAGCAAAATCCGGTATTATGGCCGGAGTGGTTCTGGGAATCGGTCGCGCCATCGGCGAGACGATGGCAGTCATTATGGTAGCAGGAAACCAGACCTGGATGCCGCAGGGCATCTTCAAAGGACTTCGTACCATGACTGCGAATATCGTTATGGAAATGGGATATGCGGCAGATCTTCACAGAGAGGCACTGATCGCCACCGGAGTGGTTCTGTTTATATTCATTCTGATCATTAATTTGAGTGTATCAGCACTGAAACGGAGAACAATGTATGAATAAGGAAAATGAGAAACTGGAAATTCAGGGCGGAGAGGGAGTTATATCTGCCGGAGAGCAGGCAGAAGGTCTGCGGGCTGCCGGAGAAAAGAATCTTTCTGAGCGGCTGGCTATGAAACTGACCTCCTGGAAACATCATCCGGGTTCCGCTGCGGCAGAGATTCTGGTATGGCTGGCAGGACTGATCACGATGCTGGCCATGGTATTTATCGTAGGATTCATACTGATCAAAGGTGTACGTTACCTGACACCGGATCTCTTTTCGCCAACCTATAACTCAGAGAATGTATCCCTGGTGCCTGCCTTTGCCAATACATTGGTGATGACCGGACTCTCCCTGATCATCGCGGTTCCGCTGGGTGTTTTCGCAGCGATCTATCTGGTAGAATACGCTAAAAAGGGAAGCAGGATCGTAGGCCTGATCCGTATTACGGCAGAGACGCTTTCCGGTATTCCCTCTATTATATATGGTTTGTTTGGTCTGCTGTTTTTCTGTACGGCATTTCACTGGGGTTATTCCATGCTGTCAGGTTCACTGACCATCGTGATTATGATCCTGCCTCTCATTATCCGTACTGCGGAGGAAGCGTTGCTGGCGGTGCCGGATTCCTACCGGGAAGCTTCTTTCGGACTGGGTGCCGGAAAACTGAGAACGATCTTCCGGGTCGTGCTTCCGGATGCGGTACCGGGAATCCTGGCCGGTGTGGTACTGGCTACTGGACGTATCGTAGGTGAGACCGCGGCACTGCTGTATACGGCAGGCTCTGTTGCTCAGATACCACAGAATCTGATGGGATCCGGACGTACACTAGCCGTACATATGTATGTTCTTTCCAGTGAAGGACTTCACATGAATCAGGCATACGCAACCGCTGTCGTACTGTTGGTTGTAGTAGTAGGACTGAACAGTCTCTCTGCATTTCTGGCACGTAAACTGCAAAAAGGAAGAGAATAATATGGATAAGATCACAATCAAAAAAACAGACCTTTATTACGGGTCATTTCATGCACTGAAAAATATCAACCTGAATATTCCGGAGCATAAGATCACTGCATTTATCGGTCCCAGCGGCTGCGGAAAATCCACACTGCTGAAATCCCTGAACCGGATGAATGACCTGGTAGAGGGATGTAAAATTACGGGTGAGATGCTTCTGGACGGTGAGGATATCTATGGCACGATGGATGTGAATATTCTGCGCAAACGTGTGGGAATGGTATTTCAGAAGCCGAATCCTTTCCCTCTGAGTATCTATGACAATATTGCTTACGGACCAAGGACACACGGGATCCATTCCAAGGCAAAGCTGGATGAAATCGTGGAAAAATCCCTGCGGGATGCAGCAATCTGGGATGAAGTAAAGGACCGACTTAAAAAAAGCGCCCTGGGTATGTCGGGAGGACAGCAGCAGAGACTCTGCATTGCCCGTGCTCTGGCAGTTGAACCGGAGGTACTTCTGATGGATGAGCCTACTTCCGCTCTGGATCCTATTTCTACTGCCAAGATTGAAGATCTGGCCTCCGAGCTGAAGAACAAGTATACGATCGTCATGGTTACCCATAATATGCAGCAGGCGGCACGTATTTCAGATATGACAGCGTTTTTCCTTCTGGGTGAGGTGATTGAATACAAGGATACGATGACGCTGTTTTCGACACCTGAGAACCCGAAGACGGAAGAATATATTACAGGGAGGTTCGGCTGACATGAGAGAGCGGTTTGTCAGGAAGTTGAATGAGCTTCATAAGGAAATGATTGAGATGGGAATGCTCTGCGAAAAAACGATCGCGCGGACCTATCAGCTGCTTCTTACAAAGGAAGATCAGGAAAGACTCAGCAGCGAGATTTCTTCCATGGAAGTAGAGATTGACCGTCAGGAAAGGGAGATTGAGAGTATCTGTCTTCAGCTTCTGCTTCAGCAGCAGCCGGTAGCGACAGATCTGCGCCGGGTGTCCGCTGCACTGAAAATGATCACGGATATGGAGCGGATCGGTGATCAGGCGACAGATATTGCAGAGATTATCAGGACAGGAAATATCGATATTCCGGTGACGGGGATCGGCATTACCGAGATGGCTGAGGCTACCATGGCAATGGTGAATAAGAGTGTAGAAGCCTATGTGGATAAAAATCTTGCTGCTGCACAGGAAACCATTGATTCCGATGACAGGATCGATGCAATGTTTCTTGAAGTGCGCAGTAATTTAACGAAAAAGATAGCGTCAGGAGAAGCGGATGCCAATCAGTGTCTCGATCTGCTGATGATCGCCAAGTATTATGAGCGGATCGGCGATCATGCCACAAATCTTGCAGAATGGGTAGAATTTTCCATCACCGGTAAACATAGAAGAGGGAAAGAGATGCAGGATGTTTTTTCCCACACAGTATACTGATTTCGCATTTGGCAAAAAATATCCATAGGGCGGAGCTATGTAAATGAAATTTTACATGGATTTTACACAAAGCCTGTTTTGATTTTACCTGTCATCAGTATAATACGAAAGGTACTTGAGGAGAGAGCATCCGGAATGGACTGCTCTCTGATTTTCTACAGGGAGAAATATTATGGATATTTTTAGCGTGTTTACGATGCTCGGCGGTCTTGCCATGTTCCTGTATGGTATGAGTGTCATGGGAGACGGTCTGTCCAAAGTATCAGGAGGACGTCTGGAAAAGATTCTGGAAAAACTGACTTCCAGCACGATCAAAGGTGTGTTGCTGGGTGCAGGTGTGACAGCGGTGATCCAGTCCTCATCGGCTACGACTGTTATGGTGGTCGGTTTTGTAAACTCCGGTATTATGACACTGGAGCGAACAGTCGGTATTATTATGGGAGCCAACATCGGTACGACCATTACCTCCTGGATCCTGAGCCTTTCGGGAATCGAGGGAAACAGTTTCTTTATTCGGATGCTGAAACCGACCTCTTTTTCACCGATTCTGGCACTGATCGGCGTGATTTTGCTGATGTTTGCCAAAAGCGAGAAGAAAAAAGATGTGGGCTCTATTATGGTAGGTTTTGCTGTTCTTATGTTTGGAATGGATACCATGAGCGGTGCGGTAAAGCCTCTGGCGGATGTACCGGAATTTACCAATCTTTTTCTGATGTTTGAAAACCCGATCCTCGGTATGCTGGTTGGAGCTTTGCTGACCGCAGTGATTCAGAGTTCTTCCGCTTCCGTAGGTATTCTGCAGGCACTCTGTGCCACCGGTTCCGTATCCTTTGGTGCTGCGATCCCGATCATCATGGGACAGAATATCGGAACCTGTGTGACTGCTCTGCTTTCTGCCATCGGTGCGAAAAAGAATGCAAAACGGGCGGCTTTTGTACACCTTTATTTTAATATTATCGGCACTCTCGTATTTATGGTACTGTTTTATGGCCTGAATTCTCTCCTTCATTTTGGATTCCTGAGTCATGCGGCAGATGTGGCAGGCATCGCAGTGGTACATACGGCATTCAACGTATTTGCCACCTTGCTCTGGCTTCCGTTCCATAAACTTCTGGTCAAGCTGGCATGCTTTACTGTGCGGGATGATAAACACGAGGATGAAGTGGAAGAGAAGCAGGAAATCCCGGGTTTGCAGGTGCTGGATGACCGTTTCCTGGATACACCGGCTCTGGCTATTGCGCAGTGCCGTGAAGCATGTTCCAATATGGCGGAGATCACCATCAGTGCCATTGACAATTCCATCTATCTTCTGAATCATTATGATAAGGAAAAGGTGGAGACCGTACGTATGGAGGAGAATATCATTGACCGGTATGAAGACCGTATGGGTACGTATCTGGTGCAGCTTTCCAAAAAGGAGATTGCTCAGCGTGACAGTCATACCCTTTCCGTTCTGCTTCACAGTATCGGTGATATCGAACGTATTTCAGACCATGCAGTAGGTATTGCAAAAGCGGCTGCGGAGATCTATGATAAGAATCTTGCTTTTTCTGAGGCTGCTGTCAATGAACTGCAGGTATTTTCATCTGCAGTCCGTCAGGTGGTGCGTGTCACTATGGATGCCATAAAGAAGGAGGATCCGGATATTGCAAGACAGGTAGAACCTCTGGAAGAGGTGATCGATGATATCGGCGATGAGATGAAGAAGCGCCACGTAGATCGTCTGAGAGAAGGCCGTTGTACGATAGAGCTTGGGTTCATCCTGTCGGATCTGACTACCAGCTATAAGAGAATTGCAGATCACTGTTCTAACATAGCGGTCTGTCTGATTCAGGCGGATAATGATGAATACGGCCGTCACGAATATCTGAAGGCGCTCAAAAATGATGATGACAAGTATTTCCGGACTCATTTTGAAGAATACTCCAGACAGTATGCACTTCCGGCCAGGG
>JAQXWO010000292.1 GCA_029225485.1 Lachnospiraceae bacterium
ATCCTGATAACGACCACCCTGATTTCTGTTACCCTGACCGCCGTCCTGATAACGACCGCCCTGATTTCTGTTACCCTGGCCTCCATCCTGAGTACGGCTGCCCTGGTTTCTGCCGCCCTGATTGCTGTCCTGATAGCGACCGCCCTGGCTTCTGCTTCCCTGACCGCCGTCCTGATAACGACCGCCCTGGTTTCTGTTACCCTGACCGCCGTCCTGATAACGGCCGCCCTGGTTTCTGTTGCCCTGACTGCCGTCCTGATAACGACCGCCCTGGTTTCTGCTTCCCTGAGATGCATTCTGGCCGCGTGCTCCTGCTCCATTCTGATTTCTGGAATCTGAGGGGCGGGTATACTGTGATTTTGGCTGCTGTTTTACATCATTTGAAATACTATTCTGTACTTTCTGTTCTGCCGGGATTCTGTTCTCAGTCTGAGCAGGCTTTTCAGCTGTTTTTGCTTCCTGCGGCTTTGTCTCCGGCATTTTCTTTGCTGTTTCTGCCGGAGCAGGTGCCGGCTGCTGTACTCTGGCAGGTTCATTTTTAGATACAGCTGTATCTGCCGGCTTTGCGGCAGTGGCTGCTGCTTTTAAAGCTTCTGATTCTTTCGTTTTCTGCGGAGCAGCCACAGCAGGCTTTGCTCCGGCCGGTTTCGTCTGACCTGCTCCCTGGGTTTTTCCACCCTGAGAACGCTGTCTGCTTCCGAGCTTTACCATCCCTGTCCGGCTGTTCTGAGGACGAAATACCTGAATGATATTCTTCTTTTTGGGCTTTTCAGCACCCTCCGCCTGTTTCCCGGCTGTCTCCGGCTGTTTCCCTGCATCTGCAGCCTGCATACCGGACTCCACCTTTTTCTGTGCATCCATATCAGTTTTCTGCATTCGTTCATCCTCCTTTTTATCTCCTGTCAGACTGCCGCCAAGCTGCCGTCCGACCCTCTGTGCATCCTTTATTTCACGACTACTCATAGAACTATTTACCTCAACGCCATTTTTCAACAGCATAGACTCAACCTCCCTTTTGCAGGCAATCCAGCTTTTTCATCACCGATGCCGCAAGTCCCTGGTCAAGAATCGCAAGAGAGGCACGGAATTCGCATCCGATGGCAGCTCCCAGCGCTTCCTTGTCACCATAGAAATATACAGGCACTTTATGGAAGGTACACATATTGCTGAATTTTTTCTTTGTATTTTCGGAAGCTTCAGATGAAACAATGACCAGACAGGCTGCACCTGAACGGACCGCCTGCTCTGTCTGAAATTCTCCTGCAGCCACCTTCCCGGCTTTTCTGGCCAGACCTACCAGGGATAATACATTATCTCTTTTCAATCAATTCTATCTCCCTTTTGAGATTTTCATACGTCTCTTCCGGCACCTTTTCCTTCAGAGAACGCTCCAGACCTTTATTCTTTACTGCTTTCTGCAGACATTCCATGGACGGACAAAGGTATGCGCCTCTCCCGTTCTTTTTTCCGGTGGCGTCCAGAATGACTTCACCCTCCGCCGTGCGCAGTATCCGGATTAATTCTTTTTTGCTTTTCATTTCCTGACATCCCGTACATTTTCTGAGGGGGATTTTTTTTATCTGAGCCATAATCTGATGATAGTCACCCTTTCCGAATCCGTTTTTTCACTGCTTTAAGCTTCCGGATCAAACATCGGCTGTTCCGGATCAGCATTCTCCTTAGCCGGATCATATTCCGGTACAGCTTCAGTCCCTTCCGGATCTGCATCAAAGGTCTCTGCTCCATCATACGGCAGATCTTCCTGATCCATCTCTCCAGCATAATCTTCTTCATATTCATCATCCTCCGGATACTCCGGCAGAATGCCAGACTCGATCGCTACCGTCTCGCTCTTGATATCGATTGCCACGAATCCGGTCAGACGGGCTGCAAGCTTCGCATTCAATCCCTCTTTACCGATGGCAAGAGACAGCTGGCTGTCCGGTACGACTACGGTGGCTGTCTTTTCATCTGCATCAGCGGCTACATAAATAACCTCTGAGGGGCTGAGCGAATTCTCGATGAAGTATGCCGGGTTTTCATCCCACTGGATCACATCGATCTTCTCACCGCCAAGCTCCTTCACTACTTCATTGACTCTGGCACCGCCGACTCCGACACATGCACCCACCGGATCTACATCCGGGTTGTTGGACCAGACGGCGATCTTTGTTCTGACGCCCGCTTCTCTTGCGATGCTCTTGATCTCCACGATTCCGTCATGTACTTCTGTCACCTGTGCTTCAAACAGTCTCTTTACCAACTCAGGATGTCTTCTGGATACCAGGATCTTCGGTCCTTTGGGAGTATCCTTCACTTCTGTGATATACAGTTTGATCTTCTGATTGGCACGGAATCTCTCTCCCGGAATCATTTCTTCCGTAGTCAGGATCGCATCAGTACGCCCGATATTGACACTGATATTCTTGCCTACATTCCATTCTACCTTTCCTGTTACAATATCCCGTTCTTTTTCCTGATATTCCTGGAAAATGGATTTTCTCTCTTCTTCACGGATCTTCTGAAGGATCACATTTTTCGCATTCTGAGTAGCAATACGTCCGAATTCTTTGGATTTGATCTCCACGCGGACCACATCTCCCAGCTCATAACGTCCGTCCATCAGTCTGGCATTTGTCAGGCTGATCTGTGTCAGCTCATCCTCCACCTTTTCCACTACGGTCTTCTCTGCGTATACTTCAAAAACATTCGTGTTTTCATTGATATTTACGATGACATTGCTGACATCAGTCTTGCCGTAATGATTCTTGCAGGCCTGCACGATCGACTGCCGGATGGCTTCAAGCAGAGTCTCTTTGCTGATGTTTCTTTTTTTGTTTAAATAATTCGTCAGTTCATCAAATATTTCCTGATTCATGGCTGTATCCTCCTTACTGGAAATCAAACGCAAGTCTGATAAGGGCAATATCAGAACGTTCAAACTCCATTTCTTCCTGATTATCCATCTCGATTATGATTTTTTTATCATCATATCCTTTCAGTATCCCTGTAAACTCTTTCTGGTGATGAATCGGGCGGAAAGTGCGTATCTCCACTTCCTCCCCGATACTCCGGGCGAAATCTTTTTCTTTCTTCAGTGGTCTTCCAAGTCCCGGAGAACTTACCTCCAGAATATAAGCATCTTCTACAAAATCCTTTTCATCCAGCAGGTCACTGAGACGGCGGCTGACCACCTCACAGTCGTCCACTGTGATACCGCCCGGCTTATCAATGTAAGCACGAAGGTACCAGTTTCCCCCTTCTTTCACATACTCCACATCCACCAGCTCAAACTGATGCTCCTCCATGATCGGAAGCAGCAGTTCTTCTGTCTTCTGCTCATACAGTTCTTTTTTGCTCATCACATGCCTCCCATGCCTGCTGTTCTGAATTTGCTTCGCATAAATAGGAGTGGGCGTCTGCCCACTCCTATGTCTGTAACACTATTTAATTCTAGTTCATCATAGCACCATTTTATACCAAATGCAAGATGTTTTTTCGGGGAAACTGCTGGAAAATCCGTAAAAATACGCATTTTCCTATTTCAGGAACCCGTTTACGATCTGTTCTTCTGCTTCTGCTTCTGTAAGTCCCAGAGTCATCAGCTTGATGATCTGCTCTCCGGCAATTTTTCCAATGGCTGCCTCGTGGATCAGAGCAGCATCCAGATCATTGGCTTCCAGCTGCGGAACCGCCAGGATACGCGCCTGATCCATAATGATGGCATCGCATTCTGTATGACCGCTGCAGGGAGCATTGCCTACGATACGGGAATCAAACTTCTGATACGAAGATTCCTTTGCCACCGAACGGGATACCACATCTGCGCTGGCTCCTTCTCCATTCAGTTCTACGACATAATTGCTGACTGCGTTCTGTGCTCCGTGGGTCATGAGACGCTCCCGCACCACGAGCCTTGCTCCGGCTGCCAGCTCTGCTTTTGTATCACGGATCGTGGAATCGACTCCCTTGATCTGTACCATTTCCATTTCCATAACGGAATTTTCAGCCATGTATACTTCCGTTCCGGGATTCAGGATCCGTTTGCCTGTTCCCTCCCCGGCACCGTAATGTTTTTCTACATATTTCACTTTTGCGTTTTTCTCAAGGTAGAAACGATGGATCCCGTCATGCTCAGAATCCTGATTGCCGCAGTTGTCGATTCCGCAGCCTGCCACGATCACCACATCGCTGCCTTCACCGATGTAAAAATCATTGTAAACAGTCTCTTTCAGTCCGCTCTGGCTCAGTACTACCGGAATATGGACGCTCTCATGGACCGTACCTGGTTTGATCCGGATATCGATGCCGCTGCCGTCCGGCTTTGAAATGATATCAATATTGGCTGTTGTATTTCTGGCAGCCATCTGGCCGTTGGCGCGGATATTGTAGGCTCCCTCCGGAACTGTATGAAGATCGGCTACCTCTTCCAGCAGTCTTTTCTGAATCTCATCGATCATGACTGTTTCCCTCCCTGATAAAATTTATTGCAGACGTCTACCGCAGAAGCGGTGCCAAGCAGCTGCGGAAGGACCTCTTCTCTGGCTCCCTGGCGGATGATCTGGCCGTCGCCGATCACGATGATCTCATCTGCAATATTCAGAATACGCTCCTGATGGGAAATAATGAGAATGGAACCATCTCCCGTTCTTTCCTGCATGCGCTCAAATACCTGGATCAGATTCTGGAAGCTCCACAGGTCGATTCCTGCCTCCGGCTCATCAAATACGGACAGCCTGGTGCCTCTGGCCAGCACAGTGGCGATCTCGATCCTCTTCAGCTCTCCGCCGGAAAGGCTGGCATTTACCTCGCGGTTGATATAGTCTTTGGCACAAAGCCCTACCTCTGACAGATATTCGCAGGCATCGGATGCGTTCAGCCTTTTTCCGGATGCCATGCGCAGAAGATCCAGGACCTGGATCCCCTTGAACCGCACCGGCTGCTGAAATGCAAAGCTGATCCCCATATTTGCCCGCTCCGTGATGCTCTTGTCCGTGATATCTTCCCCGTCGAAATAAATTCTGCCGGAGGTGGGATGCTCGATACCGACGATCAGCTTTGCCAGAGTGGATTTGCCGCCTCCGTTGGGGCCGGTAATGACCACAAATTTCTTTTCATCGATCGTGAGACTGATATCCCGGATGATATCCTTTTGTTCTTTTTCGTCTGAAACCTCAAACGATACATGTTTCAATTCCAGCATTTTCTTTTCACCTTTCGCTTATGTCTTAATCAATGACCGTAATGCTCTCGATCTCCGGCTGATCCTGCACCAGCACGGTGCCGTTGCCGTCCTGTACCGGCACATCCTTACAGATCTTGTCAACGATTTCCATCCCTTCTGTGACCGTACCAAATCCTGCATACTGACCATCCAGATAAGTGCTGTCAGACTGCACAATGAAAAACTGGGAGCTGGCACTGTCCATATCCTGAGAACGGGCCATGGAAATCGTCCCTCTCACATGAGAGATCGGATTCTCCACGCCATTTTGTGAAAACTCTCCTTTGATCTTTTCGTCAGAACCTCCTGTACCGTTTCCCTTCGGGTCTCCGCCCTGGATCATGAATCCATCGATAATACGGTGAAAGGTCAGACCGTCATAGAATCCGCTCTCTGCAAGGTTCAGGAAATTAGCCACCGTGACCGGCGCCGTATCTCCGTCGAGCTCTGCCTTGATCACGCCGTAATCCTTTACCTTGATCTCCACATGATGTCTGCCGGAGATGTTTTCCAATGAGTAGTTCTGGCTGCTTTTCTTCTTACCGCATCCTGAAAGAACTGCTGTCAGTATGAGGATGACAGTCAGGATGCATATTATCTTTCTGTTCATGTTTCTTTCCTTTCGTTATAAATGTTTATACAGAAAAAATAATCGTAAACAGAGATGTCTACGATTATTTTTACTTCTGTTTATTATGCTGTTTTCAATAGAATTCATAAATCTTTTAAAATCAGGCATTTCAATAAGCAGATAACGGGAATCGAACCCGCCTCTCCAGCTTGGGAAGCTAGCATTCTACCGATGAACTATATCTGCATTTCAACGATGAAAACAGTATAGCACAATCCTGAAAAAATGCAAGCAAAAAATATGCTGAATTACAGCCGGACCTTCGTTCCTTTCGAATCCCTGCTTCCGATCCGCAGCTTATTGATGGCCACGCTCTTTTCTTTATAGGACACCTCCGGGCAGCCGTCGCCCTCCAGCCAGTAGACGTGCTCTACGGTATCGGATGCGTTCAGCTTCATGCCCCGGACTCCCACGGCACCTTTTTTCTTGAATGGAATCTCGGATACGGGGAATCTCAGGAAGTAGCCGGCCGCTGTGGCAAGTACAATATGAGCATTCTCTGCGGCACTGTGAATTTCCAGTACCCGGTCTCCTTCCAGCAGCTTTGTGGCCGCGATGGTCCGTTTGGAGACGTCAAACTCAGAGCCTTCCACCTGTTTCGTCATACCGGAGACGGTGACGAAGGTCAGTACTGTATCCCGGATGTCATTCAACGGATAAACGGCGATAAAGCTTTCTTCACTGCTGTTATAGTTGCAGAGGTTGTCCAGCGGCGTCCCTTTATCTCGGAATTTTCCGTGAGGCACATCCTGTACCCGCAGCAGATGCTGCCGTCCGGTGTCAGTGAATACACAGATCCGGTCGGTGTTCAGGCAGTGAAGGACAAAGCGGTTCTCACTGTCCGCTGCCTGGCGGTTTTTCTCGTACACCGGCTCTTCCACAGTGCGCACATAGCCGAACCGGTCCATCAGAAATACGACAGGAACCTCTTCCATCTTTTTCTCTTCCAGAATGATTTCCTCTGCGTTCTCCAGAGTGGTGCGGCGGGGCCTGCCGAATTCCTTTTTGTAGGAATCCAGTTCCTTTATGATAACTCCGGACATGGATTCGTAATTGTTCAGGATATCCGTATATCTGGCGATATTGGCGAGGGTGGCCTCATGCTCTTTCATCAGGACCTCGATCTCCAGACCGATCAGCTTATACAGACGCATATCCAGAATGGCGTTTGCCTGCACCTCTGTAAAATGCAGTTTGGCAGCCTGCTTTCTGGAACGGTCGGATTTGAAGCGGATCCCTTCCGTCACTCCGTTTACGAGGCATTCCTTTACCTGCTCACGGCTCTTGCTGCCCCTTAAGATCTCAATGATCAGGTCGATCACATCACAGGCCCGGATCAGTCCTTCCTGTACTTCCTTTTTCTGCTGTTCCTTTGTCAGGAGGTTCTGATATTTTCTGGTGGTCACTTCGAAAAGAAAATCAATGTGATGCTCCAGGATCTGACGCAGGCTTAAGGTCTCCGGTCTGCCGTCGGCTACTGCCAGCATATTGACGCCGAAGGTATCCTCCAGACGCGTTTTTTTGTACAGCAGATTCTTCAGCTGCTGTGTGTCAGCTCCTTTGCGCAGCTCCAGCACGATGCGGATCCCCTCTTTGGAAGACTGATTGGAGATATCCACGATATCCGTGGTTTTTTTAGACTCTACCAGTGCCGCTACATCATTCAGGAATTTACCGATATTCGCTCCCAGCATCGTATAGGGAATCTCCGTGATCACAAGGCGCTCTTTGCCGCCCTTTGCCTGCTCGGTCTCTACCCGGCCCCGGATGCGGATCTTGCCCTGACCGGTGCGGTAGATCTCCGCCAGCTCATCCTGATTTACCACGATACCGCCGGTTGGAAAATCGGGTCCTTTGATATACTGCATGAGTTCCTCACTGGTCAGCTGATTGTTGCGGATCATGGCTCTCACACCGTCGATGACTTCGCAGAGATTATGGGGAGGAATGCTGGTCACCATACCGACTGCGATGCCGTCGGCGCCGTTCACCAGCAGATTGGGAATCCGCACCGGAAGCACCAGCGGCTCCTTTTCTGTCTCGTCAAAGTTCGGACCAAAATCCACCACATCCTTGTCCAGATCGCCCAGGAACGCTTCCTGGGTCACTTTCTGAAGCCGTGCCTCGGTATAACGCATGGCAGCAGCTCCGTCACCTTCTATGGAACCGAAATTGCCGTGACCGTCTACCAGGGGCATCCCTTTTTTGAATTCCTGTGCCATTACCACCAGCGCTTCGTAGATGGAGCTGTCCCCGTGCGGATGATACTTACCCATGGTATCACCCACAATACGGGCACATTTCCTGTAGGGACGGTCATAACGGATGCCCAGCTCATACATATCGTACAGCGTCCTTCTCTGTACCGGCTTCAGACCGTCCCGCACATCCGGCAGTGCACGGGAAATGATGACACTCATGGCATAATCAATGTATGATTTCTGCATAATATCCGAATACTCGGCTCTGATAATCTGTTCTTCCATGTAAAACTCCTATTCTATGGTAATGAACCCTGGCGGCTATACGTCCAGAAGTGCATCCTGGGCATGTTCATAAATGAAGGCCTTTCTCGGCGGCACCTCAGTTCCCATCAGCATACTGGTAATACTTGATGCGATCCTGGCATCCTCGATTTCCACCTTCTGCAGGATTCTGGTGGCAGGGTTCAGCGTTGTCTCCCAGAGCTGCTCTGCATCCATCTCTCCAAGTCCCTTGTATCTCTGCAGCGTAAAGGATCCTTTGTGAGTTTTTCTGTATTTTTCCAGCGCTTTGTCATCATAAAGATACGTCTCCTGTCCACGGGCAGGAATCACTTTATACAGAGGCGGCATGGCAATGTAGACATGCCCCTCAAAGATCAGCTCAGGCATGAAACGGTAAAATAATGTCAGCAGAAGAGTGCTGATATGTGCTCCATCCACATCGGCATCCGCCATGATGATGATCTTATCGTACCGCAGCTTCGTGATATCAAAATCATTGCCGTAGCCTTCGGAAAATCCACAGCCAAAGGCATTGATCATCGTTTTGATCTCCGCATTGGCCAGGACTTTGTCAATGCTGGCCTTTTCTACGTTCAGGATCTTTCCGCGGATCGGCAGGATCGCCTGGAAATTCCGGTCCCGGGCGGTTTTGGCCGAGCCGCCTGCAGAATCTCCCTCAACGATGAAGATCTCACAGATATTGCTGTCCCGGCTCTCACAGTTGGCAAGCTTGCCATTGCTGTCAAAGGAATACTTCTGCTTCGTCAGCAGGTTGGTCTTGGCCCGTTCCTCTGTTTTGCGGATCTTAGCCGCCTTCTCTGCACAGGACAGTACATTTTTCAGGGTTTCCAGATGCTTGTCAAAATACAGGACGATCTCATCTCCCGTCACCTTGCCGACGGCGCGGGCGGCATCCTGATTGTCCAGCTTGGTCTTGGTCTGACCCTCAAAACGGGGATCCGGATGCTTGACGGAGACAACTGCGGTCATTCCGTTGCGGACATCCGCCCCGGTAAAATTGGAATCCTTTTCCTTCAGGATCCCCAGCTGGCGGGCGTAGGTATTCATCACTGTGGTAAAGGTGGCCTTGAAACCGGTCAGATGGGTACCGCCCTCTGCATTATATATATTATTGCAGAAGCCAAGTACATTCTCGTGGAATTCATTCACATACTGAAACGCCGCTTCCACCACGATTCCGTCAGATTCGCCTTTAAAATAAACCGGTTCACAGACCGGCTCTGATTTCTGGTTCAGCTCCCGGACAAAACCCACGATCCCTTCCGGCTCGTAAAAAGTAATTTCCTCCGGCTCCGCATCACGGCGGTCAAGATAATGGATCTTCAGTTCCGGATTCAGATAAGCGGTCTCATGAAGCCTGCTTTTCAGTTCGGTTGCAGAAAATCGGGTCTTCTCAAAAATCTCCGGATCCGGCAGGAACTGGATGCGGGTACCTGTTTTCCTGGTCCTGCCGATGACCGGAAGCATCCCGTTTTCCAGAGAAATCACAGGGATGCCCCTCTCATACCGGTCATGGTGGATCTTGCCCTCCAGCATGACCTGCACATCCAGCCAGGTGGACAGCGCATTTACAACAGAGGATCCTACTCCGTGGAGTCCTCCGCTGGTCTTATAGGCAGAGTTGTCAAATTTTCCTCCCGCATGGAGGGTGGTGAATACCAGCCGCTCTGCCGGTACTCCTTTTTCATGCATGCCGACCGGAATACCGCGGCCGTTATCCTCGATCACGGCTGTACCGTCCGGCTCCAGGCAGACCTGGATCTCCGTACAATATCCAGCCAGATGTTCATCCACAGAGTTGTCTACGATCTCGTAGATCAGATGATTCAGGCCTTTCCGGGACACGCTTCCGATATACATGCCGGGGCGCTTCCGGACTGCCTCAAGTCCCTCCAGCACGGATATACTGCTGGCATCATATGCTTTCTCGTTCTTCGCCATACGTTTACTCCTCGATCTTTTCTGCGACTTCTCCCCGTTTTTTGTAAATGGAATGGGCCGGAACTACTTCACGGACAGAGGAGAGAGGGTAAATATTGGAATAAGGGCCAACCACTGTGCCAGGGTTCAGCACGGAACCGCATCCTACCTCCACACAATCTCCCAGCATGGCGCCGAATTTTTTCAGACCGGTCTCCATGCGTTCCTCTCCTGCCTTGACCACCACCCGTTTCTTGTCTGATTTTACGTTGGACGTGATAGATCCGGCACCCATGTGAGCACGGTAGCCCAGAATAGAATCACCTACGTAATTATAATGAGGTACCTGTACTTTGTTAAACAGGATGACATTTTTCAACTCTGTAGAATTGCCCACGACAGCCCCTTCTCCCACGATGGCATTGCCCCGGATAAAGGCGCAGTGGCGCACCTCAGCTTCTTTTCCGATGATGGCGGGGCCATTGATATATGCCGTAGGTGCCACCTTTGCAGATCTGGCGATCCAGACATTTTCCCCCTTTTTCTCATATTCATCCTCGGGCAGTGTGGCTCCCAGCTGCAGGATGAAGGCACTGATCTTCGGAAGTACCTCCCAGGGATACTCGGCTCCCTCAAAAATATCTGCGGCAATTGTCTCACTGAGTGTATACAGATTTTTGATTTTACACTGTTCCATATGTTTACCTCTCTTTCCGGCTGTACGCCGACAATCTGTAATTGTTCAAACTCTATTTTTTCCTTCTTTCGGAATCCGTTTTGCTTCCTGCACTGCGGGATGATTTTTCGTAATACATAGCGGCAGCATCAAACAAAGGTCTCATGGCATATTGATTGTTCAGCGCCAGCACGCCGCTTGTTCTGGACTGGATAAAATTAGTCAGTTTATCCATGTATTCCTGCTCGGTGATCGTTCCCTCTGCCACATAATTCAGTCCTTTTTCCCAGCTGGCGGTCAGCTCCGGATTCAAAAGGGAACGGATGGAATAAAAGACCACATCATGAATCATCTCCCCGAGCAGTGTGGGTGTCAGGATCTGCGTCTTTTTGTTTAATGCAATGTATTTATTTGCAACCAGTTTCTTCAGTATCTCCGCTCTGGTGGCACTGGTGCCGATCCCGCAGCTTTTGATCTGGGCCCGCAGCTCTTCATCTTCTATGAGCTGTCCGGCGTTCTCCATAGCCAGGATCATCGAACCGGAATTGTACCGTTTCGGCGGAGAAGTCTCTCCCTCACGGACAGACAGAGAGCTCACCGGAAGTTTCTTTCCTTTCCGCAATCCTTTCAGAAGCTCCAGAAAGGCAGGATCATTTCCGATTTCGGTCTCGGATTCCTCATTCGGACTGCCCTCCTCCTCAGACAAATGATCCCTTCCGTTCTGTGATGCTCTGTCGGTTTCCGCTTTTCCTGCTGCTCTGCTTTTTTTCCGGTGCTCATCCGGATTGCCGGCTACTTTATAATATCCCTCTGACAAAAGCACCCGGAAGGAATAAAAAAACCGCTCCACAGAAGCATCCGCCGGATCTTTTGGCATCATGGCTGTGACCATGCTCACCTTCTGGTACTCCGCAGCAGGATAAAAAATGCTGAGGAACCGTTTCACGATCGTCAGATACACAGCCGGTGCATGGCCTTTCAGGCTTCCAAGGGCGCCCAGTCCCTGCCCTGTCGGGATGATCGCATAGTGATCTGTGATCTGCTTATCATTCACATAGCGTGTCCTGGCAATCGTCCTGTAGCTGCCTTCCGCCAGGATCTCATCTGCAAAGGCGGCAGCCGGTGCATACTTTTTTAATCCTGCAATATTTTTGTAGATCTCTTTTGCGACTGCCGTAGAAAGGACTCTGGCATCCGTTCTCGGATATGTCACCAGCTTTTTTTCATACAGCTCCTGCACGATCCGAAGCGTCTCGTCCGGGCTGATCTTGAACATTCTGGAACAGACATTCTGTAGCTCTGCCAGATTGAAAAGGAGCGGCGGATTTTTTTTCTCTTTTTTCCGCTCGATTGATTCGATCACTGCATCACAGGGTGTTTCCGGTGTGAAAACATCCGTATCTTTCTTTTCACGGCTGTCCATCAGACGGTGGATCAGCTCCACGGCATCTTTTCTTTCTTTAAAACCATTTTCTTTGTACAGCCTGGGAGAAAGATAAACGGCAGAGCCCTCCACCGCCCGGAATTCTCCTTCCATCTCTTTTCCTTCCGCCTGAACCGTCTGGATCACCCGATAAAAGGGTGTCTTCACAAACTGACGGATCTCCCGCTCCCTGCGCACGATCATACCGAGCACACAGGTCATGACACGGCCAACGGATATCACCGAATAGTTTGTACCAAGATAATTGGAGATCGAATTTCCATATTTTAATGTCAGCAGCCTGGAAAAATTGATTCCCATCAGATAATCCTCTTTGGCTCTCAGATATGCTGCGGAAGAAAGATTGTCATACTCAGAAAGGTCTTTGGCCTGTTCGATCCCACGGTGTATCTCTTCCTCTGTCTGAGAATCGATCCAGACTCTTTTTCTCTTTTTATTCTTTACGCCGGCCATCTGTTCTACCAGACGGTAGATATACTCTCCTTCCCGTCCGGAATCCGTACAGACATAGATGGTCTCCACATCCTCCCGGTTCAGCTGGCGGCTCACGATTTCATACTGCTTCTTTACTCTCGGAATCACCTCATACAGGAAATGCTCCGGAATAAAGGGGAGCGTTGCAAGACTCCACCTCTTATATTTTTCGTCGTATACCTCAGGATAGCTCATCGTGATCAGATGTCCGACACACCAGGTCACCACATAGTGCTCCGATTCCTGGTAACCGTCATAGCGGCGCATGGTCTCTCCCAGTGCTTTGGCAAATTCCTGGGCAACACTTGGCTTCTCTGCGATAAACAGGGACTTTACCATTCATACCTCCGAATGTCATAAGTAATAAGGCTGCCGCCCGATCTGATCCCAGATAGTGCGGCAGTCCTATTATACGTTATGTTCAGTTATTTTGGCAACCTTATTTTGCCTGAATATATCCTTTGGCTTTCAGTGTCTCTGCGCAGAGGATCGCTCCGCCGGCGGCGCCGCGGATCGTATTGTGGGACAGACCCACAAACTTGAAGTCATATACGGAATCCTCACGGATACGTCCTACAGAGATTCCCATTCCATTCTCATAATCTACATCCAGCTGTACCTGAGGACGGTTATCCTCCTGCATATAGCGGATGAACTGCTTCGGTGCGCTGGGCAGCTCCAGTTCCTGTGGCAGACCGCGGTAGTTCTCAAGAGCCTCGATCAACTGTTCTTTCGTCGGTTTCTTGCGGAACTTCACGAATACGGCAGCTGTATGTCCGTTCAGTACCGGAACACGGATACACTGGCAGGTGATGACCGGGCTTGTGGCCGGAACGATCACGCCATCCTCTACCTTACCCCAGATACGAAGCGGCTCCTTCTCACTCTTCTCTTCCTCTCCGCCGATGTAGGGAATGATATTCTCCACCATCTCCGGCCAGTCTTTAAATGTCTTGCCTGCACCCGAGATCGCCTGATAAGTGGTAGCAACTACTTCATACGGCTCAAACTCTTTCCATGCGGTAAGTACCGGTGCATAGCTCTGGATGGAGCAGTTCGGCTTCACAGCCACAAATCCTCTCGTAGTGCCGAGACGCTTCTTCTGGGAAGCAATCACCTCAAAATGCTCCGGATTGATCTCTGGTACGACCATCGGCACATCCGGTGTCCAGCGGTGAGCGCTGTTGTTTGATACGACCGGTGTCTCAGTCTTAGCATAAGCTTCTTCGATGGCACGGATCTCATCCTTCGTCATGTCTACAGCAGAAAATACAAAATCAACGGTAGCTGCTACCTTCTCCACCTCAGCCACATTCATGACCACCAGCTTCTTCACAGCCTCCGGCATCGGTGTCGTCATCTTCCATCTGCCGCCGACAGCCTCCTCATAAGTCTTTCCTGCGCTGCGGGCACTGGCTGCCACAGTCACAACCTCAAACCAGGGATGATTCTCCAGCAGTGAAATAAAACGCTGGCCGACCATACCAGTAGCACCAAGAATACCAACTCTCAATTTCTGACTCATTTTTCCATTTCTCCTCATGTGTTAAAATCTGATTCCTCACACTGTATCAGTGTATCTGTGTCTCAAATACATGTGTATTTCTGTAGCGCACAGATGTCTTTTTCTAAAATACGCTTCCCGAGTGAAAATGTCAAGCACTTTTTCAAATTTCATGACCTTCCAAT
This sequence comes from Lachnospiraceae bacterium, assembly GCA_029225485.1. GTDB lineage: Bacteria > Bacillota > Clostridia > Lachnospirales > Lachnospiraceae > Choladousia. The sequence continues at coordinate 14,566 of JAQXWO010000292.1, forward strand.
CTTATGCTTCCTGCAGATACCCCCTGCACTCCCGGATCACCTGCTGCATGACTTCCTCTCCCGGCGCCCCGTAGGTCAGTCTCTTTTCCACACATGTCTTCAGGCTGATCGCTTCGTAGATATCCTCACCAAATACCGGGCTTTCTTCACGGAATTCCTCCAGTGTAAGATCATCCAGAGCCTTTCCTTCCGCAATACATTTCAGCACCAGACGTCCGGAGATACCATGAGCGTCACGGAAAGGTACTCCATGATTTACCAGATAGTCTGCCACATCGGTAGCATTCGTGAATCCGTTTCTGGCAGATGCTTCCATCACATCCTTACGGAATGTGGTGGTGGCCAGCATGCCTGTAAACAGGGGCAGACAGCTGTTGACTGTGTCGATGGCATCAAAGGCGCCCTCCTTATCCTCCTGCATATCTTTATTATATGCCAGGGGGATACCCTTCATTGTAGTGAGCAGTGCCATCAGAGCACCGTACACACGGCCGGTCTTTCCGCGAACCAGCTCCGCAATATCCGGATTCTTTTTCTGAGGCATAATGCTGCTGCCGGTGCTGTAGCTGTCATCCAGCTCAATAAAACGGTATTCATTCGTATTCCAGACGATCATTTCTTCCGAGAAGCGGCTCAGATGCATCATGATGGTGGACAGTGCCGACAGGTACTCGATCAGGTAATCCCGGTCAGACACAGAGTCCATACTGTTGCGTGTGGGACCGTCGAAGCCCAGCAGAGAAGCCGTATAATCACGGTCCAGGGGATAAGTGGTACCTGCGAGGGCGCCGGCTCCCAGCGGACAGTAATTCATTCTCTTGTAAATATCAGAAAGACGCTCTCTGTCCCGGCGGAACATTTCAAAATAAGCGCCCAGATGATGCGCAAGGGTCACCGGCTGTGCTTTCTGCAGATGGGTAAAGCCCGGCATATAAGTCGCCACATGCTCTTCCATCAGCTTCAAAAGCACTTCCAGAAGCTCTTTGACCAGCTGATCTGTATACTGTACCTGTTCCCGTACATACAGGCGCATGTCGAGGGCTACCTGGTCATTGCGGCTGCGGCCTGTGTGCAGCTTTTTCCCCACATCGCCGATGCGGTCGATCAGATTCGCCTCCACGAAGCTGTGAATATCCTCATACTCTTTTGTGATCTCAAGGCTGCCATTTTCCACGTCCCTCTGGATCGAATCCAGTCCATCCAGAATCTGATCCCGCTCATCTTCCGTCAGGATCCCCTGCTTTGCCAGCATCTTCACATGGGCGCGGCTGCCCTCAATATCCTGCTTGTACAGCCTCTGATCGAATAAAATCGAAGCGTTAAAATCATATACCATCTGATCCGTTTTCTTAGTAAAACGGCCTCCCCACAACTGTGCCATATTCTGTTCCTCTTTTCATTCTTATTTATCGTGTGAGTTTACCACAGGAAGCGTATTCCTGCAAGTCCTGTTTCATATGCACTACAAAGCTTTTTCTTTCCATTTTCCTCTTGCATAAAAGATACTGGTAATGATCGTGCCCAGCATCCATGAGATCACAAGTGACAGGAAAATACACTCTTTCCGTCCCTGTGGATACTCTGCAGATCTGGTGAGCCAGCACATGCCGTATGCCAGCGGAACACGCAGAAATACTGTCTGGAATATGGAGATCCACATAGGTGTCATGGTATCGCCTGCACCCCGCATGACTCCGGACAGACTCTGCAGTACCGCCATGGCAATATATCCCACTGCGAGGATCTGCATCATATGCATGCTCAGATCCACCAGCTCCGGCGTATTCGTGAAAATACCCATCAGAAGCCGTCCAAACATCAGAATGGCTCCCGTAATCACTGCAGACACACCAAGAGCAAGGACGGTTCCCTGTTTTGCCCCCTTGCTGACACGGTCATAATACTTTGCACCCACATTCTGGCCCGCGTAGGTAGTCATAGCTGTTCCAAAGGAAAAATTCGGAAGCATGGCAAATCCGTCCACTCTCATAACGATCACATTTGCCGCAATAAACTGCTCTCCGAAACTGTTGGTCAGAGACTGTACCAGAATCATGGACATGGAAAGGATCGCCTGCGTGATGCCGGAAGGCAGGCCGAGACGAATGATATTCATGGCGTAAAGCTTATTCCACCGGATATATCCGGGCTTCATATCGAACAGATCCTTCATGCGGTAAAGCCTGCGGGCACACAGCATGGCAGATACTGTCTGGGAAATGGCAGTCGCCAGGGCCACACCGTCCACCCCCATCTGGAACCGGGCCACAAACAGTACGTCCAGAATAATATTCAGTACACTGGCTACGATCAGATAAACCAGTGCGGAGACAGAGTCGCCCAGCCCCCGCAATACTCCGCTGAGAATATTATAAAAAGCCATCCCGACCACTCCGATAAACAGAATATGAAGGTAGGAAGTGCACCAGTCCAGAATGCTCTCCGGTGTTTTCAGCAATATCAGCAGTGGGCGTGCTGCCAGAACGCCAAGTATCATGACAATGACTGAGGATATCACAGTCAGCAGGATACAGTTGCCGATGGTATGAGACAAGGATTCCCGGTCTCTCGCTCCGAAATACTGAGAGACCATAATGCTGGCTCCCATACTGATGCCCACAAACAGTACAATGAGCAGATTCAGGATCGGACCGGCACTTCCGACAGCCGCAAGTGCGTTATCCCCCACATACTTTCCCACCACGACGCTGTCTACCGCATTATAGAGCTGCTGCGCAATATTTCCGATCAGCATCGGGATCGTAAACAATAAGATCTT
>JAQXWO010000293.1 GCA_029225485.1 Lachnospiraceae bacterium
GTAATCGGCGCCCAGTACGGAAGCCGGGTATTTCCGAAGATGATGGATTGATCATGATCGATTCGATGTCCCGTCAAATATAAAAACAGACCATGATTGGTCATGATGAAAATCAATTACAAATCAAAACAGCTGTTGTAAGAGAATGCATGTATGATGCTGTATTCCTTACGGCAGCTTTTTTATTATATGGTGGGCTTGCCCTTCGTTATCTATTGCATCAAGCAGATTCATTAGCATACAGTATTTGGTTTATATGACAAAAAATGAATCATCCTCCGCTGTATAAAATCGCAATGATTAACGCCTTTTGAAAACCAGCTGTCTATGCCATGCATATCCAACGTCGCATATATAGTTATTCCAAACATTTGACAAGACAAAATTATTTATATGTCTTGTCAGATGTAAAGAAAGGTGCTATACTCTCGATGGTTTGCATGAAACACAAATGTATCTTTCCGGTGTGTTTGCGGGATATGGTACATCAACAGTCAGTCAGGAGAAAACAGATGGAAGAGATAGTTGAGAAGATACAGGAGCTGAAGCGCCGGAAGAAGGCGGTCATCATGGCTCATTATTATGTCAGGGATGAGGTGCAGGAGATCGCAGATTATGTGGGTGACTCTTATTACCTGAGTGATATGGCAACGAAGGTAGATGCGGACATCATTGTGCTGTGCGGAGTGACTTTTATGGGGGAGAGCGCCAGGATCCTGAACCCGGAGAAAAAGGTGCTGCTGCCGGCAGAGGATGCGGACTGTCCTATGGCCCATATGGCTTCTGTGGAAAAGGTACAGGAGATTCGGGAAAAGTATAAGGACGTGGCGGTGGTCTGCTATGTGAATTCTACAGCAGAACTGAAGGCGGTCAGCGATGTCTGCGTCACATCTGCCAATGCTCTGAAGATCGTGAGAGCGCTGCCCAATCAGAATATTTATTTTATTCCGGATCAGAATCTGGCCCGTTACATAGCGGATCAGCTTCCGGAAAAGCATTTTATTTATAATGACGGTTTCTGTCCCAGACATCACGCAGTCACGAAAGAACAGATTCTGGCAGCAAAAGAGGCAAAGCCTCAGGCTCTGGTTCTTGTGCATCCGGAATGTAAGCAGGAAGTGACAGCTCTGGCAGATTTTGTGGGAAGTACCTCCGGCATTATCAAATATGCCACTGCCAGCAGCGCACAGGAATTTATTATTGTGACGGAGATGGGAGTGCTGCATGAACTGAAAAAGCGCAATCCGGATAAGACATTTTACTTTGCGTCCAATATGATCTGTCCCAATATGAAGAAGATCTCGCTGGAAAAAGTGCTGGATGTGCTGGAGCGGGAGCAGCCTGAGGTACGTATGGCTCCGGAACGGATGGAGGCGGCACGACGACCCCTGGAGCGGATGCTGGAGCTGGCCGTTGACCACTGAATCGGAAGCAGGAACCGGAAAAGATGTTATGCCTGTCGTCCGGCATGGAAACAGATTTTGTCCATAGGATGAACATGTTTTGAATGATGGTACGGACAGAAAAAGTATGCCGCAGCAGAAGCACAGTCTGTGCGGCAGCAGGAACGCACGGAAAAAGGGAGATACGATGGAAAAACAATACGATGCAGTCATTGTTGGCTGCGGTGTGGCGGGATGCTTTACGGCATTGCATCTGCCGCAGAATATGAAAATTCTGATGATTACGAAAAGTGATCTGGAGGAGAGCGATTCGTTTCTGGCACAGGGCGGGATCTGTGTCCTGCGGGATGAGGAAGACTATGAAAGCTTTTTCGAAGATACCATGCGGGCAGGTCATTATGAGAACCGTCCGGAATCGGTGGACATGATGATCCGGTCTTCCCGGCATGTGATTCAGGAGCTGATCGGTTACGGAGTGGATTTTGCCAGAGAAAACGGAGAGCTTCGATACACAAGGGAGGGGGCTCATTCCGTGAACCGGATCCTGTATCATGAAGATATCACCGGAAAAGAGATTACATCGAAGCTGCTGGATCAGGTGAAAAAGCTGGAGAATGTGACGCTTCTGACTCACACCACGATGCTGGACGTCCTGTGCAGAGACAATCGCTGCGACGGGGTACTGCTGCGGACGGAGGAAGGAGAACTGGTGCCGGTATTTGCCCGGTATGTCATGTGGGCCTGCGGAGGCATTGGCGGAATTTATGAGAATTCCACGAATTTCCCCCATCTGACCGGAGATGCGCTGGCCATTGCTCTGAAGCATAACATCCGTCTGCAGGATGTGAGCTACGTACAGATTCATCCTACCACCTTGTATTCCACAAAAAAGGAACGACGTTTTCTGATCTCGGAATCCGTGCGTGGGGAGGGAGCACATCTGTATGATAAAAACGGCAGGCGATTTGCCAATGAACTGATGCCCAGAGATCTGCTCTCTCAGGCGATCCGGAAGCAGATGGAAAAAGACGGGACAGATTTTGTGTGGCTGTCCATGCTGCCTATCAAGGATCTGGATGTCAGAGAACGTTTCCCGAACATTTACCGGAAATGCCTGGAGGAAGGCTATGATGTGACCAGAGAATGGATCCCTGTGGTACCGGCTCAGCATTATTTCATGGGCGGTGTTTTCATTGATCTGGATGGACGTACCTCCATGGAAAGATTGTATGCGGCAGGTGAGACCTGCTGCAACGGTGTCCACGGCGCCAACCGGCTGGCCAGCAATTCTCTGCTTGAAAGTCTCGTGTTTGCGGAGAATGCTGCGCTGCATATGACGAGAGATTACGAGAAAAACAGAAAAAGACAGAGTCTGGAGAGCATGAATGAAAAGGAGCTCCCGGTCGAAGTGATTGCAGAGGTTTATGGAATTCAGATGGAAGAATTCGAAGACAGCGAAGCGTATGCTGAGCATGCAAAACATATGATATGGAACGAGATCCAACGGGATCAGCAGGAGAAAAAACTAAAACAGGAAATGAGAAAGGAAAAAGCATCATGAATCCAATTACAACAAAACTGAACGCAGATGATTTGATTTTAATGGCACTGAAGGAGGATATTTCCAGTGAGGATGTCACCACCAACGCGGTTATGAGAGATGCAGAGCAGGGAAGAGCGGATCTGATCTGCAAGCAGGACGGAGTCATTGCAGGCCTGCCTGTTTTTCAGCGTGTTTTTGAACTTTTGGATGACAAAATTCAGGTAAAGATGTATTATAAAGATGGTGATGACGTAAAGAAAGGAGATCTTCTGGCAGAAGTGACAGGAGACATCCGTGCGATTCTTTCCGGAGAGCGCACGGCGCTGAATTTCCTTCAGAGAATGAGCGGGATCGCTACCTATACCAGAAGTGTGGCCAAGCTGCTGGAGGGCAGCGGAATCAAACTGCTGGACACCCGTAAGACCACCCCGAACATGCGTATTTTCGAAAAATATGCAGTAAAAACAGGAGGCGGATATAACCACCGCTACAATCTTTCCGACGGGGTCCTGATCAAGGACAATCATATCGGAGCGGCAGGCGGAGTGACCCAGGCGGTTCGTATGGCCAGGGAGTATGCACCCTTTGTCCGCAAGATTGAGGTAGAGGTGGAAAATCTGGATATGGTCCGGGAGGCAGTGGATGCAGGCGCGGACATTATCATGCTGGACAATATGTCCCATGAGGATATGAAGAGGGCAGTAGAA